>CAXSDR010000038.1:0-30575 GCA_964236445.1 uncultured Motilibacteraceae bacterium | reverse complement strand
GCCTTGTGCGAGCCGAGCGGCTCGTTCTTGATCTGGTCGTGCAGCTTGAGGATCGCGTCGATGAGCATCTCGGGCCGCGGCGGGCAGCCGGGGAGATAGATGTCGACAGGAATGATGTGGTCGACGCCTTGCACGATCGCGTAGTTGTTGAACATGCCGCCGCTGGAGGCGCAGACACCCATCGACAGCACCCACTTGGGAGCTGCCATCTGGTCATAGATCTGGCGCACGACCGGGGCCATCTTCTGGCTCACGCGGCCGGCGACGATCATGAGGTCGGCCTGCCGCGGCGACGCGCGGAACACCTCCATGCCAAAGCGAGCCAGGTCGTAGCGCGGGCCACCGCTGGTCATCATCTCGATGGCGCAGCAGGCCAGGCCGAATGTCGCCGGCCACAGCGAGTTCTGCCGCGCGAGCCCGGCAGCCTTCTCGACCGTGGTCAGCAGGAAGCCGCTCGGCAACTTCTCTTCGATGCCCATAGGACTCGTCCGCCTATTCCGTGAGCGAGGTTCGCTAGTCCCACTCGAGGCCGCCGCGTCGCCAGACATAGGCGTACGCGACGAACACGGTGAGGATGAAGATGACCATCTCGACCAGCCCGAAGACGCCCAGTGCGTCGAAGGTCACGGCCCAGGGATAGAGAAAGACGATCTCGATGTCGAAGACGATGAACAGCATCGCAGTGAGGAAATACTTCACCGGGAAACGACCGCCACCGACCGGCTGCGGAGTCGGCTCTATGCCGCATTCGTAGGCGTCGAGCTTGGCGCGGTTGTAGCGCTTCGGCCCGGTCAGGGAGCCCGCGAGCACAGAGAAGACCGCGAAGCCGCCGGCGATCGCACCGAGGATGAGGATCGGGATGAAGCTGGCTCTTCCCATGTCGCCCAGCTCCCTTCTGTGGTCCGGCTGTGGTCTGTTGGTGGGTCGGGCGGTCTGCGCCGGCGATGGGGTGTGCGCCGCTCGACGGCAGGCACGTGGTGGGCCCGTTGGATCCTATGTAGGGCAGGTCCGGGGTCTTCTGCCCGGGTCAGGCCGCGGGCGCGAGCTTCGTCATGGCGTTGATCACACGGTCCATGGCGTCCCCGCCGTGCGGGTCCGTCAGGTTGGCGAGCAGCTTGAGGGTGAAGCGCATGAGCACCGGGTGCGGCAGGCCGTGGCGGGTTGCCAGCCGCATGACGCGCGGGTCGCCGATGGCCTTCACGAACACGCGACCCAATGTGTAGTAACCACCCCAGGCATCCTTCAGGGCACGAGGGTAGGCCTGCAGGGCTCGCTCACGAGCGGGCGCCCCCCGGCGCGCGAGCGCCTGCGCGACGACCTCGGCGGCCATGGCGCCGGACTCCATGGCGTAGGCGATGCCCTCACCGTTGAACGGGTTGACCATTCCGCCGGCGTCACCGACGAGCAGCAGGCCGTTGCCGTAGTGCGGCTGGCGGTTGAAACCCATCGGCAGAGCGGCGCCCCGCACGGGCCCGGTGCGGTTCTCCTCACGGAAGCCCCACTCCTCGGGGGTGTCGTCGAGCCAGCGGCGCAGCAGGGCGCGGTAGTCGACGGCACCCCAGGCGCTGGAGGTGTTGAGGATGCCGAGCCCGACGTTGCTGGTGCCGTCGCCCATGCCGAAGATCCAGCCGTAGCCCGGGAGCAGGTCGTCGCCCTCCCACAGCTCGAGCCACGACTCGAGCCAGTCGTCATCGCTGCGCGGCGAGGTGTAATAGGTGCGGACCGCGACGCCCATCGGGCGGTCCTCGCGCTTGGTGAGTCCGAGGGAGACCGAGAGCCGCGAGGAGTTGCCGTCGGCCGCGACGACCAGGGGCGCGTGGACCTCGAGGGGCTCGCCGTCGGGGCCTGTCGCGCGTACGCCGGCGACGCGACCCGTGTGCGGGTCGACGATGGCGCCGGTCACGCTGGTGCGCTCGGAAAGCCTCGCTCCCACCTTCTGGGCGGCACGGGCAAGCGTCTCGTCGAAGTCGTCGCGGCGGCGGACGAGGCCGTAGGGGGGAAAGCTCGCCAGCTCGGGCCAGGGGATCTCCAGACGCATGCCGCCGCCGAGAATGCGAAGACCCTTGTTGTGCAGCCAGCCGGCCTCGGGGCTGGTGTCGATGCCCATGCGCACCAGCTGGGCGACAGCGCGGGGCGTGAGGCCGTCGCCACACACCTTCTCTCGCGGAAACGCGGTCTTCTCCAGCAGAGCGACATCGAGGCCGGCCCTGGCCAGGTGGTAGGCGGTGGTGGCTCCGGCGGGGCCGGCGCCCACCACGACGACGTCTGCCTGACTGCGTCGCGTCATGGGGGCCGGCGTCTCGCCGGCTTTCCTCGTCGTCGCCATCAGCCCTCCCGGTGCGCTTGTGAAGAGCTTCACATGCGCTCTTGCGGCGGAGTCTACGACGACGCCGGTGCCTCTGCCCGCGGAGGGCAGGAACACCGGCGTCGAGGCACCCCCGTCAGGAGGACACGCAGGGACGAACTAGTTCTTGAAGGCGTCCTTGACCTTCTCGCCGGCCTGCTTGAGGTCGGCCTTGTCCTGATCGGCCAGTCCCTCGGCCTGCATGTCACGATCGCCCGTCGCTCCCCCGACGTGCTCCTTGACCTCACCCTTGGCGTTCTCGGCTGCATTCTGGATTTTGTCGTCTAGTCCCATGAAAGCGGCCTACCCGAGCCGGTCCCGGGCTACACCTGCCGTGCGCAGCCAGAGACCGACCCGTCCGAACGGCGGGAGGCCTATTCTTGGCGCGTGACGGATCCCGTAGCGCTGCGCGCGGACGCCGCGCGGTGCCGAGCCGCAGGCGCGTCGATCGAGACCTCGGCCGCGACCATCGGCAGTCTGGTCCCCGACCTGCTGAGCGCTCATCCGGTCGCCGCGGTGTGGCGGGGCCCGGCAGCGACCACCTTCGCCACGGTGGCGCGCTCCGCGACCACCGACACCGCAGCGGCGAGCCGCGACGCCCACGACTATGCGGTCGCCCTGCGCCGCCGTGCCACGGCACTCGACCTGGAAGCCGACGCCGAGGAGCGGCGTCGTGCCAGCACCTCGACGCCCGCACGCTGACGCCCGACAGGCGGCCGGTCGAGCCCGAGCCTCAACGAGGCGAGTGTTCGCGTCGCGCCAGGCCGGCGCCGTAGGCCCGCTCCACCATGGCGATCAGCCCGGAGAAGGCGGCGAAAGACGGCAGCGGCACAAAGGACACGAGCCCGGAGCCGGGGTCGCCCGCCGGCTCGTCGGCCACCGCGACGAGCCCCCGTCGGCCGGCGCAGACCATGAGCACCTGCTCGTCGCTGGGATGAGCCCGCACTCCCCACAGCTGCCAGGGCTCGACCCACACCGCCGCGAGCGCCTCGTCCGCGTCAGCGGGCACGGGCGTGGCCGCAGCGTCCACGCGCGCAAGGACCACATCGCGAGGCAGCACGGCCGGAGCGAGGTCGAAGCTCCAGGCGGGCCCCAGACCGAGCCACGACGCAACCGCCGGACCCGCCCAGGACAGCTCGACGACATCGAGCACCACCGAGCCGGACGTCGGCGCCTCGCTCGTCACCAGGACCGCCTGGTCGACGCCCAGGAACAGCTCGAGGATGCGCGAGGTCCGCTCTGACCGCGCCTCGACCCGCAGCCGCGCAACCGGCTCGGCCAATGCCTGGGCGACAGCTCGGCCGACTTCGGTCAACACGTTCGCGGGCGTGCTCAGCTCCGCGTCGACCAGTTCGGCCAGGGCAGCGGCGGTCCGGTCGTCGAGCGGGACGGATGAGCGGCCAGGCGCCGAGCTGAGCATGGCGATCGCCGCACTGCTCAGCCGCGGGCCGTGGTGGATCCACGGCTGCTCGTCAGCCACCCACCCGAGGTCCTCGACGTGCACGCCTCTCGATGCAGCGAAGGCGTCGGCCCCGTGCGCACGGGGCTCGGCGGGCCCGGTCACGGGGTGCCCGCCGGGAGCGCGCGTACGGCCGGTCTCAGGTCTCGCAGACAGAACGGGAAGAAGGCGAGCGCCCAGGCGTACGCCGAGACGCTCGCCGACGCACTCACCGCCGTGGCAACGCCGCCACGCACGGTCCACCACTGCTGCAGCACGACAGGCGCCAGCCCCTCGCGGTAGCAGGCGACGAGGCGTCGCCCCAGGAGCCCGCCGGCCAGTTCCACCATGTCCACGGACGCGATGTGCAGGCCAGGGATGGCGCGCAGCAGACCGCCGACCACGAAGTCGGAGTAGGTCGCCAGGTCGTGACCGATCACCGGCACGTCCTCGACCGTGAGGACGACGTTCGACCGGAAGGCGCCGTCGGGCACGGTGCCCGCCGGCTCCGCCAGCGCGATCACCGCAAGGCCGGCGCCGATGCGCTCCCACCCCGGCGGGCTCGTGAGGCCGGCGCCGGTGCGCTCGTCCTGGAGCGCGACCCAGTCGTCGCTCATCGCGACCGCGCGCGTGAGGCTGTGCGGAACCAGCGGGGCTGCAAGACCGACCACATCCAGAAGGGTGAGAGAGCGGCGACCATGAAGGCGACCACGGCGGCGGAGAAGAGCAGCGCGGCGACCACCTGCAGGGCGCCGCCCTCACCTGAAGGTCCAGCGGCGGCGGTCTGCGCCGCGACCGCCAGGAAGCAGAGCACCGCGCACGCGCCGAGCCAGGCGGCACCCGGCGCGCCGAACCGCAACGAGTCGACAGAGCGTGTCCAGGACCGCCATCTGCCGACGTAGGCGCTCGCGCCGACAGCCGAGAACGCCAGCCCCAGCGCAAGCAGGGCCCAGACCCAGGTCGGACCGTCGGTCGACGAGCGCACCAGTGCTTGGCGCATCACCCGAACAGACCCTTCCACACCTTGGTCGCCACACTCTTGATGCCGCGTCCCGTGGCCGCTCCGACCTTGCTGCCCGCGAAGCCACCGATGACACCGCCGACGACACCGCCGACGACCGTCCCGGGGCCGGGGAAGATGCTGCCCACCGCTGCACCGAACTCGGCGCCCGCCACCGCTCCTGCATAGCCGCCGGCCGCGGCGAACCCGCCCTCGACCGCGGCGTTGCCCGCTGCCCGAGCGACGCGCTCGCCGTCTCCCATGTCAGGGTGGTATTTCTGGTCCGACTCCCACTGGCTGTAGCCCGCTCCGTACACCGTCAGGGCCGCGCCCGCCACACCTAGAGCTCGTGAGCCGGAGGTCGCCCACTTCGGCGGGTTGACCGGCGTCGCCCTGAGGCCACCTTGCCGACCCCAGTCCTCGGGCAGGTCGCGCAGGCTCGGCGGTGGCGGCACGCGCGGGTCGACGCCTGGGGAGCCGGACGGCACGAGCAGCCCACCCGGGCCACGCACGTAGCCATCGCCGTGCCACGTCACCGCCGGGGGCGCCAACGCGTCCAGCCGCGCGACGAAGGGCAACGGCGCCCCCGACCCCGGGACGTCGACGGACCAACCCTTCCCGTAGCGGTTCATGAACTCGGCAGATGTCCCGAAGAACCCCGCGCCCACCTCGTCGGAGGTGGCGATCCGCTGGGCATCCTTCCACCAGGGGTCCGCACTTCCCCAGACGTTGCCGGCAGCCGGCAGCCAGAAGCCCGGTCCCAGCAGGTCGTGCAGCGGCTTCTCGTGGTCGACGTAGTCGACGGCACGACGCTGCGCGGCGCCGGCCTGCTCGACGAGATTGCCGGCCGCGGCCATGCACCGGGTGCGGACGTCGGGCGCCCCGGGGGCGAGGTGGCTCACCCCGTCGATCACGTGCTGCAGCGCCGCCGAGCCGTGGTCCAGGTCGCCGGCAGTCACCATGGCGGCGCGCGACAGGGCGATCACACCGTCGGGGTCGATCGACACGTCTGCCATCGCCTGCGACCCCTCCCTCGTTGCTCGAACGGCGTGCGCTCCGTATCGAGCAACGATCTTAATACCGATCCCACCTCTGCGGCGGCTTCCCGACCAGCCCGAGCCGCAGCGGCGCTCGCCGGGGAGACTGCCGGACGACGCGGGTCGGGACGCAGAGGTCACCCGCCCGGCGCGTACGCCCGGTGCAGCGCGACGATGCCGCCTGAGAGGTTGCGCCACTGCACCCGCTGCCAGCCCACACCGGCGACGCGCGCGGCAAGGGCCTGCTGGGCCGGCCAGTCGCGGATCGACTCGGCGAGGTAGGCGTAGGCGGGCCCGTTGCTCCCGACCTTGCGCGCCACCCTGGGAAGCGCCCGGCCGAGATAGCCGTCGTAGATCCCGCGGAAGGGACCCCAGGTCGGCCGGCTGAACTCGCAGACGACGAGGCGGCCGCCCGGACGCGTGACGCGCAGCAGCTCGGCGAGCCCGGCGCCGGGGTCGACCACGTTGCGCAGCCCGAAGGAGATGGTCACCGCGTCGAAGGCGTCGTCGGCATAGGGCAGGTGCAGGGCGTCGCCGGCGACGAACGCGAGGCCCGGGCGCCGCCGGGCCCCCGCCTGCAGCATCCCGAGGGAGAAGTCGGTGGCGGCGACCCGTGCCCCCCGGGCGAGGAACGGGTCGGACGACGTGCCGGTGCCCGCGGCGAGGTCGAGGACGCGTTCGCCGCGGCGTACGTCAAGCGCGCGGACCACCGCGCGCCGCCAGGCGCGGTCCTGGCCGAGTGACAACACGGTGTTGGTGGCGTCATAACGCTCTGCAACGCCGTCGAACATCGCGGCGACATCGCCCGGTGCCTTGTCGAGATCCGCGCGGCTGTTCGTGCTCATCGTCACAGCCTCCCACCGTGCAGCGGGCCTGCAGGGGGTGGGCGTCGGGCCTACGCTCGTGAGGTGACGACCGCCCCGCTCCGCGCCGCGCTGCGCGCGCGGACGGTGGCGGTGACGGACCGCCGCAGCGTCGCTGAGCTGCTCGATCTGCTTCCCGACGACGCGCCGCTGGCGATGGTCCGCCGCGGCGACGGGCTCGTCGGATGGGGCGAGGCGGCTCGCATCGAGCTCGACGGTCCCGCCCGCTTCGCCGAGGCGCAGCGCTGGTGGACCAAGCTGTGCGCCTCGCTCGATGTCGATGACACCCTCGCCGTGCCGGGTTCGGGCCCCGTGGCCTTCGCCAGCTTCGCCTTCGCCGACTCCCCCACTCCCTCGGTGCTCGTCGTCCCGTCGGTGGTGGTGGGCCGACGGGCCGGCGTCACGTGGCTGACCACCATCGACGACGTCGATCCCGCGCCCGCCCACGCCGCCCGGCGCGCGCCCGCCGTGGCCCGCTGGTCCGACGGCGGCGTCGGGGCCCAGCACTGGCGTGGAGCCGTCGCCGAGGCCGTACGCCGCATCGACGCCGGGCTGCTCGACAAGGTGGTCCTGGCCCGCGACGAGATCGCGGTGCTCGACGCCCCGCTCGACGCCCGGGTGCTGCTCAGCCGACTCGCCGAGCGCTATCCGACGTGCTGGACCTTCAGCGTCGACGGCCTCGTCGGCGCCACACCTGAGCTGCTCGTCCGGCGCGAGGGCGACCGCGCGGCCTCGCGTGTGCTCGCCGGCACTGTGGCGAGCAGCGCGACGGCGGCCGACGCCCTGCGCCGCTCGAGCAAGGACCACGACGAGCACGCCTACGCGGTCGACTCCCTCGTCGCGTCGCTGTCGCGGCACGGAACCGTCGCGGCCCCCGCAGCGCCGACGGTCCTGGAGCTGGCGAACGTCATGCACCTCGCGTCCGACGTCACCGCGCAGCTCCACAGCAAGCTCTCGGCGCTCGAGCTCGCCGGAGCCCTGCATCCGACGGCAGCTGTCGGCGGGTTTCCCAGCGAGGTGGCGCTCGCGGTCATCGCCGAGCTCGAGGCTGTCGACCGCGGTCGCTATGCAGGCCCGGTCGGCTGGGTGGACTCGCGCGGGGACGGCGAGTTCGCGCTGGCGCTGCGCTGCGCCCAGGTGACCGGCTCGGCACTGCGCCTGTGGGCCGGCTGCGGCATCGTGGCGGGCAGCGACCCCGACGCCGAGGTCGCCGAGGCGCAGGCCAAACTGCTGCCCGTGCGCGAAGCACTCGGCTGACGCGCCAAGGCACCGGCTCGCGACCGCGTCCGGCGTCGAGAACGGCAGACCCTCGACGTGACGGGCTCGGGCGCTACGTTCGCTGCACAGCTGGTCGTGTCTGCGCGGCGAGCGCGGCGAGCGCGGCCACCACGGCGTCACGCAGCTCGTCCTGCAGCCGGCGAGCGTGCCTCCGGCTCACCCGAACCTCCACCACCCTGATGCCGGAGCCGGGCGCGGCCGGGCGCAGTGCCGCAGGGAGCGACAAGGCGTCGGTGACCAGCTCGTGGGGGGTGCCCGTGGCCGCGCAGAGCCGGTCGAGCCGGGTGCCGTGTGGCGTCGCGAAGACCCGCTCGAACGGCCCGGCATAGCGCTCCTCGCCGGGTTCGAGTCGGGCGAAGATGCTGCCTCCGTCGTCGTTGACGACCACGACGCAGAGATCGGGCCGGGGCTCCTGCGGACCGATCACCAGGCCGTTGTGGTCGTGCAGGAACGTCAGGTCGCCCATCAGCGCGTAGGCCGCCGGATCGCCGTTGCGCTGGGCGGCCAGCGCTGCGCCGATGGCGCTCGACACGGTGCCGTCGATGCCGGATGCCCCACGGTTGGCGAGCACGAGGTGCCCACGCCAGCCGCCGACCGCAGCAGCGTCGCGGATGGCGCTGCTGGCGCCGAGGAACAGCGTGGCGTCCGACGGGAGGGCGTCGGCGAGCGCCATCGCGACGGCCGGGCCCGACACCGGGCCGGCTGCCACCAGCGTGCGCAGGGCCGCCCGTGCGGTGACCATGCTCTCGCTCCAGACCCGGGCGAAGGCGACGTCACCGGCAGGGCCGTCGCTCGCGGGGTCGACGTCGACGACCACGGTGCTCGCGGTCGAGCCGGCGTCCGCCCACCTGGGCCCTGAGGAAACGACATCCACAGCGATCTCGGGGTCGTGCAGGAGCGCCGCGAGCGAGCGCGAGGTCGTGACCGCGCCGACGACGAGCACCCGCTGAGGACGGTGCGCGGCGGCGAACGAGGCATCCAGGAGGACCGCGGCGTCGAGCTCGTCGAGCACCGGCCAGCCACGGGCTCTGGCCAGGGCGAGCGCGGCCTCTCCCGCGGGGGCCGGGGCCTGGCCCAGCACGACCAGGGTGCGGGGCGCGCCGACATACGCCGTCGGCAGTGACGCACGCGGCGCTACCGACGTCCAAGGCGCACCACCGGGCCGACCGTCGAGCGGCTCGTGCCAGCCCTGCTCCTGCGCCGAGGGCACCAGCGGCTCGCGCAGTGCCAGGTTGAGCTGCACAGGACCTGGGTCTCCGCTGAGCGTTCCACACGCAGCGACCACGGCGCGACAGACCACCGAACGCCAGTTCTGCTGTTGGCCAGCCCGCTCGTCCGGCGCTCCCATGTCGCGGAATTCGCGAACAGCACTTCCATAGATCGCGCGCTGGTCCACCGTCTGGTTGGCTCCGACACCGCGCAGCTCAGGCGGACGATCGGCGCTGAGCACGATCAGCGGCACGCCGCTGTGCGAGGCCTCGAGCACGGCCGGGTGCAGGTTGGCGACGGCCGTGCCCGACGTGGTGACGACCGGCACAGGCAGGCCGGAGGCCTTGGACAACCCCAGCGCAAGAAATCCCGCACTGCGCTCGTCGATGCGCACATGCAGACGCAGTCGGCCGTCCGCTTCGGCGTCATGCAGCGCGTAGGCCAGCGGCGCCGAGCGCGATCCGGGCGACAGCACAGCTTCGCGTATGCCGTTGCGCACCAGCTCGTCCACGAGAACAACTGCGAGGGCAGAAGAGGGATTCATGCGTCGCGCCTCGCCTCTGCGAACCGCTGCCGCCAACGTCGTCTGGTCTTGTCGTCGGCAGCGGCAGAGCCGAGGGAAGCCGCGTCGGGGACGACGGGACGCACGGTGAGGTAGCCGTCGACCGGGACCAGCGGGTCGATGGTGACGTCGAGGGCGAGCAGCCGCGCGGTGCCGAGCCCGCATGCATAGGGCAGGTCGGGCAGCGCCGCCGCGAGGGCGACCCCCGCAGCTAGCCCGACGGAGGACTCGAGCGCCGACGACACGACGACCGGCACGCCGACCTGCTGGGCCAGCACCAGACAGGCCACCACGCCGCCCAGCGGGGCGACCTTGAGCACGATGATGTCGGCGGCCTCTGCACGGATGACGCGCAGCGGGTCGTCGCTGATGCGCACCGACTCGTCGGCCGCGATCGGAACATCCACCCGGCGGCGGACGATCGCGAGCTCCTCTACCGACGCGCACGGCTGCTCCACGTATTCCAGCCCACCTGCGGCGATGTCGAGCGCCCGAATGCGTGCGGGAGCCTCCCCGGCATCCCAGCCACCGTTGGCATCGACGCGGATGAGGCCTTGGGGACCCAGGGCGTCGCGCACCGCCGAGACGCGGGCGATGTCGTCGGCGAAAGCCTGCCCGCGCTCGGCGACCTTGACCTTGACCGACGTGCAGTCCGCCTCGCGCACCAGCTCCGCTGCCCGTTCGGCCTCGACGGCGGGGACCGTGGCGTTCACGGGGATCCGGTCGCGCACCGGTGCCGGCCAGCCGACCATCGCCGCCTCGTAGGCCGCGCGCAGCCAGGGCGCCGCGCGGGAGGTGCTGTAGTCCCAGAAGGGTGAGAACTCACCCCAGCCCGCCGGCCCTTCGATGAGCATCCCCTCACGGCGGCGGAGACCCCGAAACCGCTCGCGCAGTGGCACGTCATAGGTAGCGGCGACTCTCGCGGTCGTGTGCACCCGCCTATTCTCCCGTGTCGTGAACGAAACCCCCGTGTCGGCGACGTTCGACGCTGCCGCCTGGCGCGCCGTCGACGGCTTTTCCGACTTCAGCGACGTGACCTACCACCGCGCGATCGGCGTGGGGGCGGTCCGCATCGCCATCGACCGGCCTGAGGTGCGCAACGCGTTCAGGCCACGCACGGTCGACGAGCTCTTCCGCGCCCTCGACCACGCGCGCATGTCCCCCGACATCGGCTGCGTGCTGCTGACGGGCAACGGACCTTCGGCCCGCGACGGTGGCTGGGCGTTCTCGTCGGGAGGCGACCAGCGCGTACGAGGGCGGGCCGGCTACCAGTACGCCGGGGGCGACGCCGGCGACCCGCTCGACGCGGCAGCGCGCGCCGGACGTCTGCACATCCTCGACGTCCAGCGTCTGATCCGCACCATGCCCAAGGTCGTCGTCGCAGTGGTGTCGGGATGGGCGGCGGGCGGCGGGCACAGCCTGCACGTCGTCTGCGACCTGACGCTGGCCAGCCGCGAGCACGCGCGCTTCAAGCAGACCGACGCGGACGTCGGCTCGTTCGACGGCGGCTACGGCTCGGCCTATCTCGCCCGCCAGGTCGGCCAGAAGTTCGCACGCGAGATTTTCTTTCTCGGCCGCGAGTACGACGCCGAGGCGGCGCGCCGCATGGGCATGGTCAACGAGGTGGTCGACCATGTCGACCTCGAACCCACCGCACTCGAGTGGGCCCGCACGATCTGCGGGAAGAGCCCGACAGCGCAGCGGATGCTGAAATATGCCTTCAACCTCGTCGACGACGGCATCGGCGGCCAGCAGCTCTTCGCCGGTGAGGCCACGCGGCTCGCCTACATGGGCGACGAGGCGGTCGAGGGCCGTGATGCCTTTCTCGAGAAGCGGACGCCGGACTGGAGCCGCTTCCCTTGGTACTACTGATCCTCAGCTGCGCGTACGCCCCTCGATGAGCATGACGGCCTCCGCGACGCGCCGTTCGCGGGTCTCGGCCTTCTTGGCGCCGTCGGCCCAGTGGGCGTAGGCCAGCTGGTGGCTGCAGGAACTGACCGCCCATCGGTGTCACGGTGCTCCGACAGCGATAGCCGTTGACCTCCAGCGGCACCGGGATGCCCGTGGCCGTCTTGTCTTGCAGCAGCAGGTCTGTCGACCACGCCACAACCCGCCCCGGAAGTAGGCTCAGCCGCTGTGTCCACCCCCGCGAGCGGCCCGCTGCTGATCGCCTCGGCGCCTCGTGACACCGCGACTGTCGTCGCCTTTCTGGAGCAGCTGCGCGCCGCCCTCGACGGCACCGGACCGGCGGTGGTTCCTCTTGCCGACTTCCCGGAGCAACTGCGACAGACGCTGCTCGCCGTGATTGCGCCCGAACAGCCCTCGGAGGTGGCGGAACTCGCGGCCGTCATCGCCACGAGCGGCTCGACGGGCGCACCGAAGGGCGTACTCCTCTCACGAAGTGCTCTTCGTGCTTCTGCGCTCGCCAGCCAGCTGCGGCTCGGCGGGCCCGCGCGCTGGGTCCTGGCCCTGCCGGTGCAGCACGTCGCGGGGCTGCAGGTGCTGGTGCGTTCGGTGATCGCCGGGACCGAGCCGGTCGTCGTCGACATGCACGGATCGTTCGAGGTGGCCGCGTTCGTCGACGCCACCGACCGGGCCGTCGGCTCGCGGCTGTGCACGTCGCTCGTGCCGACCCAGCTGCGGCGGCTGCTGGCGGACGGTGGGGTCGAGGCGCTCCGCGCGTACGACACGGTGCTGCTGGGCGGTGCGGCCACCCCGGCGCCGCTGCTGGAGTCGGCGCGCTCGGAGGGCATCACGGTCGTGACGACCTACGGCATGTCGGAGACGGCTGGCGGCTGCGTCTATGACGGGTTGCCGCTGGACGGCGTCGAGGTGCGAGCCGACGCCGACGGGCGCCTGCAGATCCGTGGGCCGGTGCTGGCGTCCGGCTATCGCCGGGAGCCGGCGTTGACCGAACTTCACTTCAGTGAAGGGTGGTTCACCACGAGCGATCTCGGCTGGGTCGATCCCGACGGCACGGTGCATGTCACGGGCCGGGCTGACGACGTGGTGGTCTCGGGTGGCGAGAACGTCGCGCTGGCGGCGGTCGAGGACGCCGTCGTGCGGCTGGGGAGCGTGCGTGAGGCCGCGGCGTTCGGCCGCCCCGACACCGAGTGGGGACAGCGGGTCGTCGTCGCCGTCGTGGCGCTGGCCGACTCGCCTGCGCCGACGCTCATGGAGATCCAGCGCGTCGTCCGAGACGCCCTCGGTCGCCACGCCGTGCCGCGCGAGGCCGTGTTCCTGGACGCTCTGCCGATGCTGGCTTCGGGCAAGGTCGACCGGCTCGCCCTCGCCGCTCTGGCACGCTGACGCGGTGACGACGACCGCTCAGTGGATCTCCGGCGCCCGCCCCCGCACGCTGCCTGCGGCGATCGCGCCCGTGCTCGTGGGCACCGGGGTGGCCCTCGGTGACGACCGGGCCATCGCGTGGCGGGCCGTCGTGGCGATGCTGCTCTCCCTGGCGCTGCAGGTGGGCGTGAACTACGCGAACGACTACAGCGACGGCGTACGCGGCACGGACGCCGACCGGGTCGGCCCCTTCCGCCTCGTCGGCTCAGGAGCGGCCAGCCCACGCAGCGTGAAGCTCGCGGCGTTCGCAGCCCTGGCGGTCGGAGCCGTGCTCGGCCTGTCGCTCGTCGTCGCGACCCGGTCGTTGGGCCTGCTGCTGGTGGGTGTCGCCGCCGTCGCCGCGGCCTGGTTCTACACCGGTGGGTCGAAGCCCTACGGCTACCGCGCGCTCGGCGAGGTCGCGGTGTTCGTGTTCTTCGGGATCGTCGCTGTCGTGGGCACGGCTTATGCACAGGAGGAACGGCTGACGCTGGTCGCCGTCGTGGCGGCCCTGCCGGTGGGTGCCCTGGCCTGCTCGCTGCTCGTCGTCAACAACCTGCGCGACATCCCGACCGACATCGTGTCGGGCAAGGCCACGCTGGCCGTGGCGTTGGGCGACCGGCGCACCCGGGTGCTCTACGCCGCCCTGCTCGTCGTGGCCCTCGTGGTCCCGGTGGCGCTTGCGGCCCTAAGGCCGTGGGCCCTGGTCGCCCTGATCGCGCTGGTTCTCGCAATCGCGCCGCTGCGCACCCTACGCAGCGGTGTGCTGGGTCGGGCGCTGGTGCCGGTGCTGGCGTCCACGGGGCGGCTGCAGCTGGTCTACGGCGCGCTGCTCGCGGTCGGCCTCGCCCTCGACCGGTGGGCATAGCCTCGCCGACCCTGTCGGCGAGGGGCCGGGCCGATTACGCAGGGTTATCACTGCTCGGTGCCAGGGTAGGACGCCATGATGGACATCGACCTCACCGCCGACGGCAAGCACGCCTACCGGGCCACCGTGGCCGGGGTGGAGCACCGGGTCGTCGTAGGGGACGCGCTGCTCGCGTCGCTGGGGGTCACGATGGCGGAAGAGCCGCTCGTCGTGCGGCGGACGCTGGAGCTGGCTGTGCGGCAGAACGTGACGCTGCCCCGCGGCGAGATCGCGCTGGAGGACATCGGTGCCTCGCTCGACGGGTTTCCCGACCTGGTCACCTCGCGACTGCGCACCTAGTGTGACGGCCGTCGGAAGCCCGCGTCAGCCCGGCGTCGCGCTCTGACCGGGTGCTATCGGCAGCGCGCTCTCCGACGGGGCCGGTGGGGTCGGGCTGTGCGTAGGCGCCGGCGTCGCTGACGGGGTGGGCGTACGCGTCGGCGTTGCGGTCGGCGTGACGCTGGGCTTCGGCGAAGGGGTGCGGCTCGGCGCGCGACTGGGCTTGACGGTGGTTTTGGTCGGCGCACTGGGCGTGGCCGCGGGGGGCGGCGGGCGGACGACGAGGTAGAGCGCGAGCGTCAGGACGAAGAAGACCGCTAGCGCCCAGGTCGAGCGTCGGCCGGGAATCTTCATCAGGCTTTTCCTGAGGCCATGGTAGGGGCGGCGTCACCGGTGTCCGGCGGCTGCAACAGCATGATCCCCTCGTGCAGGAACGCCTCGGTGATCCGTGAGCGCAACGCCCAGCTGATGTCGAACTGCTTGCCGGGCAGCGTGCGGGCGACGACCCGGATGTGGAACTGGTCGACCTCGATGCTCTCCACGCCCATGACCGACGGACGGTCCAGCAGCAGTTTCTTCAGCGTCTCGTCGGCGTAGGCCTCGGCCCCCGCCCGACGCAGGATCTCGGTGGCGCGGTTGACGTCGACGGCGCTCGGCACGGGGACGTCGATGACGGCACGCGCCCACCCCCGCGAGAGGTTCGTTGCCTGCACGATCTGACCGTTGGGCGTGATCATGACCTCGCCGTCCACCGAGCGCACGGTCGTGGTGCGCAGGGTGACTTCCTCGACCGTGCCGACAGGACCGGCAGGCACGCCGACGATGGAGATGCGGATGACGTCACCGAAGCCGTACTGACGCTCCGCGATGATGAAGAACCCGGCAAGCAGGTCCTGCACGAGGCGCTGCGCGCCGAAGCCGAGAGCCACCCCCAGGACGGTGGCGGGGGCGACGAGCCCCGTCAGGGGGACGCCCAGTCGAATGACGACCAGCACGGCCGCGACGCAGTAGACGAGCACCAGCGTCGCCCAGGTGATCACCTGGGCCAGCGCCTGCCGATGCTTGGCCTGCTCGGAGCGGACCAGCTCGTCCGCCTCGCGGACGTGGTCATCGATGCCCTGCGTGATCCGCCCGCCGACCCAGGTGACCACGCGGGTGACGAGGACCGAGCCGCTGACGAGAAGCACGATCTCTAGCCCGCTGCCACGAGCCCAGTGCTCCACGTCGGACAAGGGCGCCATGGGGTTGGAGCCTAGGTGTTGCCGTTCCTGAGGTCGGTGACCGGTCGCCGGATGCACCGCTGCGTGTTCACCGTGCCGAGCTCGGCTTGGCCGATGCCGTTGACTGCGGTCTCTTCACTCGTCGTCGGAGCTGGCCGCCTCGTCGAGGCGACGGCGGGTGCGTTCGACGCGGCTGCTCAGGCCCGCCGAGACCGCGTCGCGGCGACGCGACAGCAGCGGAAGCGCGAGGATGCTCGAGATCACGAGGGCGAGCACGATGAGCGGGATGCCCCGCAGGCCGAAGAGCGCGAGGATCGCGCCGACCGCCACCAGCAGCGCGGTGCGCAGGGCGAGATAGACGGCCATCGGGGGAGGCTGCACTCGTTCAGGCTACCGGCGGGGGCCAAAGGCCCCCAATCGATCGTCAGGACCGCCCGGGACCCCTAGCCTGTGCACATGCTGAGAGTCCTGCCCGAGATCGTCGGCCTCGTCCTCGTCGTCTGGGCCCTGGTCGACGCCATCACCAGTGACGAGAGCCAGGTGCAGCATCTGCCCAAGGTGCTCTGGGTGATCCTCATCCTGTTGTTCCCCATCGTCGGCGCGCTGGTCTGGCTGGTCGCCGGAAAGAACCGCGTTCCCAGCCACGGTCGCGGGCCCCGTGACTGGAGCACCGGCCAGGCGCAGTACGGAACGGGCAGCAGGGCGCCGGACGACGACCCCCACTTCCTGGAGCGCCTGCGCCTGCAGAAGTGGGAGCAGGAACTGAAGGCGCGCGAGCAGAAGGCTCGCGAGGACGGCGAGCAGGGGCCGAGCGTGGGTTAGGTCCCACCGCCTGCGGCCCACCGCCACGGTGGAGCCACCGGGCGCGGGCCGGGCAGTCCGCCCGCAGCGGACTGGCTACTTGACGCCGGAGTAGGTGTGCAGACCCGTGCCATAGAGGTTGATGATCGTGAAGTTGAAGATGATCGAGGTGTAGCCGATCAGCGCGAGCATGTCGGCCCGGCGCCCGCGCCAGCCGATCGTGGCACGGGCATGGAGGTAGCCGGCATAGAGCACCCACGTGATGAACGCCCACGTCTCCTTCGGGTCCCAGTTCCACGACCGGCCCCACGCGTTCTCGGCCCACACGGCGCCCGCGAGGACGGCGAACGTCCACAGCGGGAACGTGAAGGCGTGCACGCGGTAGGCGGCGCGGTCGAGCCGCTCGCTGTGCGGCAGTGCGGCCAGTCGCGGCCCCATCGGCCGGCCCTCGGCCGCCCGTTCCTCGCCGCGCGACACCACGAGGTGCAGGACGCTCAGCGCCGCGCCGAGGGTGAACCCACCGATCGCGATGATCGCCGCAAGCACATGGATCGCCAGCCAGTAGGAGCGCAGGGCGGGGACCAGCTGCTCGGCCTCGGTGTAGAGCTTCACGACGGCGATGCCCAGCACCAGCAGCACCACGGGGACGATGACGACGCCTGCGTCGCGTACGGGCCAGTGCGTCAGCGCGACGAGGTAGACGAGGATCGCGGCGAGCGCGGCGGCCACGGCGAACTCGTACATGTTGCCCCACGGCGGGCGCCCCGCAGCGACGCCGCGGGCCGCCACGGCCCCGATGTGCAGCGCCGCAGCCACGATCGTCAGTGCGACGGCAGACCTCGACCATGCCTCGGCGCGCGCGGAGGGGGCGGTGCCCGGGGCCGAGGGAGGTGAAGGCGCCGCGGTCTTCTCGAGCACCACCGTCGAGCCGTACGCCGCCCCCGCGGTGGCACCGGTGGTGGCGCCGACCGGGATCGTGCGGGGGACGAGAACCTCGCGCGTCATGGCGACCGCACCAGCGAAGGCGACCATCGCGACCGCGTAGACGGCCATGGCGGCATAGACCAGGTCGTTGCTCAGGTGGGCCATGCTCACGGTCGCTCCAGTGCCGGTGCCGTCGGGTCGGGGTTGCTCGGGATGGGCGGTGCAGCGGGCTCGAGCAGCTGCCGGACGCGGTCGACCTCGTCGGCCAGCCGCTCGGCGTCGCCGCGCGCCATGGCGCCGATGTCGACGACGGTAGCTCCCCCGGTCGCCGTGGCGCGAACCCAGACACGGCGTCGCGGCAGCAGCAGCGACATCATCAGGCCGACGATCGCCAGACCGGCGGCCACGACGGCCGGCACGTTGCCCGAGCTGTCGGACACCTGGAAGTTCACGAACCGGTGGTAGCCGGTGAACGTCAGCGTGCCGAGCGTGGCGCCTGGCGGCGCTCCGGCCTTGGCGCCGGGCAGGTGCAGGATGACGCTCTCACCGGGCGAGAGCGCCTTCACGAACGGCGCCTTGTCGGTGGTGTTGGTCTGCAGGATCGTCATGTCGGAGGTGTCGAGAGTGAAGACCGACTGGGCGCGGTCGTCGTGCATGTCGCCGTAGAACACGTTGAACAGCACCCGCGGGTTGCGCGGCGCGGGGAAGCTCGACTGCGGTCCCATGCCCTTGCCCACGACCGCGGACGGCAGGAAGAACATCTGCATCCCGAGCGACTGCGGCTTGGCGTCCGGCAGCTTCAGTGCGCCGCTCGACGTCAGGTTGGCGTCGCGCGGCAGCAGCACGTCGGCACCGTCGAAGACGACCTTGCCCGTGGCGTCGGTGAACCGGAACGTGGGGGCGAAGCCGTTGCCGGTGAGGAAGAACTTCGTGCCGTCGACGTTCAGCGGGTGGTTCGGGGAGATGACCGCGGTGCCCCGCTCGGACGTGCCCAGCTTCTCCCAGTGGACGGCGGCCTTGAACTCGCGCGGCGCGCCCGTCTGGTCGCCGCTCTCCTGGTAGCGCGCCGAGAAGCTGTCGAGCGTCACCGTGACGGGAGCCAGCGACCCCGCTCGCCACGCCGAGCCGTGGGAGAACGTGTCGTATTCGGCGATGGCGTTGGTGAAGCCGCCGCCCTCGACGACCACCTTGTTGCCGGTGAACGCCAGGAGCTTGGTCGCGGCGAACGCGATCAGCAGCGCGAGCAGCGCGAGGTGGAAGACCAGGTTGCCGGTCTCACGCAGATAGCCCTTCTCGGCCGCGACCGAGTCGGCGTCGCGCACGGTGCGGAACCGTCCGGTGCGCAGCGCCGACCGTGCAGCAGCGAGCACCACGTCGGGTGCGGCTTCGGTGGTCCAGCTGCGGTGCTCGGGCAGGCGGTCGAGGTTGCGCGGGGCGGCCGGCGGCCGGGCACGCATGGCCCCGAGATGCACCCGCGCCCGAGGCAGCACACATCCGGCGAGAGACGTGAACAGCAGGAGGTAGACGGCCGCGAACCACGGTGAGGAGTAGGCGTTGAAGCCGCCGAGGCGGTCGAGGACCGGCCCGATCGTCGCGTGGTCGAGCAGCCACGCGTCGGTGGCCGCCTGATCGATGCCCCGCTGGGGCAGCACCGAGCCGGGCACGGAGGCCAGGGCGAGCAGGAGCAGCAGCAGCAGCGCGGTGCGCATCGAGGTCAGCTGGCGCCAGGCCCAGCGTGCCGTGCCGAACGGGCCGAGCTGCGGGCCGGCCTGCGGCGCCTGCTGCACTGCGGGCAGGTGCGTGTCGGTGACCATCAGAGCGCCGGCGTGAACGAGTCGGCGTAGCCCTGCAAGGTGCCCGTCAGGTCGTTCCACAGTCCGGTGACCAACAGGGCGCCGACGAGCACGAGCATCACGCCACCACCGCGCAGCACCCAGAGCGAATGACGGCGTACGACGGCGAAGGCACCCAGCGCGCGGCGGTAGGCCAGCGCGGCGAAGACGAACGGCAGGCCGAGCCCGAGGCAGTAGGCGGCGCCGAGCATCGCGCCACGACCCGCGCTCGCGCTGTCGTAGGAAAGATTGATGACCAGCCCGAGCGTCGGGCCGACGCACGGCGCCCAGCCGAGCGCGAAGAGCATGCCCAGCAGCGGCGCCCCTGCGAGACCGACGCTCGGCCGGTGATGGAACCGCGCCTCTCGCATCGCACCCGGGACAAGGCCCATGAACACGAAGCCCATGAGAATCGTGAACACGCCCAGGAGGCGCTGCAGCACGACCTTCTCGTCGAGCAGCCAGGTGCCGAAGGCGGCCGACGTGACCGTCACGGTCATGAACACCACGGAGAAACCGAGCACGAACAGCGCCGCACCGGTCACCATGCGACCGCGGTGCCGCTCAGCCAGGTCGGCACCCGCGAGCCCTGTGACGTAGGAGAGATAGCCGGGCACGAGGGGCAGCACGCACGGGGAGAGGAACGAGACCGCGCCGGCGGCGAGCGCGATCGGCAGCGCCAGCAGCAGGGACCCGCTCGTGACCGTGCTCATTCGGCCGCGACGTGATCGATGAGGGCGCGCAGCGGCACGGTCTTGATCTCACCCACGATGCGGCCCGCAATGCGTCCCTGCTTGTCGAGGACGAACGTCGTGGGGGTTGCGCGGAACTCCTCGCGCAGCACGCGGGTCACCCGGCCGTCAGGGTCGTCGATGCTCGGATAGGGAATCGCGAAGTTCGAGACGAACGCCTTCGCTGCAGCCAGGTTGTCTGCACTGGTGTGGATGCCGACGAAGTCGACGCCCCGCGCCTTGCTCGTCGTGGCCAGGTCGGCGAGAGCGGGCGCCTCGGCGCGGCAGGGGCCGCAGCTGGCATACCAGATGTTGAGCACGACGACGTGGCCGCGCAGGGATGCGAGTTCGAGGTTTTTCCCGTCGAGGGTCGTGCCGGCGATCCCGAGCGGCGCCTTGCGGTCGCCGGTGGGAACGGTGGCGACGCGGTCGTCGCCGACCTTGATGCCCGCATCGGGGACGCCGCTGGACCCGCCGGAGCACGACACCATGAGGACAGCCACCGCAACACCTGCAACCGATTTCGCTGCATGCGATTTCGGTGAAGTGCACTTCATGCGCGGAAACCAGCTTTGACCGGGACGAGGTCGAGCGCCGGCTCGGCATAGTCGATCTCCACGAGCTGGTTGCCCGTGAACACCAGCGTCGTGACCGATGCGAGCGAGCACTGTCGATGACGCGGGTCGTGCCACAGCGGCTTGCCCTCGAGCGAGCGGCGGGCGATCCAGACCGGCGACTGGTGGCTGACGATGACCGCCTCGTGGCCCCGGGCGATCCGTCGGGCGTCGGCGACGGCAGCGCGTACGCGCGTGGCGATCTCGAGGTAGGGCTCACCCCACGACGGCTGCCATGGGTTGAGCAGCCGCGGCCACGTCGCCGGCCGGCGAAGCGAGCCGTCGCCGACCCCGAAGGTCTTGCCCTCGAACGTGTTGCCGGCCTCGATGACGCGTGGGTCGATGGTCACCGGCGCGCCCAGCCGCTCGGCGAGCGGCGCGACCGTCTGCTGGGCGCGCTCGAGCGGTGAGGAGACGAGATGGGTCACATCACGCTCGGCGAGGAAGGCCCCCACCCGCTGCGCCATGGCATGTCCGAGGTCGGAAAGCAGAAAACCGGGCAGCCGGCCGTAGAGCACCTTGGTGGGGTTGAAGACCTCCCCGTGGCGGACGAGGTGCACCCGCGTCGTCTCACGCATCGACGGGCTCCTTCGCCGCCGCGGCCGCGCGGGCCGCGGCCGGCAGCGCGTCGGCGATGCGCGAGAGCGCTCCGTCGTCGTGCGCGGCACTGACGAACCAGGTCTCGAACGCCGACGGCGGGAGATAGACGCCCGCGTCGAGCATGGCGTGGAAGAAGGCGGGATAGCGCCAGGCGTCCTGCCGCCTGGCGCCGGCGTAGTCGACGACCTCGTCGCTCGCGAAGAACACGCTGAACATGCTGCCGGCGTGCTGCACGCGGTGGGCGACGCCGGCGGCGCTCAGCGCGTCGGTGACCAGCGCCGACACCGCCGCCGCCGCGGCGTCGACACGGGCATAGACGTCAGCGGTCGCGCAGCGCAGGGTCGTGAGGCCGGCCGTCGTCGCGACGGGGTTGCCGCTCAGCGTGCCGGCTTGGTAGACCGGCCCGGCCGGAGCGAGATGCGACATGAGGTCGGCCCGGCCACCGAACGCGGCCGCCGGGAACCCGCCGCCCATCACCTTGCCGAAGGTCACGAGGTCGGGCGCGACGCCCTCGAGGCCGAACCAGCCCGCCGGCGAGACGCGGAAGCCGGTCATCACCTCGTCGCTGACGAGCAGTGCATCGTGGCGACGGCAGAGGTCGGCGAGCGCGGCCGTGAAACCCGCTGCCGGGGCAACCGTGCCCATGTTGCCCGCCGCTGCCTCGGTGATGACACATGCGATCCGGTCGCCGCGGGCCGCGAAGGCCGCCTGCAGCGCGGGCAGGTCGTTGAAGGGCAGGACGAGTGTGTCGGCGGCCGTGGCGACGGTGACGCCGGGCGTGCCCGGGATGGCGAGCGTCGCGACGCCGCTGCCTGCGTCGGCCAGCAGGGCGTCGACATGCCCGTGGTAGTGGCCGGCGAACTTCACGACGACGTCGCGTCCGGTCACGGCCCGCGCGAGGCGCAGGGCCGACATGGTGGCCTCCGTGCCGGAGCTGACGAGGCGCACCTGCTCGACCGGCGCAACACGGCCGACGATCTCCTCGCCCAGCTCGAGCTCCGGCTCGGTCGGTGTGCCGAACGACGTGCCGCGTGCCACCGCCTGCATGACAGCGTCGAGAACAGCCGGGTGCGCATGGCCCAGGAGCAGCGGCCCCCAGGAGCAGACGAGGTCGACGTAGTCGCGGCCGTCGGCGTCGGTGACGTAGGGGCCGCGGCCCGAGACCATGAAGCGGGGCGTGCCGCCGACGGCGCGGAACGCGCGTACGGGTGAGTTGACCCCGCCGGGGCTGACGGTGAGCGCGCGAGCGAACAGCGCTTGGGACACCGGAGCGTCGGGAGGATAGGTCACGCCCCATTGTCACCGCTCTAGGAATCGCCCGCGCTGTGGCGTCCACCACCCTCGCCTTGGCCGAACTAGCCGATCTCCGGCTCGGGGGACAGGTTGCGCGGGACCCGTTGCGGGCCGGCCTCGCGCGGGCGGGGGCGGTCCTGGCGGTGCAGGCGCACGGCGACAAGAGCCACGTCGTCCTCGGGTCGCTCGGGAAGCATCCGGACCAGCACCTCGTCGCACAGCTCCGACAGCTCCAGGTCGACCAGCTCGGCCAGCGTGTCGCGCAGCCGGGCCAGCCCCTCGTCGAGGTTCTGGCCGCGCCGCTCGACCAGCCCGTCGGTGTAGAGCAGCATCGTCGTGTCGCGGTCGACGGTGAGCTTGGACTCGACCCGCTGGCTACGCGGCTCGATGCCGAGCAGCAGGTCGGCCTCGACGCCGGCGAGGATCGTCACGGTGCCGTCAGGGTTGATCACCATGGGCGGCGGGTGGCCGGCGTTGGACCAGCGGATCTGGGTGATGCCGCGCTCTCGTTCCTCGAGGGTCTGCTCGAGGCGCGCGACGACGACGGTCGCCGTGGTGTCCATCTGGAGCGTCTCGATGACCTGGTCGACCCCGCGGAGAACGGCGGCCGGGCCTTCGCCGGTGTGCGCCGCGATGCCGCGCAGCAACCCGCGGACCTGGCCCATCGCGGCGGCCGCCGCCGTGTCATGGCCCACCACGTCGCCGATCACGAGCATGGTCGCGCCGTCGGGCTGCAGGAACGCGTCGTACCAGTCGCCACCGACCTGCGCGGCCTCCGTCGCCGGCTCGTAGCGCACCACCACCTGCACGTGGTCGGGCTCCGGGGGCGCGGTCAGCAGCGAACGCTGCAGCCCCTCGGCCAGGTTGCGCTGCTGGGCGTAGAGCCTCACGTTGTCGAGCGCGAGCCCGGCACGGGCGGTCACCTCGTTGAGCGTCGTCAGGTCCTCGAGGCTCGGCCGCCCGCGGGCAGCGGAGTTGAAGGTGCTCAGCAGGCCCACCGTGCGGCCCCGTCCGCGCAGCGGGAGGACGGCGATGGAGTCGGGTGCGAGCTCGTGCAGGAGGTCGCGGGCGACGCCTGCGGTCAATACGTCGCTGACCGCGTCCAGAGCCCCGGAGCGGATGACGACCGGGCGCCCGCTGCGCAGCGCCCGCGCCACGAAGGAGTCGTCGGTGAGAGCTGCCGCGCGTACGGCGCAGTAGGCCTCCACCACCCGCGCGAGGTGGGGCTCGGCGTGCGCGTGGCCCACGTCACGCAGCCCGCGCCGCCAGTCACCGTGGTCGTCCTCGACGAGGCTCACGATGCACCAGTCGGCGAGCGCCGGGACGACGAGCTGGGCCAGTCGGGCGACGGCGACGGCGGGATCGAGCGTGCTCGTGAGCTCCTCGGTCACCTCGACCAGCAGCGAGGCACGCAGCGCGGCGCGCTCGGCCTGCTCCTGGGCGGCTCGGCGCGCAGTGATGTCGAGGAAGTAGACGGACAGGCCGTCGCTCGTCGACGACGCCCGCACCTCGAACCACGCGTCCAGCGGTGCGGGGTAGTAGGCGTCGAAGCTCAGCGAACGTCGCTCACTCATGGCGGAGCGGTAGTTGACCTCGAAGTCGCTGCCCACAGCGGCGGGGAACAGCTCCCAGATCACGCCGCCGACGAGCTCGGTGCGCGGCCGGCCCAGCAGCTTCTCGGCCTCGCCGTTGACATAGGTGAAACGCCAGTCGGCATCGAGGGAGAAGAAGGCCGTCGCCATCGCCTCGAGGACACCCGCGACGCGCGCTTCGCTCTGGCGGACCGTCGTCGTGTCATAGGCGGCGCCGAGGACGCGCACAGGGTTGCCGGTGTCATCGCTGATGACCCGACCGCGCGCAGCCATCCATCGCAAAGCGCCGTCCGGCAGCAGCAGGCGGTATTCCATCGAGAACTCGCCCCGGGACTCGACGGCACTCTCGAGGGCTGCGGTGACAAGGGTCACGTCTTCGGGATGCATCCGGGCGTAGAACGACTCGATGCCCCGGTCGAACGTCTCCTCGTCATAGCCGAAGAGGTCGATCAGGCGGTCGTCCCAGGTCAGCACCCCGGTGGCAAGGTCCCTGCTGAAGGTGCCGATGCCGGCCGCGCGGATAGCCAGTTCCCAGAACACCCGACCCGCTTCGTACTCCACGCTCAGCGCCGACAGCTCGAGCTCGGCGACCGCCGACGCCGCGATCTGCTGCAGCAGGCCGACGTCGGACGGGGACCACTCGCGCGGCGTCGGGTCGAACACGCACAGTGCCCCGACGGGCGAGCCGTCGTCGCCATGCAGGGGGACGCCGAGGTAGGAGCCCACCGCGCCCGTGCGTACGGGCCCGAGCGACCGCACGCGGTCGTCCAGGCCCGCGTCGCTGACGATCAGGGGCTCCCCCGCCTCGACGGTGACCCGGCACAGCGACTCGGCCGGGTCGCTGTGCGAACCCACCGCACCCGGCAGGAGCCCGAAGCCGCCCGTGATCGACTGCCTGTCGGCGATCAGTGACACCTGTGAGGACGCAGAGCCCAGCAGCCGGGCGGCGAGAGCGGCCAACCGGTCGAGGGCCGGGTTGCCCCCGGCCGCGGGGATCAACCGGCGAGCGGCTGCCACCGTCAGCTGCCTCGCGCCAGCGTCCGCCACGGTCGACCGTCTCCTCATCACAGATACGCTGGTCGCCCGGTGCAAGCGACAACCGAGCCATTGTTGTTCCCCGTCTGCCGCCCGTCGAGCCATGCCCTGCTCGACGGGAGCACCCCTAGCCGCCCCTAGCCGCCGCCGTAGGCGTCGAACGCGCACCACGACGCCAGCTGCGCCGGATCGTCCGGGTCGAAGCCCTGGCGCCCGGTCCACAGCGCGTCCGCCATCGTCGAGCCGGCAGCGAGCCGCTCGTGCAGGGCAAGCATGAGCGGGAGGGTCTGCTCGTCGTTGACGAGTACGCCGCTCGCCAGCACCGCGTCGCTGCCGCCCGCCAGCAGGGCCGACACGAATCCCAGGGCCTCGTCACCGGGAAAAGACACCTGCGCCCCCGACTCGCACGCCGCGAGGACCACGCGGCGCGGCGCCCCCGCACGCCGGCTGAGCTCGTGCACCGTCAGCGGCCCGTCCGTCAGGAGCAAGGCCGAGAACGCCGGGTTGTCGGCGCGCAGGCGGCCATGGCAGGCGAAGTGCGCGAGATCGGCATGCTTGAGCGCATCGACGACGGCATGGCAGGTGCTGGCAGGCGGCAGCAGCGTCGTCGCGGACGGGTGCACGGTGCGCAGGTCGGCCAGCTCGCGGGGAGCGGCGGGCAGGTCGGGGCCGGCGACGAGCACCACGGCCCCGCCCGCGGGTCGGGTCCTGACACTGCGCAGCCACACCGCGGCCGACGGGGCGACGGTCGTCGGGCCCGGATGCAGCGGGGCCCAGGGCAGGCGCTGCAGCTCACCGACGGGGACGACGATCAGCGGCACCGCGGGGTCGAGGCCGAGCGGGGACACCAGCTGCTCGCGGAGGGCGGCCAGAGCGGCACGGGCGCTGCGCCGGGCGCCCGCAGCCGCGACCCCCGATGTGCCCGGACGCGCCAGGCGGCGAAGAGCGAACAGCAGGGAGTCCACGCGGGGCCCGATGGCTGCGACCGCGCCGAGCTCGACCAGCCGGGTGCGGCGACCGTCGAGAACCGTGGCGAGCAGCTCGCCGTCGAGGATGCCGTATTCCACGAGCGTGGTTGCCATGGGCTTGAGCTGCTCGCGAACCCGGGCGGCGGTCGGCGGCCCCTCATGCTCGGCCGGTCTGGACGTGGTCGGGGCTGACCACGACGCCCGACGCACCGCGACCTCTGCTGCGGCGACGCGTGCCAGCAGCTCCGGCGGCTCTGCCTCGCCCTGGGCGACGGCGCCGACCAGCTCGGCATGGGCGGCGCGCAGCTCTGCCAGCTCGTGCTCGACGCCGTCGTCGGCGGGGGTGTCGAGTGGGGCGAGGGCGGCGGCGCGGGTGCGTTCCAGCCAGCTGAAGACGCGCGCGGGGGTGGCGGTGGCTCGGAGTGCGCGAAGGCCGAGTTCGCCGAGCTCGGCGCCGTGGGACGACGCGAGGGCGCGCAGCTCCATGGTGGGCAGAGCCCGCCGGTAACGGTCCAAGTCGAGCAGCCCGGCCCGACAGGCCATCAGCACCCCGCCGCTGTCAGCGTCGAGCTCGGCCAGCAGCGCCGCGGCGAGCCGCCCGCGAAGCCGCACCAGGACGGGGGTTCCGCGCGAGAGCCGCTCGGCCGCCAGCAGGTTGTCACGGGCGACGGCGCGCTGGCGATGCGAGGTGGTGAGCCGGCCGGCCAACAAATGCGCCTCGACGGCGTCGCTGCGCATGCCCGAGCGATGGAGGTCTGCCGCGGCACGGCGGAGGCGGAGTAGGTCGCGCGAGCTGAGCGCACCGTCGCGTGACGCGATCAGCAGCTGCAGGAGCAGGGCGCGCCCTGCCCATCCCGCCCGGCGCTGGCGACGCATCAACGAGCCGCCGTGCTCGGCAGCGGCTGCTGCGGCTGGCAGGTCACCGACGAGAAGGCACAGCCGCGCGACATGGAGCTGAGCCTCGGCCGCCATGAGCGAGATGTCTCCGGCGGACAGCGTGTCGAGGCTCTCGCGGGCTGCGGCGAGCGCCTCCGGCAGCAACCGCAAGCCGCTCATCGCCTCGGAGTACTCGAGGTAGTGGTAGCCGAGCGGCAGCTCGGCAGCCCGCCATAGGCGCTGAGCCTCGTCGAAACGCACGAGGCTCTCGGCAAGCCGCCCGGCCTGCACCTCGACCCACGCTCGCGTCTGGGCCACATAGGCCGAGACCGTCCGACCGGCTTGTGCAGCGACGGCGCCAGCAGTCTCGAGGAGCGCCCGGGCAACGTCGGCGTGGCCCAACTCGCTCTCCAGGTGCGCGAGGTTGTTTCCGGCCTTCGCACGCACCAGCGGCGGGCAGTCGGCATCTGCCAGGACCCGCCGATAGTGAGTCGACGCCTCGCTGATCCGTCCGAGATTGAAGAGCAGGACACCTTGCTGGAACACCAGCTGGGCCCGATCACTGTCAGGCAGCAGGTCGGTTGCCCGGTCGACATCGTGTTGCGCTGCCGAGAAACGACCCAGCTCGTGCAGGACGGCCACCCGCGTCACGAGCAGCTCGCCGAGGCGACGACTGAGACCCGCGCGCTCGGCCAGGCGCACAGCCTGGTCGAGCAGCTTGACTGCTTTCACATTTTGCAGGGCCAGACGTTCTGCCCAGGCTTGGGCACGCAGGGCCACAACTAGCGCCTCGATCTGACCTTCGTTGCGGGCACGCACCACCAGCTCCGCGGCTCGTGGCCCAAAAGCCGCCGGGTCGGCTGCCACACCGTCGTAGATGTCATCCGCGAGGGCTACAAGATCCACCTGGTCTGTGGGAGGGTCCAACATACAGTGGCACCGATCGAGAAAATTGACAGTTTCAACTACATCTGAGCGGACTGACGGGACGGCATGGAAGCCAACGACTACGACCGCAAGCCAACCACTTATGTGCTCGACGCGGGGAAAGCTCGCGACACAGAGCGGCGCAACGCTGACGGAGCCGTGGTGCGGCGCCAGCAAGGCGCGCTCGTCAATGGTCGCCAGGCTCGCGGATTCCATATCAAGATCAGCCGGTTCCTCCAGCAGCGTCGCAGTGATGCGCCTGCCCACATCGAGCAGTTCGACTTCGTCGAAGACGCGGCGCCCGGCGGCACGCCGGTCGTACGCGGAGCCCTCCTCGTCAGGGCATCACTCGAAGAAAGTGATGCAGAGCTCTTCGCAACGTTGGTCGACCAGGTCGGGCAACCGGAAGCTCGTCTCGACGACAGGCTCCTCGTTCTGAGCGGCGCAGGGGCAAACGCAGAGCTGCTTGCGTCGCTCGCCCGCAAGGTGCGTGCGAACGGCTATGAAGCCTCGGTAGACCACATCGTTCCATTGGACATGGTATGCAAGGGCGAAGGTGGCCCCGCGCGAACCGTGGTGGACACACGGTCCTTCACGCAGCCAAGTCCGCGGGCCGGCGGCGTACGCCTCGCCGTCATCGACACCGGCGTGGCCGCGCACGGCTTCGAGCACGAGTGGCAGTCGGCGCTGGGCAACGCGGACAACACCGACCGGCTGGACATGTTCCCCTTCCCCCAAGGCGACGGTTGCCTCGATGCAGCGGCGGGCCACGGCGCGTTCTCGACAGGGATCATCCAACAGGTGGACCCGCAGGGCGATCTCGTCGTGCACCGAGCCGTCGACAGCGACGGCATCGGCAGCGAGGTGCGTGTCGCCGAGATGCTGCTGAAGGCCATCCGCGAGGACGGCGCCGAGATCGTTAACCTCTCGCTCGGCACCCAGACCCTCGACGACCAGCCGCTGCTCGCCCTGCAGGTGGCGTTCGAGCTGCTGAGCGAGGGCGGGCACGACGACGTACTGCTCATCGCCGCGGCCGGCAACTTCGGCGACTCCCGGCCGTGCTGGCCCGCGGCGTTCCGCCGTGTCGTCGCCGTTGCCGCGCTGACCGCGCACCTCGAGCCCGCCGAGTGGTCGAGCCACGGGCACTGGGTCGACGTGTGCACCGTCGGCGAAGGGCTTGTCTCGACCTACGTCCGAGGGAAGGAGTCACCTGCGCTGAGCCCCGCAGGGCTCGGCGTCGACGAGTGGCCGCTC
Organism: uncultured Motilibacteraceae bacterium; assembly: GCA_964236445.1. Taxonomy (GTDB): domain Bacteria; phylum Actinomycetota; class Actinomycetes; order Motilibacterales; family Motilibacteraceae; genus CAXSDR01. The sequence continues at coordinate 1,664 of CAXSDR010000038.1, read as the reverse complement.
GACGACCCCGACCCGTGGGCGGTGTGGAGCGGCACGTCCTTCTGCGCCCCGCAGCTGGCCGGCGCGGTCGCCCGCCTGCTCACCGATGCGCGCGAGGCCGGCGACACGAGCGCCACCCCACGCAGCGTCCTCGCAGCGTTGCTGGCGGGGCGCCCACGCATCCCGGACTACGGCGTGAGAGTCGAGATCCTGTCCGGGACCCACGTCACAGGCTGAACCACTGCGTCGAGACCGAACGCCCTTCGGGGAGCTCGACGACCAGGCGCACCGTGCCGGCGGCCACGTCGTCGAAGCGGAACGCGCCGAGGTCGTCGAGCTCGGCGTCCGCTCGCACGAGATCGGCCGTCTCGAGGTGCACCGTCGCCCATGTTGCCGCGACCTGCATCACCTGACCGAGCACCAGGAGCCGGTCGCCGCCACCGCTCACCTGGGCCTCCACCACCAGCTCGTCGGCGTGGAAGGTCAGCAGCCGGGCGTCGCTGCCTGCACCGCGTACGCCGACGAGGGAGACCGCTGAGTCGTTTGCGAGCTCCGCAAGCTGGGTGTCGAGCCGTCGCAGCGTGAAGGCCGCCCGACCCAAGTCGCGCGTCAGCTGCGGCATCGGGTCGGCCGCTCGCGCGACGCTCCCGAGCCGCTGCAACAGCCGCACGTCCTGCTCGGTCATGACGGGCTCCTCTCGACGAGCTTCCCGGTGCTCCGGGTCAACGCACGCAGCTTGTCCAGACAGCGCATCCGCGTCGGACCGATCGCGCCGATGGGCATGTCCATGGCCGCCGCGATCTCGGCGTAGGCCGCCGACTCGGCGGCCATGAGGATGCGCAGCAGTCGCTGGCAGCGCTCGGGCAGCAGGCTGAAGAACTCCCAGAGCGCCGCGTCGCGCTCCTGCTCGAGCAGCGCCGCGTCGACGCCGGGCGCGCTCTCGTCGGCCAGGTCGAGCATCGTGTCGTCGAGCACCTCGCGGCCGGCACGCCGCAGCAGTCGCAGCGACTCGCGCCGGGCCGTCGTCACGAGCCAGCCGGCGAGGCGTTCGGGGTCCTCGATGCGGTGCAGGTTCTCCAGCAGCCGCAGCCATGTCGTCTGGACGACATCGGCGGCATCCCCGGTGCCCAGCCGGTGCGCCCGACCGACCGACCAGAGCAGGTTCTCGAACCGGTCGACGATGGCGTTCCACGCCTCCTGCTCACCACCGCCCGCGCGCCTGACCAACTCGGTCAGGCCCTCCGAACTGTGCACGGCGCGCTCCCCACGGTCGGAGCACCAGTCCCCATCGGACGTGACGCTCCGTATCACCCTGGCCTGCGCGGCGGCCCTGGGCAAGGGCATCGTCTGTGACACACGGCGGGGTCCCGCACAGGTCGGCACAGACGATGCCACTTGCCACCCCCTCCGGACCGACGTCGGGACACCCCCGCGGTCCCGATGACGGCGGCGCGACGTTAGCCGCTCGGGGGAGAAGAGCGTGGGGGACCGCCGGTGATACGTCGGCGCGGAACTTTCTTTTTCACTCGCGCGGTTGACCTAGCGCCCCACCAGGTGACGCGTCACCCAGGCGACCGTCTCGCGGACGTAGATCTCCTTGTTGCTCCGCTTGGCGAGCTCGTGACCCTCGCCGTCGAAGAGGAGATAGCGGTGCTCGCGCCCGCGTTCGGCGAGCGCCTCGACCA
>CAXSDR010000037.1:21091-30942 GCA_964236445.1 uncultured Motilibacteraceae bacterium | reverse complement strand
GGTCGCTGAACGAACGCAAGGGCAACACCCGCATCCTGCTGCAGGAATACAGCCGGGAGCGCGGCGCGATCTATGTCGGCTCCACCAAGGTCGCGTCGAGCAAGCCGACAAACGACGAGCTCAAATACCTCCGGCAATATCCCGCAGGTCCGACCTACGCACAGGTGACGGGGTTCTACTCCTCCGTCTACGGCGCGACCGGCATCGAGCGCACCGCCAACCGGCTGCTCGCGGGGACCGACGACCGGCTGTTCATCCGCCGGGCCATCGACATCATCAGCGGGCACGACTCTCCCGGGGCGTCGGTGTCGCTCACGATCAACCCGGCGGCCCAGCAGGCGGCGTACGACGGGCTGCGCAACGGCGCGGGCGACGGTCCGTTCCGCGGTGCCGTCGTGGCGATCGAGCCCAGGACGGGGGCGATCCTCGCCCTGGTGAGCAGCCCGTCCTTCGACCCCAACGTGCTGTCGGTCCACTCGAGCAAGGCCGCGACCGCGGCCTACCAGAAGCTGATCGGCACCGACAGCCAGCCGATGCTCGACCGTGCGCTGAGCCGCACCTATCCGCCCGGGTCCACGTTCAAGCTGATCACGGCAGCGGCAGCGCTGCGGGCAGGTCAGACGCCCGCGACCGAGACAGCGGGACCCGCGCGCATCACCCTGCCGGGCACGAAGACGTCGCTGCCCAACGAGAGCGGCCAGCAGTGCAAGGACGGCACACCGACGCTCAGCGAGTCGCTCGAGGTGTCGTGCAACACCGCCTTCGCCCAGATCGGGCTCGATGTGGGTGCCGCCGCGCTGCGCCGGCAGGCCGAGGACTTCGGCTTCGACGACACCTCCTTGCGCGTGCCGCTGCCCGTCGCAGCCAGCCGCTTCCCCACCGACCCCGACAACGCCCAGACAGCGCTCTCGGCGATCGGGCAGTTCGACGTCGCCGCCACACCGTTGCAGATGGCGATGGTCGCGGCCGCGATAGCCGACCAGGGCAGGTTGATGACGCCCTATCTCGTCGACCGCATCCTCGCGCCCGACCTCACGGTCATCGAGACCGCCGAGAGCTCGCAGCTGCGCCAGTCGGTCACGCCCGACGTGGCGGCCAACCTGCGCGACATGATGGTCAACGTGGTGCAGAACGGCACCGGCAAACCGGCACGCATCGACGGCGTCCAGGTCGCCGGCAAGACCGGCACCGCGCAGCAGGGCGAGGGCAAGCCGCCGCACGCCTGGTTCGTCTCCTTCGCCCCCGCCGACGCCCCTCAAGTGGCGGTCGCCGTGGTGGTCGAGGACGGCGGCGCGCAGGACGACGTGAGCGGTGGCCGGCTGGCCGCACCGATCGCCAAGGCCGTCATGACCGCTGTGCTGGCGCACCCGTGAGCGAGACGGGGGGAGGCGCGGCGGCCGAGTTCGCGACCGGCGCCCGGCTGGGTGGTCGATACGTCCTCCGGCGGCGCATCGCCGCCGGAGGGATGGGTCAGGTCTGGGAAGCGCTCGACGAGCTGCTCGGGCGCCAGGTCGCCGTCAAGACGCCGTTCATCGGCCTTGCCTCCGACGCCGAGTTCCGCAGCCGCTTCGAGGCCGAGGCACGCACCACGGCGCGGCTGAGCCATCCCGGCATCGCGCAGGTCTATGACGTCGGGGAGCAGGACTCCGTGCCGTTCCTCGTGATGGAGCTCGTGCACGGCGAGCCCCTCTCGGCGGTGCTGGCCCTCGAAGGGCGCCTGTCGGCGGACCGCACGCTCGACATCGTCGCCCAGACCGCGGCCGCCCTGCAGGCCGCCCACCAGCTCGGCATCGTGCACCGCGACGTGAAGCCCCCCAACGTGCTGGTCACCCCCGCCGGCCAGGTCAAGGTGACCGACTTCGGCATCGCGCGGGCGGCCGACGGCGAGGCGCTGACGCGCACCGGAACGATGCTCGGCAGCGCGCCCTATCTCTCACCGGAACAGGCGCTCGGCCGCCCCGCGACCTCGGCCAGCGACATCTATGCGCTCGGCATCGTCGCCTACGAGTGCCTCGCGGGCCACCGACTGTTCACGGCCGACGCCCCCGCCGCCGTCGCGCTCGCCCATGTGCAGGAGCGGCCGGAGCCGCTGCCCGCCGACGTGCCGCCAGGCGTACGCGCCCTCGTGGAGCAGTGCCTCGCCAAGAGCCCCGAGGAGCGCCCCGACGCCGCGGAGCTCGCCCAGCGCGCGCAGGCACTGCGCCCGGGTGCGTCTGCTTCCGTGGCCGCTGCGCCCGAGTCGGCCGGCGAGCGGACCGCTGTGATGGCACCGCTCGACGACACGCGCCTGGCACCGGTGCTGCGCGACGAGCGCCCACCGGTGGCACCGGCACCGGTCACCGCCCTGCGACCCTTCGCACCCGACCCGCTGCGCCGGCGCTGGCAGCCCACGGCGGTGGGGGTCGTCGGCGCGTTGCTGCTCATCGCGCTCGTCGGTGTGCTCGTGCACCTGTTCCAGGTGGCGCAGCGGGAGCCCACCACGCCGGCGGGGAGGCCGAGCGGCAGCGCCTCGGCGAGCAGCTCGGCCAGGGCCGCATCGGCGAGCGCGACACCGATTGTGATCAACGCCGCCGACTTCGTCGGGATGTCCTACCTGCGGGCGCGCCAGCGGCTCAGGTCGCTCGGCTTCGTGGCCACCTCCGACCCGGCGGTCGCCGGCAGCTCGCTGGCACCCGTGACAGGCGTGTCACCCGTCGGCCCGCAGCCTGCGGGCGCGACGATCACGCTCACCGTCGATCGCGCAGCGGCTCCCCGGCCCTCGGCGACCGCGACCCGCAGACCATCCTCACGACCGACGGCAACCACCACGTCGGCACCGAGCGTCACGACGCCGACGGTCACCGGGACGCCGGCGGGGCTCAGTGCCGACGCGACAGCAGCCGCAGCGACATCCCCGTCGGGCACGTCGCAGGACCACGAGCCGGTCAAGCCCAAGAAGCACGGCAGACTGCTGTTCGACAGCCCGCCGACGAAGGACGCCCGTTGAGCTCGATCCCAGAGGTGCTCGGCGACCGCTATGAGGTCGGCGAGGTGCTCGGCCGTGGTGGCATGGCCGAGGTGCACCGGGCGACCGACACCCGGCTCGGCCGTGACGTCGCCGTGAAGATGCTGCGCGCCGACCTCTCGCGCGATCCCGGCTTCCAGGCACGCTTCCGCCGCGAGGCCCAGTCCTCCGCCGCGCTCAACCATCCGGCGATCGTCGCGGTCTACGACACCGGCGAGGACCGCGTGCCTGACGGCGTCATGCCCTACATCGTCATGGAGCTCGTGACCGGCTCCACGCTGCGCGACCTGGTGATGTCGGGTCGCCGCCTGCTTCCGGAGCGTGCACTGGAGATCATCAGCGGGGTGTTGTCGGCCCTCGAGCACGCGCACCGGCACGGCATCGTCCACCGCGACATCAAGCCCGCCAACGTGATGCTGACCCCGCGAGGCGAGGTCAAGGTCATGGACTTCGGCATCGCGCGGTCGGTGGCGCAGGCGACGCAGGCGATGACCCAGACCTCGGCGGTCATGGGGACCGCGCAATACCTGTCGCCGGAGCAGGCCGTCGGCGACGCGGTCGACGCCCGCACGGACCTCTATTCCACCGGCTGCCTGCTCTTCGAGCTGCTCACCGGCCGCCCGCCGTTCGTGGGCGACTCCCCGGTGGGTGTCGCCTACCAGCACGTGAACGAGCGCCCGCCGCTGCCGAGCTCGCTCGACCCGCAGATCCCCTCCGACATCGACGCGGTGGTGCTCAAGTCGCTCGCGAAGAACCCCGCGGACCGCTACCAGAGCGCCGCGCAGATGCGGGCCGACGTGGACCGCGCCCGGGCCGGCCGTCCCGTGCAGGCCGAGCTGCCGTCGGCTGCCGAGACGACGACCGTCATGACGCGCGTACGCACGGTGCCGGTGGTGGAGTCACCGTTCCCGGTGCAGACGATGGAGCCGCCGGCGCCCAGGCGCCACACCGGGGCCTACTTCCTGCTGTTCCTCGCCGTGCTCGCCGTCATCTTCGCCGGCGGGTTCGGCATCAGGAAGCTGCTCGACACCCCGCAGCAGGTGAAGGTGCCCGAGACCGCCGGGCAGTCGGTCGACGTGGCCCGGCAGCGGATCCTCGCCGCGAAGCTGACGGTCGGTGCGCCGAAGAACCAGGCGAGCGAGACAGTGGCGAAGGACGTCGTGATCGGCACCGAGCCCGCCGAGGGCACCAGCGTCGACCAGAAGACCCCGGTCGCCATCGTCATCTCGGCCGGCCCGACGCCCGTCACCGTGCCGTCCGTCGTCGGCAGCCCGCGCGAGGAGGCGCGCAAGCAGCTCGCCGATGACGACCATCTCAACGTGGTGCTGGTGCCGGAGGACTCCGACCGGCCGCTCGACGAGGTGACCAGCACCGTGCCGCCGGCCGGTGAGTCGGTGCCCCCCGGCTCGACGATCGAGCTGCACTTCTCCAACGGCAAGGTAGTGGTGCCCGACGTGAGCAACCAGACGGCGCCCCAGGCGCTGTCGACGCTCAAGAACGCCAATCTCGGCATCAGCTCCGCGGCCGGTAAGCCGGCCACGAGCCCCGAGCAGGTGGGGCTGATCTACGACCAGTTCCCGGCACCGGGCGAGCGGCGCCCGCCGGGGACCAAGGTGGTCGTGCATTACTACGCGCCCATGGCGGTCGTGCAGCCGCTGCCGAGCGATCCCAACGCGCCGCCGCCCGATCCCAACGCCACGCCGCCTGGCTGAGGGCTGCTGGTTGGGCCGTCAGCCGACGACGGGCGCCAGCCCTGCCGAACGCGCGACCGCGTCGGGGTCCCCGCAGCGCACCAGCCAGTTCGCCAGCATCCGGTGGCCGCCCTCGGTGAGCACCGACTCGGGGTGGAACTGCACGCCCTCGATGGGGGCGGAGCGGGCGCGCGCGGCCATGATGACGCCGCTCGCCGTGCACGCGGTCACCTCGAGCTCCGCCGGAACCGTGGCCGGGTCGACCGCGAGGGAGTGGTAGCGGGTGGCGGTGAACGGCGACGGGATGCCGGCCAGCACGCCGTCGCCGTGGTGCTCCACCAGGCTCGTCTTGCCGTGCAGCAGCTCGGGTGCACGACCCACGGACGCGCCGTAGGCGACTCCGATCGCCTGCAGCCCCAGACACACGCCGAACACCGGGACGTCGCGGGTGCGGGCCGCCGCGATGAGCTCGACGCAGATGCCGGCGTCCTCGGGCGTGCCGGGGCCGGGCGAGACCAGGATCCCGTCGTAGGACCCGTCGAGGGCTTGCGCCACCGTCACCTCGTCGTTGCGGCGTACGTCGCACTCGGCGCCGAGCTGGCCGAGATACTGCACGAGGTTGAAGACGAAGCTGTCGTAGTTGTCGACGACGAGGATCCTGCGGACTGCCACCCGCCCAGCGTAAGGGTCGTCAGGTGGCGGCGGCGGCGCCGGAGTCGACCGTCACCTCGAGCCACGGCAGGCCGTGCTCGGCCCAGGGAAAGACCACGAGGAACAGCACGACGACCGCGACGGCGACCAGCAGGAGCGCGAGCAGCAGGCGCAGTGGCTTCGGGCCCGGCAGGTGGTGCCAGATCCAGGGATAGATCACGAGGCGACCCGGGGTGCGCTCGACTGCAGCCTGCCGGGCACGATCAGGCGCTCGGTCGACGCCCACCGCGGGTTGCACGTCGTCAGCGTGATGAGCCGCTCGGTCGGGGTGGCGGCCGGCCGGCCGGGCACCGCGTCGATCACCTCGCGCTGGCCGGGGCTCACGAGCGTCCACGGCGCGGTGACGACGTAGGTGTAGACGGTCGACCGCGTCTCCACCACGACCCGGTCACCCGGCCGCATCCGGTCCAGGTTGCGCCAGGGCTCCCCGTGGGTCGCGCGGTGGCCGGCGAGCGCGAAGTTGCCGATCGCGCCCGGGCCGGCCGTGCCGACGTAGTGCCCGATGCCCCGGGCGAGCTCGTCGGCGCCGGTGCCCTCGATGACCGGCTCGAGCCAGCCGGCACCCAGGCGAGGGATGCGGATGCGCGCCTCGACGGTGCCGACCGGCGGGGGTGGCGGGGCCACGGCCGGCGTGGCGCCGCTCGCGGGTGGGGTCGCCGACCCGGCCGTCACGGGGGCTGCCCACGCCCGGTCGAGCTGCGCCAGCGCCGACCGCGTGGCTCTCGCCGACTCGACGTTGGTCCAGACCAGCTGGTAGACGGTGAACAGCAGGAGCACGATCCCGACGGTGAGGAGCAGCTCGCCCAGCACGGCCGTGGCCTTCCTCACGAGCCGGCACCCGCGGTGGGGGTGCCGTCCGAACCCGTGCCGGACGAGGTGCCGGTGCTCGCCGGCACCCTGGCGTGCAGCAGCGACACCGGCCCGTCATAGGCGGGGACCACCAGGTCGGACTTGGCCACCACGTCGTAGCGAAGCCCGACCACGTCGGCGTACTGCACGAAGACACGGACGCCCGGCTCGGCGTGCAGCGCCGCCTGCAGGGCGTCCGGTGCGCCGATCGCGGTGACGACGAACGGCGGCGCGTAGGTGCGCCCCTGCAGGATGAGGACGTTGCCGGCACAGCGCACCGCGCTGGTCGAGATGAGCCGCTGGTCCATCACGCCCACCGCCGTTGCTCCACCGCGCCACAGCGCGTTGACCACGGCCTGCAGGTCCTGCTGGTGCACGACCAGGTCGTCCGGGCCGGTCTGCGGGGGCAGCTGGGGGTCGCCGAGACGGTAGGGCGAGTCCGCGAGCGTCACCCGCACACCCGCACCGTGCTCCGCCTGCATCCCCACCGCTCGGGCCGCGACGTCGACCTCACGCTGGGCACCGCTCAGCTCGTCCCCGGCCGACGTACGCGTCAGTGCGTCGACGTCGTTGCGCAGTCGCGCCACGTCCTGGGAGCGCTGGGCCAGGCGCTGCTGCTGGGCGCCGATCAGCTCCGTGAGCTCGGTGCGCGACCCCGCGCGCAGGTCGGTGCCCCGCGAGAGGTGCGCGCTGGTCGCGAGCAGGACCCCGGCGAGGGCGAAGACGAGGGGGGTGACCGCGTGCCAGCCGCGAAGCCGGCGCAGGCTCACCGGAGGGCGACGTCCGGGCAGTCGCTGCAGCGCCGCGCCCCACCGCACCGAGCGCCTCCTGACCGACCAGTCCCGAAGCGGTCTACGCTACCCCGCAGCGCGCGTATGGCGAGCTGCTCTCTGCTCAAGCTGCGCAACCCGCCAGCGTTCACCCACTCACCTGACGAGGTCTCCCGTGCCCAGGTCGCCCATCCGCCGCAAGGCAGTCTTCACGCCGCCCCCGGCCAAGGCGCCGGCGCGCGTCGGCAACCCCCGCTGGCTGGTGCCGCTGATGCTGGCGTGCTTCGTGATCGGCCTGCTGTGGGTGGTCGTGTTCTATATCAGCCAGCGGTCATATCCGATCGGCGCCATCGGCTCCTGGAACATGGCGGTCGGCTTCGCGCTGATCATCGTGGGATTCGTGCTCGCGACCCGCTGGCAGTAGGCGTCCGCACGCACGTCGGGCACGACTTACACCGGTGTAGTTCCGTCCACAGTGGTTATGCACACTGTGGACAGTCGAACGCGCATCGTGGCGGCAGGCCAGCCATTTCCCGATCGACCGGTCGAGGCACCCGCTGAAGTCACCCGGGCTCGACACAACCCAGATAGCCGTCGCCGCCGCGCGGATGTGCCAGCTCACAGGTGAGGGCCCGCAACGCCGGGGCCTGGTGCACCTGCGCGGTGCGCCAGGTCACGGTCGCGACCGCCACGACGAGCAGCATCGCCACGCCCGCGAGGAAAGCCGCACGTGCGCGCGGGCGCGGCGCATAGGCGAAGACCAGCCCGAGCAGGCCGCCGGTGACGAAGCCGCCGGCATGGGCGTGCCAGTCGATGCCGAAGCTGGGCACGAACCCGATGACGATGTTGATGACGAGCAGCACCCAGAGCTGGCTGATGTCGCGGTTGAGGCGCCTGGCGATGACGATGAAGGCCGCGAACAGCCCGAAGATGGCGCCCGAGGCGCCCAGCGACTCCTGCCCGGTGGGAGCGAACGCGTAGGAGACGGCCGCCCCCCCCAGCCCGCTCACGAGGTAGAGCGCGGTGAACCGCAGCCGGCCCAGGAGCGCCTCGAGCTGCGGGCCGAAGATCCACAGCGCATACATGTTGACGCCGATGTGGAGCACCCCCTCATGGAGGAAGGTCGCCGTGATCAAGCGGTAGAACTCACCAGCGGCGATGCCGTAGAACCGGGGTCGTGCGGCTGTCTCGATGAGCCGGTCGGTGAAGCCCGGCACGGCCTGCTGCAGGACGAACATCACCACGTTGGCCGCCACGAGGATGCGGCTGACCCACGCGGCGTCAGACGTCGCCCGACCGCCCAGCACGGTGCGCGGCTCCCGCACGGTTGCCGCACCCGCGCGTACGTCGTCGGGGCACTGGAACCCCACCGACGCCGGAATCATGCACTCAGGACAGATCGGGCGGCCACACCGCACGCAGCGGATGTGTGCCTCCCTGCCCGGATGCCGGAAGCAGGTCGGGACGGCTCCCACCGGTGCATCGGGCTCGGTCGTCTCTGAGCTCATCGCGAGGTCACAGCTCGACGCTATGTGACGCCGGCCTCGGCAGGGTCAGGTCTCTCTGCGCTCGATGACTACCGAGCTGATCACGACGTCTTCCTTGGGCCGGTCCATGGCGCCCGTGGGGACGGCCGCGATGCGGTCGACGATCTCGCGCCCGGCGCCGTCGGCGACCTCGCCGAAGATCGTGTGCTTGCGATCGAGCCACGGCGTCTTGTCGACGGTGATGAAGAACTGCGAGCCGTTGGTGCCCGGACCGGCGTTTGCCATGGCCAGGAGGTAGGGCTTGGCGAAGCTCAGGTCGGGGTGGATCTCGTCGGCGAAGCGGTAGCCCGGACCACCGGTGCCGGTGCCGAGCGGGTCGCCGCCCTGCACCATGAAGCCGGGGATGATGCGGTGGAACACGGTGCCGGCATAGAGCGGTCGGGTTGTGCGCTCACCGTTGGTCGGGTCGACCCACTCGAGGGTGCCCTCGGCGAGGCCGACGAAGTTGCGAACCGTCTTGGGGGCGTGGTCAGGGAACAACCGCACGACGATGTCGCCGTGGTTGGTTGCGAGCGTTGCAAAGAGCTCCTCGGCCACCTGGCGTCCTCTCAGAGTTGCGAACATCAGCGCCGCGGATTCGCAGCGCCGCCCATCCAAGCACGTTGTTCACTCATGCGCTTCTGGACGTGCGCACTGTGCACCGGTCGGATGGGCCTGGGTCGCTGTGGACAGTCGCGCGCCGGATCGCGCATGGCGGGGGGCCCCCCGGGGAAGGGATCGCAAGATCCGGGACGATGTGATCGGTTTGTCTGTGCCGTTCGCCTCGAGAAGCCCGCCCGTTCGTCCCGGCTCGTCCCACGCCTGCACCGGAGGTCCACGTGAAGCTGCGCAACCGAGCATCCGCCCCGACGATCGTCGAGCGAGGGACCCCCCTGGTGGGGGCTGCCCGCGACCGCACCACCAGCGCGATCGACTCTGCCCGCCCGCACGTCACCCACGCGGCGGAGGTGGCCCGCGACAGCGTGCTCGACGCGGCCGGCGCTGCGCGCTCGACCGTCCTGGACACGGTCGTCCCGGCGGTCGCGCACAAGGCGAGCCGCGTGTCCGACGCGGCGCGCGACGACATCGCCCCCAAGATCGTGGCCGCTGTGCTGGCCGCCCTCGCCGCGAGCGAGCCGGTGCGCGACGAGGCGCAGGCCCGCGGCGGGGCTGTGCTCGCCGCCCTCAAGGGCCAGGCGGTCGTCGCGCCTCCCAAGCGCAAGACGCACCGCGTACGCACGTCGCTGGGACTATTCGCGCTGCTCACGGGTATCGGCGCCGGTTGGACCGCCCTGCAGCG
>CAXSDR010000037.1:0-20991 GCA_964236445.1 uncultured Motilibacteraceae bacterium | reverse complement strand
GGACGGTGCCGAAGCCGACTCGATCCTCGTCATGGGCACCGTCGAGCCTCTCGACGAGGCGGGACCGACCGAGGACGAGACCTCGGTGATCTCGCTGCTGCCCGACGGTCCTGACGAGGACGTGAGGGACCTGCGCTGAGCATGCCCCGCTGACGCAGCCGAGCCGGCCCCCCCTTCCTCGGGCGGGGCCGGCTCGTCCGTCCGCTGAAGTCGCTCCTGGTCTCGCTCCTGGTCTCGCTCCCGCTCTTCCACACGGCACAGTGGTGTCATGACAGCTGTGGTGGTCGGACGCCTCGTCGAGGTATGGCGCTTCCCCGTCAAGTCGATGGCGGGTGAGGCACTGGCGACCTGCGCCGTCGGCATCCACGGCCTTGCCGGCGACCGGCGGTGGGGCTTCGTGCGCCCCGGCCGCGTGGAGAGCGGCTTCCCCTGGCTGACCATCCGGGAGCGACCCGAGATGACGCTGCTGCGGCCGGCGCTGCTCGATCCCGAGCGTCCGGACGCAGCTGCGACAGTCGTGCACACGCCGGAGGGGACGTTTCCGGTCACCGACCAGCGGCTGGCGGCCCTGCTGGGCGGGGGCGTGCAGGTCATGAAACACAACCGCGGCCTGTTCGACACGCTGCCGCTGTCACTGATGACGACCCAGACCGTCGCCTCGATCGGTGCCGTCGTCGGCAGCGAGCTCGACGCACGCCGCTTCCGCCCCAACCTCGTCGTGGCGGCTCTCGGTGACGAGCCCTATCCCGAGGACGGGTGGGTCGGGAGCGTGCTGGAGATCGGAACGACCCAGCTGCGGGTGGATGCCCGCGATCCGCGCTGCGTGGTGATCAACGTCGACGCCACCACCGCCGCACGCGACCCGAGAGTTCTGCGGGCCGTGGTGACCGAGCGCGACGCCTGCCTCGGTGTCTACGCCTCGACCGTGCGGCCGGGGCAGGTCGGGGTGGGTGACGAGGTCAGGCTGCTGTCGCACTCCTGACGTCGCGGGGGAGCCGGTCCACTCGTCGACGGGTCAGGACGCCGAACCCCGCACCGAGGGTCGCCCACATCGTCGCCTGGATCGCCACCGTAGCGAGACGGAAGTGCCAGAGCACCGTCGCCGGGAAGTCGTCGGGCACCTCGTCGACGACGGGCAGCACCGCGCACACGATGGCCGCACCGGCGACAAAGGCGGCGGCAGCGCCGAGCGTGGCGTTCCAGGCACCCCAACGCATCACGAGGGCGCGCTGCAGGCGTACGACGAGGAAGACCAGGGCGAGCGAGACGAAGAGCAGAGCGAAGTAGAGCGCGGTGCGTCGCCCGATGGTGTCGGGGTTGCCGACGGCCGGGGGGTTGGCGGGATATTTCAGGAAAGGGACGAGGAACACCCCGAGAAAGCCACCGAAGGCCACGAGCGCGGCCGTTCCCTGCACGGTGCGCGTGCCGATCCGGCCGAGCGCCGCTGCCACGGCGAGGGCATAGACCGCGCCGAGCGACACGCCGTAGACCGTCGTCGCCGTCAGCAGGCCGAGGGTGTTCTGGACGGTGCGGCTCACCATTCCCGGCTCGGGCGCGTCACCGGCGGCCGCGGCCTTGGCCGTCTCGACGTTGATGGCCGCAGCAACCGACGACTCGCCCAGCAGCTTGGCCACCACGAAGCAGAGCACGCCCGCGAGCAGCCCGAGAAACATGCCACGCACGAGGAAACTGCGCGCCAGGCCGGGCGGCCCCGACGCGCGCACGGCTGTCTGCGTCACCGCTGCCTCAACGACACCGCAATCGACGACAGCGCATTCAGTGACAGGGCAATCAGTGACAGGGGAAGCCCAGCAGGTGACGCCCGTCGTGCACGAACTCGTGCACGCCCGATCCGCTGAACAGTGACGTGGCACCCTGCTCGGCACCGACGAAGTAGACCAGCAGCGCGGCCATGAGGACGGCGAACAACGCCCAGGGCAGCAGCTCGGGCAGAGAGACGACCGGCAGCACCGGCGTGTGGGCGTCGGCGCGCGGCGGTGCAGCAGCGATGGCGGATGACGATGACAGCGACATGGGGCCTCCTCGGGATTTCGCGTCCCGCTCGGTGCTGGTCCATGACGGCGGGGGGTCTGGCTTCGGGCTCAGGAGCCCGTCACAGTGGCGCGACCGTGCCGGACTCTCACCGGCTTCCTCCCACCGTCAGGGTGGAGCCCCGACGCTATGGCCAGGGACGTACGCCGGTCAATCGCCGCCGCTCGACGGGCCGGTCCGGTGCCGCGGGCAGACTGCGGGCGTGACCACACGGCTGGACCTGATCGCGCACGCCTCGACGGACGCTGTCCGCGCCACCCGGTTCGCGCTCGACGAGCCGATCGACGCCCGCGGTGCCGTGGACGCAGGCGTGGCCATGGCACCGCTTCTCGGGGGGCGTGGCCGGCTCCTGTGCGGCTCCGAGCGGCGCTGCCGCGAGACCGCGGGCCTGGGCGCCGTGGTGCACGCCCGGCTCGACGAGTGGGACCTGGGCGCCTGGGCGGGCCGGACCTGGGCCGACGTGGCGGCCGAGGACGCGGCGGCGGCGCAGGCGTGGATGGCAGATCCTGCTTTCGCCGGTCACGGTGGGGAGTCGCTGCTCGCTTTGCTGGCCCGCGTCGAGGGCTGGCTCGCAGAGGTGGCGCAGGCCCCCGAGCTGTCGGGTCGCGTCGTCGCGGTCACCTCACCGGCCGTCGTCCGCGCCGCCGTGGTCAGCGCGCTGTCGGCGCCACCGACGGCGTTCTGGCGCATCGACGTGGCGCCGCTGGCGGGCGTGTCTCTCGGCGCGTACGCCGGCCGCTGGAACCTTCGGCTCTGAGCGGTCGCGTGCGGCGGCGCGGCGGCGCCTCGTCAGACGATGGCGTTGTCCACGAAGCACCAGCGCCAGTCCTCGCCCGGCTCGAAGGACTGGATGACCGGATGGCTCTGGGCGGCCGCGTGCTTGCTCGCGTGCTTGTTCGGCGAGGAGTCGCAGCAACCCACGTGCCCGCAGGTCAGGCACAGGCGCAGATGCACCCAGTCGCTGCCGGTGGCGAGGCACTCCTCACATCCCTCGGGGGTGCGAGGGGTGACGGGTGCGAGACCGACGACGTGAGGGCAGGAGGCCATGCCCCAGCGTGCTCGATCGGAGGTGCCGGTGTCGAGGGTCTAGTTGCCGGCGCTCTCATAGCGGCGCAGCCCCACCCGGAACAGCACCGCCCCTACGCCGATGCAGTAGAGCGCCACGAACGGCGTCACGAGCCCCACCCACCAGGTGGTGCCGTGACCGAGGATCGCCGAGGCCGGGAAGAACGACACGAACGCGAACGGCAGGATCAACGTGATGACGCCGCGGATGCCGATCGCGTAGATGCCGATCGGGAAGCGAGCCAGCTCGCCGAGCGAGTGCAGCGAGCCGGCGAAGGTCGAGAACGGGGCGTTGATCCAGAAGGCGGAGGTGTTGCTCGCCAGGTTGAGACCCACCTTCACCGCGATGGCGCTGACCAGCAGCACAACGGCGAGGACGACGCGGCCCACGCTCCACGACACGTCGACGTGTGCGAGTGCGGTTGCGAGCATCGCGGAGCCGAGCACCAGGTTGCCGAAGCCGTTGAGCCCCACGTCGCCGCTCATGACCTGCAGCGCCGGGCTGAACGGTCGCACGAGCATCCGGTCGAGCTCGCCCTGGTTGACCGCCCAGGACAGCCGCCACGTGCCCTCGAAGAACAGCGAGCCGACCCCTTCGGCGAGGTAGACCATCGCGTAGACGACGACCACCTCCCAGAACGTCCAGCCGTGGATCTCGGGAATGCGTCGGAAGACGGTCGCGAGGAACACCAGGCCCACACCCTGCGTCAGCACCGCGGCCATGACGAGGATCCAGAAGTCGGCTTCGTATTCGAGCACCGCGCGGGCGTGCGCGCCGAGGCAGCGGCGATAGAGCCAGAATCCCCGGCGTACGCGCCCGGGCAACGACAGGGCGGCACCGGGAGCAAGCAGCCGGGTTGCCTCAGCCACCGTGCACCGTCAGGCGCTTCGAGGCGGCGCCCCAGGCGAGGCGTGCGCCGTACCAGAACGCCACGGTCCAGGCGAGCTGCACGGCGAGGCGCCACCACAGCTCGCTGCCGTGCAACCGGTCCAGGAAGATCAGGGCGGGGGTGGACACCATGCCCTGGAACGGCAGCGCCTCGGCGGGCCAGCGCAGCCAGACGGGGAAGAAGGCGATCGGCACGAGGGCGCCGGAGAACAGCTGCATGAGCGCGGTGCGGGCCCAGTTGATGCCCATGTAGTTGTGGGTCCAGAAGCACAGCAGCCCGGTGCAGTAGACGAGGGCGAACTTCAGCGGCACGACCGTCGCCATGCTGAGGACGAACAGGGCGAGCATCGGCAGGGGCGGCACCGAGATGCCACCGAACACCAGCAGCGCGATCCCGCAGACAGCGAGGCTCGCCGGGATCTCGAACGACGCGAAACCGAGCGTCTCGGCGAACCGGGCACGCTGGTAGTCGATCGGCTTGGTCAGGTCGATCGCGACCAGACCCTCGCGGATGCGCAGGGCCATGCGGTAGTCGGTATACATCGACACGACCGTGTTGGCGAGGAACGCCACCAGCAGGTAGGCCTTCATCTGGGGCCAGTCGAAACCGACGAGCGAGCGGTTGCCCTGCAGGATCGTGCGCCACAGGTAGAGCAGCGAGAGCAGCGCGAAGATGGTGCCGAGCAGGCCGAGGAAGAACTGCAAGCGGTAGGCGACAAGGCTCTTGAACGCCGCCCCGGCCAGCGCGCGGTAGGCACGCCACGCCGACGGGTGGAGCGCCTCACGGTTGCGCCGGCGCGTGCCGGCACGCTGACCACCGGACGCCGGGAGCTCGGCCACCGCCGTCATGAGACGCCCGTCGGCAGGACCAGCTCGCCGGAGTAGACCTTGCGGATCACGGACTCGATCTCGGGTTCGGCGATGTGAACGTCGGCGACGTCGTGCTGGTCGAGCACCGTCGACAGGACGGTGGCAGCGGTCACCTCGAACCGGTCGAACCGGACGACCACCTCGCGGCGGCCGGACTCGCCGTGAGCGACCTCGCACCCCGGCAGTGCGTCGACCAGCCTGTCGAGCGACATCGCCGGTGCTTCCAGTGCGAAGGTGATGGCCCGCTCACGCGCGAACAGGTCGGTCACCGACGCGAGCGGACCGTCATAGATGGCCTTGCCGTCATCGATGATCACGATGCGCTGGCAGATGTCGGTGATGTCGCCCAGGTCGTGCGTCGTCAGCATGACGGTCGCACCGTCGGCCACCAGCTCGCGCACGAAGCCGCGGACCCGGTCCTTGACCGAGATGTCGAGGCCGATGGTCGGCTCGTCGAGATAGACGATCGGGGGCTCGTGCAGCAGCGCCGCGGCGAGGTCGGCACGCATACGCTGGCCCAGCGAGAGCTTGCGCGCCATCAGCGGCAGCAGCTCGCCGATGCCCAGGATCTCGTCGAACCGCTCGATCACCTCCGCGTAGCGGCGTTCGCCGAGGCCGTACATGTCGCGCAGCAGGGCGAGGGACTCGCGCACCGGCAGGTCCCACCACAGCTGCGTGCGCTGACCGAAGACGACGCCGATCTGCCGGGCGTTCTCGATGCGCCGCTGGTGTGGGACGAGGCCCCCGACCTTCACTTCACCCGCCGTGGGGACGAGGATGCCGGTGAGCATCTTGATGGTCGTGGACTTGCCCGCGCCGTTGGGCCCGACATAGGCCACGGCCTCGCCGGCCTCGATCGAGAGGTTGACGCGGTCGACGGCCACGTGCTGGGTGTAGGTGCGCTGCACGAGGTGTTTGAGCGACCCGCGCAGGCCGGGATCTTTCTCCGGCCGGCGGAACACTTTGGTCAGGGCATGCGCTTCGATCAAGGCCACGGGTCAGAAGTCTGTCAGGGTGCGGTGACAGTAGGCACAGGCTTTTGCACAAGGACAACGCAGGCGACAGACAGTGACAGCTTGGGGGTGACGACTCGGACATGGCTGATCCCGATCGGGGCGCGCGGCTGCTCGTGCTGTCGCCGGAGCCGCTGAGCACCCGCACGGCCCGCAGGTTCGTCACCGGGGTGCTGGGGGAGCTGGGCTTCGACGACCTCGTCGACACAGCCACGCTCGCCGTCAGCGAGTTCGTCACGAACGCGGCGCTGCATGCCCGGACCCCCATCTCGGTGCGCGTGCTCGGCCAGGTCGACGGGGTGCGCATCGAGGTCTCGGACGCGAGCCCGGTGCTCCCCGCACGGCGCGCCTACGGTGGGTTCGCGACGACGGGGCGGGGTCTTCCCCTGGTCACGCGCCTCGCGAACGAGGTCGGCATGGACGTGCACGACGTCGGCAAGACCATGTGGTTCCTGCTGCTGCGTGGTGGCGAGCGCACCGAGGTCTCCGCCGAGCCCGGCATGGACCTGTTCGCCGTCTCCGACGGGTGGGACGAGGACTTCGACTGGCTCGCGGGCACCACCGATGCCGCGGCGCCTGCGTCGGCTCTGGCTGCGTCCGCTCCACCTGCGTCGGCTCTGCTCAAGGACGTGCCGATCCGCCTGTGGCTGGCGGCCCAGCAGCACCATGACGCCCTGCTGCGCGAGCTCGCGCTGCACATCGGCACCGATGCCCACCCCGACGGTGACGACTCCCGCGCCGCCGCGGCCGAGTCGGCCATCACGATCGCGGTCGACCGGGCGGTCGGCGGAGCGGGTGGCGCGGGTGGTGCTGATCGGGCCAGGTCGGTGCCGAGCACGGCCGAGGTACGCATCGAGCTCAGTGGGCGCACAGCGGAGGACTTCGCGGCGCTGCAGGAAGTGCTCGACAACGGCGAGCGGCTCGCCGCGGCGGGGCTGCTGCTCGCGCGGCCCGGCCTGCCCGAGATCGTCGCGCTGCGTGACTGGTGCTGCGAGCAGATCATCGCCCAGTGCCACGGCGTGCCTGCCAGCCCCTGGGGCGGCGTCGACCGCGAGCTGTTCACCTCGACGGCCCACGACCGCTTCCGGGCGCGGGCCGTCGTCTGGAACGACGAGGAGGTACGCGCGTCGCAGCTTGCCTTGATCGCGGGCGACGACAACGACCGCATCCTCGCCGTGAGCGCCCCGGCTGCCGCACTGCTGGGCTGGGGAGCCGCGGACCTCATCGGCAGACGGGTCGTCGCACTCATCCCGCCCGCTCTGCGTGAGGCGCACGTCACCGGCTTCACGCGGCACATGACCAACGGCTCCACGCACGTCGTAGGCATCGACCTGCAGCTGCCTGTGCTGCGCGCGGACGGCAGCGAGCTGCTGTGCTACTTCCGGCTCGAGCGGGTGGCGGCCGACGGGCGGTCCGAGCGGTCGGCGGGGTCGCACGGCGCGGTCTACGTCGCGCGCATCTCACCCGTCGCGCCGTAGGCCGCGCGGTTGCGGCCCGGTCGGTCCTCGTGCCACACCGGCTGCGGGTGCTCGACGACCCGGCCGTCGCTCTGGAAGACGACGAAGCGGTCGAACCCGCGTGCGAACCACCGGTCGTGCGTGACGGCGACGACGGCGCCGTCGTAGGCCGCGAGCGCGCTCTCGAGCGCCTCGGCACTGTCGACGTCGAGGTTGTCCGTCGGCTCGTCGAGCAGCAGCAGCGTCGTGCCGGCGAGGTCGAGCAGCAGGATCTGCAGGCGGGCCTGCTGGCCGCCGGACAGCGTGGCGAAGGTCTGGTCGGCCTGCCCGGCCAGCTCATAGCGGGTCAGGACCGACATCGCCGGCCCCAGCGGGATGCCGGCTTCACGCTGCACCACCTCGGCGACCGACGACGACGCCCACTCGGGATGCAGGTGGGTCTGCGAGAAGTGGCCGGGCACGACACGGGCCCCGAGCCGCGCGCGCCCCGTGTGCGCGACCGTCACCGTGCCTTCACCGCCGGCACGCAGCTGGGCCAGCAGCCGCAGGAAGTGCGACTTGCCGCTGCCGTTGCCCCCGAGCACGGCCACGCGGTCGCCGTAGAACAGCTCGAGGTCGAACGGCTTCATCAAGGCGGTGAGCTCGAGCCGCTCGCACGTCACCGCGCGCACGCCGGTGCGCCCGCCCCCCAGCCGCATCGCGATGCGCTGGCGGCGAGGCAGCTCGGGCGGCGGCCCGAGGTCCTCGAACTTGCGGAACCGCGTCTGCATCGCGGAGTAGCGGCTGGCCATGTCGGGGGAGATCGCGGCCTGCTGGCGCAGCGTGAACACCAGCTGGCGGAGCCGCTCGCGCTCCTCGTCCCAGCGCCGGTGGTCCTCGGCCATGCGCTCGATGCGGGCCTCGCGCGCTGCGGCGTAGTCGGCGAACCCACCGCCGTGGGTCCAGGCCGTGCGCCCCTCGAGCGTGACGATGCGGTTGGCAGCGCGGGCCATGAGCTCACGGTCATGGCTCACCAGCAGCACCGCCTTGCGTGACGCGGCGAGCTGCGCCTCGAGCCACTCCTTGCCGGGCACGTCGAGGTAGTTGTCCGGCTCGTCGAGCAGCAGCAGCTCGTCGGGCCCGCGCAGCAGCGCCTCGAGAACGAGCCGCTTCTGCTCCCCTCCCGACAGCACCGACGCGTCGAGCTCCGCCACGTCGTCGAGACCGGCGCCCAGGGCGGCGGTGGCGCAGACGTCCCAGAGCACCTCCTGCTCGTAGCCGCCGACGTCACCCCAGCCGGTCAGCGCCTCGGCGTACGCCAGCTGGCGCCGCTCGTCGTCGGAGGCGAGCATCGCCGCCTCGCTCTCGTCGACCCGCCGGGCGGCCTGCCGGATCGGCTCGGGCGCGACGCTGAGCAGGAGCGAGCGCACACTCTGGCCGCGCGCCGTTCCGACGAGCTGGCGCATGACCCCCAGCGTTCCCGACCGGCTGACGGCGCCCTCGGTGGGCTGCTGATCACCGGCGATGATGCGCAGCAGCGTGCTCTTGCCCGTGCCGTTCGCGCCGACGAGCGCCGTCACGCTGCCCTCGGCGACCCGGAAGCTGGCATCGTCGAGCAGCATCCGCCCGTCGGAGAGCACCACGCCGACCCGCGAGACGTCGATGTGGGCCATGTGAGCAGCCTGTCACGTCACGGTCGGGGCGCGTCACCTCACGCCGCTCGGCTCGACCGGAGCCGCCCTGGCCTTCGACGCCGGCTTCACGATCCGGTGCTCCAGCGCCTTCGCCGACAACCAGTGGCTGCAGCTCGACCTCGGGAGCTCACCGGCTCGGCTCGGTGAGCCTGACCTGGGTAGGCGGCGTACGGCGTGCGCACGCGTCAGGCGTCGCTCTGACTTCTCCGTGGGCCCTTTGGTGCGGTGCTATAAACGGGAGGTGGCCGGCCCGGAACTGCACCTGAGACGACCGCTGACGCTCGAGCATGTGGCGAAGGTCGCAGGGGTCTCCAAGTCCACGGTGTCGCGGGTCGTCAACGAGGTGCCCACCGTCGACCCCGCCGTACGCGCCGCCGTCCAGCGGGCCATCGCCGACACCGGCTACGTCCCGAACCGCGCCGCGCGCTCCCTCGTCACCCGGCGTACGGGGTCGGTCGCCCTCGTCATCTCCGAACCACCCAACCGCCACCTCAACGAGCCTTTCTTCGGCCGGATGTTCACCGATCCGTTCTTCGGGCGCGTCGTGAGCGGGGCGCTGAGCGTGTTGCGGCCCGCCGGGGTGCAGCTGGTGCTCATGCCGGCCGAGGATGACGCGGCGAGGTCGCAGGTCAGCAGCTATGTCCGGCAGGGCCACGTCGACGGCGTCGTCGTCATCGCCAACCACGACGACGACGTGCTCTTCACCCAGCTCACGACCTATGGCGTGCCCGCGGTGCTGTCGTCGCGTCCCACGTCCGCCGCGCTGAGCTATGTCGAGTTCGAGCAGGCGGCCGGTGGCCGCCTCGCAGCCGAGCATCTCGTCGGGCTGGGCCGTCGGCGCATGGCGTCCATCGGAGGGCCCGTGGACATGCCTGCCACCGACCGCCGGCTCGTGGGGTTCCAGGCAGCCCTGAGGGAGCACGGCCTCGAAGAGGTGGCATGCGTGCCCGGCTCGTTCACACGCGAGAGCGGCATGGAGGCGATGGCCGAGCTGCTGGCCGCGCATCCCGACATCGATGCGGTGTTCGCTGCGAACGACCTCATGGCCGAGGGTGCCCTGCCCGTCCTGCGCGAGGCAGGCCGCCGAGTGCCGGAGGACGTCGCTGTCGTCGGCTTCGATGACAGCAGCGCCGCCCTGACGTCGCGACCGCAGCTGACCACCGTGCACCAGCCGGTCGAGGACATGGCCGCCGTGATGGCGACGCTGCTGCTCGCGCAGATCGAGGAGCCGGGCAGGCCGCCGGTGTCGCGGGTCTTCGAGCCGACCCTCGTCGTCCGCGACTCGGCCTGACGGCTGGTCGGAGCGGCGCGGTGGAGACGAGGGGAATCGAACCCCTAACCCCCGCCTTGCAAAGT
This sequence comes from uncultured Motilibacteraceae bacterium, assembly GCA_964236445.1. Lineage (GTDB taxonomy): Bacteria > Actinomycetota > Actinomycetes > Motilibacterales > Motilibacteraceae > CAXSDR01. The sequence continues at coordinate 10,616 of CAXSDR010000037.1, read as the reverse complement.
CGATCTTTGGCGTTCGCGGGTGCCTGGGGGCGTGCGTACGCGCACTGAGATCGTCCGTCGAGGCGTGCCGCCGGCTGGGGTTGTCCGCTGACTCGGCTACACAGTTGGCTACACCCGCGCTCCCTCCCCCGCCAAGCTGCCGATACGCTCCCGGCTCGGAAGCCGTTGGCCATCGACGCACTGCTCCGGCTCTCCGCGTGTGTCCTGATCGGAGCAGTGCGTCGGTGTTGGGGAAGATGCCTACGACGTCGGTGCGTCGTTTCACTTCGCGGTTGAGTCGCTCCATTAACCGGCTCTCGGGGCTGACGTCTACTTCATCGCAGGATCGGTTGCCTCTCGAGGCGCTCGCGGTGTCCCTGCAGAGCTGTGGCGACACGTCCGTGGCGGTCGCTCTCGCTGGTCCAACCGCGCTGTTGGGCATCGGCCTGGAGAGCCTGGACGTCGGTGAGCTGATCGGTGAGGGCGGGGATGAACTCGACGGCTGGGGTGTAGTTGTCGCAGGTCTCGCAGATGTTGGCGTAGGGGCAGGCTTCGCCGGCGGCGTGCCGGGAGCAGTAGCCGTGTGCGACGCGGGTCTTGAGCATCTCCGCCGCCAGCCAGCTGACCTTGTCCGGCACGATCGGACGTCCGACCGGGGTGAGGGTGAGTTGGGTCTTGATCGATCCGACGGCCTGGTCGTAGGCGGTCCGCAGCGTCGGGGAGGCGAGGGTGGCGTAGCGGATCGTCATCTGTGGGGTGACGTGCCCGAGCAGGGCCATCAGGGCTTGCAGGCTCATTCCGGCGTTCGCGAGGCTGGTCGCGTAGGTGTGCCCGAGCTGGTGGCAGGTCACGATCAGCGGTGCGCCGCCCGCTCCGGTCAGACCGGCCTGTTCGGCGGCGGTCAGCAGCCCGACTCGGAGCCTGGTGGCGCCGAGCCGCCGCCCGTGGGCGGTGAACAGGAAGTCGGTCTGCTTTCCGGTCCGTGGGTGGGTGAGCGGGCGATGGGATCCTCGCTCGCTGGCCCAGGTGTCCAGGACGGCGAGGGTGGCGGCGTCGAGCGGGACCATCCGTTCGGTGGCGAGCTTGCCGAGTGGGACCTTCAGCCAGGACCCGGTCGCGGCGTAGTCGACGACGGCGTCGAGCTCGAGGTCGAGCAGCTCCCCCACGCGCAGGCCAGCGCCGCGCAGGACCTGCAGCCCGGCGCGGACGAAGGGATCCGGGGAAGCAGCGATCGCTGTCATGAGGGCGCTGTCGATGTCGGGTGGGAGTGCTCGCGGTAGTGGTTGGTCGAGCTTGGGGACGTCGCCTGCGAACAGCAGCCGACGCCGGGGTGCGTCGGTCCAGTCCCAGGCGGTGATGTCGTCGAGCAGGTTCCGGATGGTCAGCACGGTGGAGTGCATGACGGCTGGCGAGATGGTCCGGCCTGTGCCTTTTCCGCGGGCTCGCCAGCCGCGCCAGGGCCGGGTCCGGTTGTGGAGCAGGAACGCCTCGAGATGCCAGCGGTCCAGCAGCGCCAGGCCGGTGACTTCCGGGTGCTGGGCGTGCAGGAACTCCGCGAACGGCAGCAGGTCGTTGATGAGCGACTCGATCGACTTCGGTCGCAGCACCGCACTGCGCAAGGTGACGTAGCGAAGCAGGGTCGCGCGGATCTGCGCTGGCATCGGAACAGCCGCAAACCGCTGTTCCAGGGTGGCGCCGCGCTGTCCGCGCTGCGGGACGGTGTCGATGATCTGGAGCTCGAACAGGATCTGGCGCAGGCTCGTCAGCCGGGCCCGGTAGGCCCGCAACGACGTTGGTGCCAGACCGGTGGCGTCGTTCAGCGCGGTGGTGAACTCCTTCAGTACAGTCTCGTTGATGTCGGCCAGATCGCCGCCGTGCCAAGCGATCAGCACCGCGAGGCACTCATGCAGGACGGTCTGCACCCAGCCTGGGGTCCAGCCCAGCCGCAATCCTGCCTCGGTGGCCCGAGTGAAGTCCTGCAGGTGCTGGGCCGCGACGATCGCACCGAGGCCGGAGAGGTTCTTGGCGGCCATCATCTCGACGTCCAGTCGGAGTCGGCCGGTGCCAATCGCGAACACCACCAGCGGCCAGGCCTGGATCCGGTGCAGCGTCGCGAGTCGCTCCTGGATCGGTAGGGCCATCCAGGTGGTGAGGTCCGGGTGCTCGGCGAGCAGAGCGCGGGCGGCTCGCCGCCGGTCGCGCCAGGCCCGGTCCGACAGTTCGCGCGTCGACAGGTGAGTGAGGTAGGCGGGCAGCAGCGGATGGTCGGTTGCCGATGCGATGCGAGCGACCGCGGCGGTCACGGCTGGCCCATCACGAGCCGGGCCGCGGCGTACTCGGCGGCGAGGTGCTCGGTGGACAGGTGGACGTAGCGGGCCGTTGTCTCGGGGCTCACGTGACCCATCAGCTCACGCAGCACCAGCAGGTCGATCCCGGCGGCGGCGAGCTCGGTTCCGTAGGTGTGGCGCAGCCGGTGTGGCCGGACCCGCAGTTGCCCGGAGCTGTCGCGGTGTCGCCGGAACAGCGACCTCAACCCGGCCTCCGACATCGGCGCGCCGCTGGTCGGGCCGCAGAGCACCACGAAGCACTCCGGCGTGGCAAGGCCGGACGGGCGTCCCCGTCGCAGGTAGGCGCCGAGCTCGGCGAAGAACACACCATCGACCGGGACGACCCGTTCCTTGCCGCCCTTGCCCACGACCCGCAGCCGCCGGCGTCCCATGTCGACGTCCCGGAGCAGCAGCCCACGGACCTCCGCGGAACGCAGCCCACCCAGCAGCATCAGCAGCACGACGGCGCGGTCGCGGTGGGTCCGAAGGTCGGACAAGAACACGTCGACATCAGCCGGTGGCAGCGACTCGGGCAGTCGGTTGTCCTGCCGGACCAGCCGACCGCCGGTGTGACGGCGACCCTCGCCGAGATGCCCGAGCAGACCCCGCGGCACCGGCCTCAGCCCGCTGCTGCGCCGAGGCGACGGAACCGGGCTGGCAGTGACGGTCTGACGCATCACGAGGAACTCGAACAAGCCGCGCACCGCCGCGATCCGGCAGTTGACCGTCGAGGGCGCGACCGTCCGTGCCCGCAACGCGACCACCCTCCCCGGGCTGGGTGCTGGCTGGCTCTGCCAGTCGACCCAGCCGAACACGTCCATCGCGGTGACCGCCACCAATGCGAGCTCGCGTTGCTGCAGGAAGCGTCCGAAGTTCAGCAGGTCGAAAGCGTAGGCCCGGCGGGTGGCCGGGGAGAACCCGCGGATCCGCAGGTGGTCCAGGAACTCGTTCGCGACCTCCAGATCCGGCCAGTTACCTTAGAGCCGATGCTGCCCGTCGCGTGTGCGGACTGCCAAGACCATCCAGACCAACCCCTGTCGTCAGGGCCAGCCTCGACCCGCCCGGCCGGTCGAGCAAGGACGTCAGGCCGCAAGCTGCAACGCGCCGCCTGAGGGCCGGATAACGGATAATGGGTTCGTCGACCAGATTTTCTGCCAGTGCGCTTGGGGGAAGTCCGCGAACGCGGTCAGGTCTGCGGTGGCGTCGGTGAGCAGGCCGGCAACGGCGGGGAACTGCCCGCCGAGCATGTCGGCGACGGTCGCGACTTGGTTACGGACCTGGTCTGCGGTGGGTTGAGCGAAGATCGTGCGGATCGTCGCAGCGACCATTTCGGCGTGACCTTTGCTGACTTTGGCGAGGGCGTTGCGCATGAAATGGACCCGGCACCGTTGCCAGGCGGCGCCTTGCAGGACCGTGCTGATCGCGTTGGTCAGGCCGCGGTGACTGTCGGAGATCACCAGCTGCACCCCACCCAAAGCTCGGTCGCGCAGGCCGCGCAGGAATTCGGTCCAGAACGGTTCGGTCTCGGAGTCTCCGACAGCGCAGCCGAGGACTTCACGCCGGCCGTCGGCGCTCACCCCGGTCGCGATCACGACCGCTTGTGACACGACGCGACCGTTGAGGCGGACCTTGCTATAGGTGGCGTCGAGGAACAGGTAAGGGAACGCGATGTGATCGAGTGAGCGGTCCCGCCACGTGGCGACCTCGGTGTCGAGCTTGGCGCAGATCCGTGACACCTCACTCTTGGAGATCCCGGTCCCACCGAGGGCGACGACGAGGTCATCGACGCGGCGGGTGCTGACTCCTTCGACGTAGGCCTGCATGATCACCGCATGCAACGCGACGTCGATCCGGCGCCGAGGTTCCAGCAGCGCCGGGAAGAACGACCCGGTGCGCACTTTGGGGATCTTCACGGTCAAATCACCCGCCGTCGTCGTCACGAGCTTGTCGCGGGTGCCGTTGCGTTGAGTGGTGCGTGACTCCGAGCGCTGGTGCGGCTCAGCGCCGATGAACGCTGTCGCCTCGGCATCGACGAGGGTTTGCATCATCGTGGCAAGCAGCCGGCGCATCAGCTCACCGTCATCAGCGCTGCGCATCATCTCCAGCAGATCAAGCAGGGCAGACTGGTCCAGGGCCATCGCGTGAATCCTGTTCTGTGAGTTCCTTGGTCGGTTCTCACAAAGCCTCACGCGGTGGCCTCTTCACGTACGTGACCGACACGAACACGGCCACGCACAGAAGCCCGAACTACACCACCCCAAGGGACTCACCCACACGTCTTGCTACCGATGCTTCCGGTCGTCTCAGGGCGGCAGGACAAGCACTTGGAGAACGGTCGTTCCGCCGAGCCGTCTCCCTTCTGCCCCTTTCCTTTACATGTTCGGCACTCACCTGTGCCTTGGCATGTCTCGCACTCAGCCATCACGAAACCCCTACACTTCGACCACTTTGGACGCGACTTGCATCGGCACCACCTGGCGCCACGTTGAGGGCTACAACACTTCTAAGTCGTCAGAGCGCCGACGTTGACGGCGCCGAAACCGCCCGCGCCCAAGCGGGCCAACCACAATCACACCGGAGATCAATGCGGTTTGGTCCACAGCCTGCGCAAGTGCGCCGACGCACCGGAACGCATCGCCGGGATCATGCTTCAGATCGAGCGGGGCGAGGCGTCTAAGCGTGAGGTTCAGCGCACGTTGCGCGGGCTGAGGCGCCGGCTGTCGGAGGCCCAGCGCTACGGATCAGGCGTGGAGCCGCGGACGAGCTTCCGCTGAGATCGGTGGTCTCGGTTGGTTGTAGACAGAGGCCTCGAGGTAGCCGATCGGGCCGCCCGACGAGACGGTGGATGCGGCTGGCTCGACCAGTCAACGCACGAGCGGCTCCAAATTTCCGCGCTCAGCCGAGCGACGCGCTGACATGCCACTGCTTCGCGTCCAAATCGCTGCGGCTGTACGGCAACTCGCCGCGGTTCGCGATCTGCAGCTTGTAGAAGTCCGCTTGCGGCAAGCCATTGACGCTGAAGGTGAATTTGACGCCGGCCCCGGTCTGCGTCCCGTCGCTCAATTGCCCGGTGCCGAGTAATTTGCCGGCACCGTCGCTGACAGCAACCGCTGTGCCGTCGCTCAGGTCGCTGTAGCCGCCACCCGGGCCTTCCGGGCATGGAAACGTCTGTCCGTCCATCAGGTCATTGAGGCGCTCCATCTGGGTCGAGGCGCCTGAGCCGCTCATGTCGCATCCGTCGGTCAACGCTTTCGTGATCACAAAGGTGCCCGTCAACGAATGCAATGAAGCGTTGTTGTCAACGCCGGGCACAGGAAGCGACTTGGCGACGTGGCGCACGGCACCGCCGTCGGAAACAGCCACTACCAGTGCCGCCAGGACAACGACTGCGGCGCCTCCCGCTACTGCAGCACGAGCCCGCGTGTCCATCCGAGTCCACGGTTCCCGCCACCTGATGGCCCGCGGGCGGCCCCCCGCCGAGGACGCAATGGGCAGCCCCGAGTACGGCCCTATTGGACGGGTGCCGGGCAGGATTGTCCCGTCCCACGGCATGTGCGACGCGCTCGGCGTCGGCTGCTCGCCCGCTGACGCGATGGGCGGCGTGGCGGAGACCGTGACAGTTGACGCTGTGTGAGGAGTCTGCGGCACGGCGTTGCCGCACTTGTTACCAGACTTGTCATGCTCGTCGAGGACTTCTGCTGCCTGCCGGGAGTCGTCCGCCCCTAAGACCAGGATCCGGGACCAGCGGCTGAGGTATCAGTATCGATCGGCACATACGGTCAACACGTCGGCTGATCCGTCAGACTTCGAGCGGTGACGCAGAGCGGGCCGAGAGCCCTGTGGGTCCCCCGACGTGGAAGTCGCGCGCAGGAGACTGCCCGAGAGTGGCGGGCATATGCGCAATGCGAGCAAGTTCCGGCCTCGGCGCGAAGACCTTGCCGCGCGCGGAGTCAACCAGCTGAATCAGCGTTGGTGCACCCCAACTCCCAGACCCACCCGCCCCGCGTCAGGTGTGTCGCAAGAGGTAGGTGCCAAGAGCCTCGAGCAGCCCGCGGGAGCCTGCCTCGCGGCCTAGTCCATCGGCCCAGAATCGGTCGAAGAAGACGCCGTGCTCGATGTGGGTGAACCGGGTGCCCTCGTCAACCTCCTCGAACTCCAATGACGCCACCGACGTCGACATGTGCACGCCGTCCAGCCACATGTCGTACGTCGTGACAATGCGCAGGTGCTCGACGATGTCAGCGTAGGTGGCCACGTAGCGCGTGACCGGACCATCGTGGAACTTCCCTTCGGCGATGTCGCATCCGCCGACCCGGAAGTCGAACGCCCACTCACCCGGGTCGATTGCTTCGCCGGCGCCCCACCAGAGCAACTTCTGCTCCTCCTCAGCGAACGCCTCCCAGACGCGTGCGAGCGGGATGGGGTAGTCCCGCGTCAGGGTGAAGTCGGCACGGGCAAGTCGGCGTTCGATCGTCATCTTGGAGGTCCTATCGCTATCGCTTGAAGGTGAGGTGGGTGGTTCCGCTCTCGGCCACACGCGTCGTCACCTTGTGGGTGCGGTCGAGACCCGGCAGGTCGTCCCACAGCCGGTGTCCGCGACCGAGCACGACCGGGGCGACCATGAGGTGCAGTTCGTCGACGAGTCCCGCGCGCAGGAAGTTGCGCGCTGTGCCGACCCCACCACCGACGCGTACGTCCAACCCGCCCGAGGCCTGCGTCGCCTCGGCGAGGACGTCCTCGATGGCACCGCTGCGGAAGTGGAACACGGTGCCGCCCTGCATTGGGATGGACAGACGTGGCGCGGTGTGGGTGAGGACGTAGACAGGAATGCCGAACGGAGGCTGGTCGCCCCACCAGCCCTTCCAGTCGGCATCGTCGGGAAACGTATGCAGGCCGAACATGGCCGCGCCCATGATCTCGGCGCCGACGCCCTCGAAGGACGCGGCGGCGAGCTCGTCGTCGAGGCCAGTCGTGCCGGTGCCGCTGGTGTCGCCGAAGATGCGCTCGTGGAAGGTGCGCGTCCTGGCGTAGGCCGAGGTTAGGCGCCCCCAGTCCTCACCCATCGGATTGTCCGGATCGTTTCCAGTCGCTGACGTATAGCCATCCAGGGAGATGAACAGGTCGATGCGAACGCGAGTCATTGTCAGGTTTCCTTCGGGCTAGTGCGAGTGAGGTGCATGCCGAGCCGGTCGGCTTGGTGCTCTGCAGGAGTTCGCTGCTCACCGAGCCACAGGTGGACGACGTCGAGGGCACCCGGCCGCAGGCTTACGGTGCGGACACGCCCGTGCTTCTGCGACGTGACGACTCCTGCGCTCTCGAGGACGCGCAGGTGCTGCATCAGCGACGGCAACGCCATCGAGAACGGTGCAGCAAGCTCGGACACGACTGCCGGGGACGTTGCCAACCGTTCCACGAGGGCCCGTCGGGTCGGATCCGCGAGAGCTCGCAGCACGGCGTCAAGCTCAGCTCGATACTTAGGCACGCGCCTCACTATTGTCGGGGTGCGCGGATTCGTCAACCCCACACAGACGCCCTGACCGTCACCGCCATCGCCACGTGCAGTAGTACGCGCCGACATGGGGGCGTGGCAGGTCAGGTCACTGCCATCAAGTGAGATCCCCGCTGGCCGCACGCAGGCCAGAAACCCCGGTTCCAAGCCAGCACGCCTGCGGAACTCGCCAAACGCAAGGCATACCGAGTCGGCACCTTCGCCTCGGTGCGATCCCGAAGACGCGCGGGACCTCTGGCAGATGCGACTCCTCAACCCGTGACCAGCCGGGTCAGCGATCGTCACATGTCCATGCACGGTTGGGCAGACGGAGCCTGCCGGGCATCTTGCCGCCGAGCGAGGCGAACAGCGCCGCCCTCAACGGGGCGTTATGGCAATTGCAGTCGGAATGGACTCGAGAACGAACGGGTCCGCACCTCGATCGGCCCGCGTGAGAGCACCGCCACCGCCCCCGCGTGCGCGCCGTCAGGCGCGATGTCAGCGACGGTGGCACGCAACCCGGGTCGCCCCGGGTAGGCGAGCAGTGTGCGCGGGGACGGACCGCCGCCGAGCCGCACCTTTGCCACAGGGACGGTCAGCCCGTCCCCAGTAGCCTTCAGGACGGCCTCCTTTCGCGTCCACCCCTCAAGGGTCGCGCGAGGGCCGACGTTTCCGGCCGCACCCTCCGTGCCCTCCGCGCCGGCCACCAACCGCCCGAGCACCGGCTCGACCGTCGTTGAATATGGCTCGACGTCCAGGCCGACCTGCGCTGCACACAGCGCGACTCCCACCCAGCCCCCCGCATGAGTCACCGATACGTGCCACCCGGTGCCCGGAAGAATTGGGCGGCCATGGTCGGCGTCGCCGCACCGGACACAGACTCGACGCACCGCGACCGCCTCGGCCGCCGCTCCCCCAAGCTCCTGGCAGGCGGCCCGCACGGACCACGCGCCGAGGGCGAAGCGCGCTCGGTCGATCTCGCGGACGAAGCGCGCTGCGCGTGCGCGCTCGGGTGGACTAAGCACGGAGAGTTGCTCGGGCGGCAGCTCCTGCAAATCGACGAACCAGCAGTGGACGACGACGTTTTGCATGCCTCACATTGCACCCTATCGACTGCCCAGCGGCGACCTCGGCTGCACCGTGCCATGCACGGAAAGGAGTCTTGCCCTGAGGTCCTCCCGCCTCATGCGCCGATCGCTTGTGCGCTCAGCGGTGTCCGGGCGGACTGCAGCCCTCCACTGCGCAGGGGCAATCGAATCGTCTCAACTCAGGCGGGCAACGGGATGTCCACATCTCGCATGCGACCGGGTGGTTGGGACGGGGAGTCCCGTCGCCAACGAAGCGAGCCGCGCCGAACCGGCGACGTCATGCCCGCAGCTGCCGATGGTCCGCCTCTCTTGCCGGTATCCGCGGGATCTAGGACTTACCAGGCTTAGCTAGCGGTCGGCACACTGCTTGCTGAGCCGCGCAGTGCGGCCACCCTGGTAGATTGTTCCTCCGGCGCCCAGGCGCGGCAGCTGGTCCCGCGCCAAGTTTTCTCCCCTGACGAAGTCCAAGGAGAGCCCTTAATGGATGAAGTCCGAGCGCGCGTGCTCGACTTAGTGCAACGATTGCTTCGCAGTGACAAGCTCGATACATCACTCGACTTCTTTGACCACGGGGCTAACTCGGTTCTTCTAATCCAGATCGTGGAGTTGGTGAACGAGGAATTCGACACCGAGCTCACGATCACCGACGCCTTCGACGCCCCGGACATCGATCAGTTCATAAAGACGGTAGCGGATGCGGTCGCATCGTCTGCGGCTCACGGAGCGATATCAGGAGACGACAGTTGATGACTCGCATCGTCCTCCTGGGCACAACGGGCTCGGGCAAGTCCACGCTCGGAACTGTTCTGGCGAAGCACTTCAACGCGCCGCATATCGAGCTTGACTCCTGGAACCATGGCCCGAATTGGACCCCCACACCCCGGGACGAGTTTCGTCAACGGGTCACCGGCCTGAGTAGCGACCCGTCTTGGGTCGTCGACGGGAACTACCTAGATGTGGCAGGACCTCTCCTGTGGCACAATGCCGACCTCGTGGTCTGGCTGGACATGCCGCTATTCCGCGTAGTACTTCCTCGTTTGCTGCGCCGCAGCGGCCATCGGATCGTGCACCGCACGGAATTGTGGAACGGCAACCGAGAGACCCTCAGTACACTATTTGGCCGCAACTCTCTGCTGCGATGGGCCATCGTCTCGCACCGGCGACACAGCCGGGAACTGCCAGTTCGGCTCTCCCCGCCGGCCCTGGTCGGGCCAGCGGTTGTGCGGCTACGCTCCCCGAGGGAAGTGCGAGCATGGACGGCGGAGCTCTTAACCACACCGGAGATCGGGCCACGCGGGCTCAGTCGGCCTTAGGCATTTTCCGTTCGATGTAATCCCCGACTCGCAGTGGCCGTAGCGGCCGTTCCAGCTCCCGGAGACAGCGCGGCGACACTGTGACGTGAGCGTCCTTGTCGGGGTAGTGGAAGTATGCGATCGACGTCCGCTCCGCCTCAGCCGCGAGCTCCCGCGGAGGGTGCCGACGCGGTGCACGCTAGGTCGGATCCGGTAGTTCGTCCAGCGGCCGAGCAACTCCGCCGCTTGGAGCAGGATCGTATCCTCAGGAATGACCACGCGCGCCCAGTCGCCTCCCGGCACCGGTATCTCCAGGCCGCCCGGAGCGTCCGTTGCCCACAACAAGGTGAGGAAGCCGATGTCGCTGTGAGCCGTCTGACGCAGGTGCCGCTCCGGCGGTGTGAACCGCTGCGCCGGGTAAAAGTTAACGGCGAGGTTCGAC
>CAXSDR010000036.1:0-31014 GCA_964236445.1 uncultured Motilibacteraceae bacterium | reverse complement strand
CCCGTTAACGACTGCGTTGACCCGTCGGGACCGCCATCGAATTCGGGACGGTGCCGCAGTCAGCGGTGGGCTGGCTCCTTCCTGGCGTGCGACGCCGACTAGGAGTCGGTGCGCGCCCTCGCAGCGCTCGGTGGGGCGGCGACAGTTCTCGTCCGGAGCGCTGGTGGTCGCGGAAGGGTTGCGCTCATGGCGCAAGCGAGGAGCGCGAGCAACAGTGAACAACCCGCTTCCCACCGCAGTGCGTGCACATAAGCCAACGCGTCGAGGCCGTGGCCGAGCCTGGCGAAGAAGACACTGCCGAGGCCGGCGATGCCCGCGGCGCTGGCGAACTGCTGCGACGTCGTCAGGACGCCGGCCGACGCACCCGCCGCCTTCGCGCGTACGCCCGCCAACACCGAGCCGACCAGGGCCGGCACGGCGAGGCCGTTGCCGAGACCCACGACGATCATGGGCAGGACGAGCCTGTTGGCGGTCGTTGCGTTCCCTGAGGTGCTGAGCACGCCGATCACCAGCATCAAGCCCGTCGCCGCCAGGGCCGTGCCGGCGGTGATGACTGCGGCGCCGCTTGTCGCGACGAAGCGTTTGGCGCCGATGGATGCCAGGGCGAACGCGAGGCCGAGCGGGGCGAAAGTGAGTCCTGCCTGCATGGGCGAAAGACCTAACCCGTGCTGCAGCACCAGGGTCAGCGTGAACAGGAAACCGTGAAACGACGCGAACGCACCCACGTTGACGACGAGGCCGGCACTGAAAGCGCGGTCACCGAAAAGCGTCACGTCGAGCAGCGGCTGGCCGCCGCGGCTGCCCAGGCTGCTCTCGTAGACCAGCGTCACCACCATCAACGGCACGGACGCGAGCAGGCTCAGCCACGTCCACGCGGGCCATCCCTGCTGGCGCCCCAGCACGAGCGGGACGAGGGCAAGAGCGAGGCTCGCCGAGACGCCGAGCGCGCCGACAGGGTCGAGCCTCGGCCGGGTCGCTCCCTCGCGGCGCGGTAGCAGGCGCAGGGCGAGCAGGGCTGTGCCCAGGCCGATCGGCACGTTTCCCAAGAAGATGATGCGCCAGCCCAAGCCCAACACGTTCGCGCTGAGCAAGGCACCGCCGAGGACTTGACCCGCGACGGCGCCGATTCCCATGGTGACGCCGAACCAGGACAACGCGCGCGGCCGCTCTGGCACCGGAAAGACGGAGGTGATGATGGCCAGCACCTGCGGCACCATCGCTGCTGCGGTCAGGCCCTGCACAAGCCTGGCTCCGACAAGCTGCGCGGGCGTCCGGGCGAGCCCACACAACAGGGAAGCGCCGGTGAACGCCAGCACTCCCCCGACGAACATGCGGCGGAATCCCAGGATGTCTCCGCAGCGACCGCCGGTGATGAGGCCGGTGGCGTAGACGAACGAATACCCGCCGACGATCAGTTCGAGTGCAGAGCTGCCGGCGTGCAGGTCGACTTCGAGCGAAGGGGCCGCCACGTTGACGACGAAGAGGTCGAACTGCGCCATGAACATGGCGGCCAGCACAACGGGCAACAACTGCCAGCGGCGGTCATCGGCGGTTCCGCCGGGTGCGTCCGGTCCGGGTAGGTGCGGCGGAGCGCCGTGTGCCTGCGGTGTGCGGTTCGAGTGCGTCGCATCTCCCACGGTCACATGTTGGTTCGACATATATCGAACAGTACGACGAAGATCGAACGAAACGCAAGCACCCGGGTACGATGGAGAAGTGCGCGTAAGCATCCCGGAGCCTGAAACAGACGAGCTGAACCTCATGGCCGTGCTGACCGCTCTCGCCGACCCGGTGCGCCTGACTTACGTCAGGGCACTCGCCGCTGCAGGTGGCGGCGCATGGTGTGGGCAGGTGCTCAAGGAGACGGACCTGACGATCAGCAAGTCCACGCTCTCGCACCACCTGAAGATCCTGCGCGACGCCGGCCTCACTCGCACACGGGTCGAGGGCACCCGCCGCTATGTCTCGCTTCGTGAGCGCGACATGGAACAGCGCTTTCCCGGCCTGCTCACCACGATCCTTCAGGCCTGACGGCACTGCGCAGCCTGCACGACTACGGCGGTCCTAGACTGGCCGGACCGCCGCCGGAGGAGGAGCGCAGGTGCCACTGATCCCTGTCTACGGCCGCGCGCGCCGGCTGCCCCACCCTGCGCCCGAGACTTCCCAGCTGCGACGCAACCACGGAGCCATCGTCGACTGCGGTGTCTATGTGAAGGGTCGCCGCGTGCCGAGCTCAGGTCTTCCGGAGGAGGCACTGCGTCAGGCCAGGCGCGGCAACGGCTTCGTGTGGATCGGCATCCACGAGCCCACAGCCGACGAGTTCGCGGGAATCGCGAAGGCCTTCGGGTTGCACCCCCTCGCGGTCGAGGACGCGATCAACGCGCACCAGCGGCCGAAGATCGAGCGCTACGACTCCACCGTGTTCGCTGTCCTCAAGACCGTGACCTATGTGCCGCACGAGTCGGTCACCGAGACGGCGCAGATCGTCGAGAGCGGCGAGGTGATGGTCTTCGTCGGTGAGGGATTCGTCGTCACGGTCCGCCACGGCGACCACGGTGGCCTACGCGATCTCCGGCGCCACCTCGAGGCCGACAGCGAGCGGCTGGCCGAAGGCCCGTTCGCCGTCATGCACGCGGTCGCCGACCGCGTCGTCGACGACTACGTCGCCGTCACCGAGTCGGTGCAGGACGACGTCGACGAGATCGAGGCGTCGGTGCTCTCGGCCCGGCGCTCGCGTGACATCGAGCGGGTCTACCAGCTCAAGCGCGAGGTGCTCGAGCTGAAGCGGTCGGTAGCACCGCTGGCGGTGCCGCTGCGCATGTTCATCGACCACTATCCGTGGAACGGCAACCCGCTCGCGTCCTACTTCCGCGACATCGAGGACCACGTCGTTCGGGCCCGCGACCAGATCAACGGCTACGACGAGCTGCTCGACTCGATCTTGCAGGTGGCGTTCGCGCAGACGCAGATCGCCGAGAACGAGGACATGCGCAAAATCTCGGCATGGGTCGCCATCGCCGCCGTTCCCACGATGGTTGCCGCGATCTATGGCATGAACTTCGAGAACATGCCGGAGCTGAGGTGGCGCTACGGCTACTACTTCGTGCTCGTCTTCATCGCGATCGTCTGCGCCGTGCTCTATCGCGGCTTCAAGCGCAACGGCTGGCTGTGAGATCCGCTAGCTGTTGCGCAGCGACAGCCGGGCCAGGATCTCGCGCGCCTGCTCCGCCGTGCGCGAGTCGCACAGCACGTCATAGTGGCCTGCGACGATCTGGCTGCGTGAGGTGAAGTCGCGTCGGCCGCCCGACGCCGCATAGCTCGCGAGACCGAAGATCGCCCCGAAGACAGCGCCATAGACGAGCGCGCCGCCGATCGTCGCCGCCGTGCTGCGGCCCGAGTTGTTGGTGAACGACGAGAGCAGGATGCCGACCAGCAGGCCGAACCACAGACCGGTCATCACGCCGGAGAGAGCCGAACGCCCCCACGACAGCCGCCCGGTGACGCGCTCGACCATCTGCAGGTTGCTCCCGACGATCGTGACTGCCTCGACATGGAACTTCTCGTCCGAGAGGAAGTCGACGGCGCGCTGAGCCTCCACATAGGTCGCGTAGGAGCCCACAGGCAGCCCGGTGGCAGGTGTCGGAACGGTTGGCGTGCTCACAGGTGTCCTCCTCGTTGGCGGGTAAGGCCCCCTCCTACCCGGGTAGGGGGCACCCATGACTACCACGACGTACGAGCCCGGTCAGCCTGAGCGCGACGACCTTCCCAGCGAGGCGCCCGACATCGAGGTGCTCAGCACTGCGGCCGCTCCGCCGGTGGCCGAGGACGTCGATCCCACAGACCCCGGCACGGAGCCGACCGACTGAACCCTCAGTCAGGCAGCCCGCGGGCCACCACTGCCTCGGCCTGACGGCGCGTGGCCTCGTCGACCATGACACCGTCGAGCAGCAGTGCACCCTGGGCGTCGGTGGAGACGGCCTCGGCGTAGGCCTGCAGCAAGGAGCGCGCGGCGCGCTGCTCTTCGGCCGACGGTGTGAAGACCTCGTTCACGGTGTCGACCTGGGCCGGATGGATGACCCAGGCGCCGTCATAGCCGAGCGCCGCACTGCGCAGCTTCGCCTCCCGCAGGCCGACGGGATCGCGCACGCCGGGGAACGGGCCGTCGATCGCCTGCAGGCCCCGTGCCCGTGCGGCCACGAGGATGCGCAGCAGCGCATAGTGATGAGCGTCGTGGGGATAGCCCACCGGCTGCGCGCCGATGGAGGTGCTGCGCATGCCGAGTGCGGCCATCATGTCCCCGGGCCCATAGACCAGCGCCTCGGTGCGTGGGCTGGCCACAGCTATCGCGTCGACGGCGACGAGCCCCGCGGCGTCCTCGATCTGAACCTCGAGACCGATGGCGCCCACGCGCAGACCGGCCGCACGCTCCAGCTGCGACAGCATGAGGTCGAGCGCCGTGACGTGCTCCGGGCCGCTGGCCTTGGGAAGCACGATGCAGTCGATGACGTCGCCCGCGCCCTCGAGGAGGGCCATCAGGTCGGCACACGTCCAGGCGGTCGCCCAGCTGTTCACCCGCACGCTGCGGATGCAAGCGCCCCAGCCTCCGTCGCGGAGCGCACGAACCGCGGCGAGGCGCGCACCGGCCTTCTGGGACGGGGCGACAGAGTCCTCCAGATCGAGCATCACCTCGTCGACGGGCAGCGTGCGCGACCTGGCGATGGCGCGCTCGTTGGTCGCTGGGACCGACAGCACGGTGCGTCGTCGTCGCGGCGTGCTCATCACCATCGAATCCTAGGACTCGGCGGTCTCACCGGGTGGCACCTGCGCCCGCACCACGAGCATCAGGCCGCAGAGCAACATGGCCAGCGCGGGCAGCGCCGCCCACGGCGGGTGCTGTCCGAGGAAGACCGCCGCCAACAGCCCGGCACCCGGCACCTCGAGCAGCACCGCGGTCGACACCACCGTCGGGGAGGTCGTGCGCAGCAGCCGGTTGAACAGCGAGTGCCCGAGCAGCTGCGCCGACACGGTCAACGCGACGATGCGCAACCAGTCGGCCCTTCTGTAGCCGCCGAGCGACTGGTGTCCCAGCAGCGACACAGCGAGGAGCACGGCAGCGCACGTCGAGTAGCACAGGGCGGTGTAGGCCGACGTGGCGACCGACTGGCGTACGCGCCCACCGATGACGACGTACGCCGCCGAGAACCCCCCGCCGAGCAGAGCCAGCAGGTCGCCCAACAGCGCGCGGCGCGAGATCGTGAGGTCCACGCCGCTGAGAACGATGACACCGAGCAGCGAGAGCGCCATTCCGAACCACCCCGAGCGACTGAGCCGCTCGCCGACGAGCCGCGACAGCACGGCGGTCCACACGGCCTGCATGCAGACCAGCGCAGTCGACGACGCCACCGACGTCATGGTGAGGCTCGGCATCCATGCGGCGAAGTGCAGCGCCAGCATCAGTCCCGCGAGCAGACAACCGACAACAGCACGCTGATTCATGCTTCGCAGTTCTGCTCTCTGGTTGAGCAGAACCCAGGGTGCGGTCAGAGCCGCAGCGATCCCGTTGCGCCAGAAGGCCACCGCCAGTGCAGGAGCGGACGTCGCCGCGATCAGCGGCCCCGAGGTCGACACGCCGAGGACGCCGATGGCGAGGAGGCCGAGGTCCGGCACGCCATGCGTGTCGTGCGTGTCGTGCGTGTCGCACGTGTCGCGCCTCATCGAGGCGTGACGGTCTGCCCCTTGGCCACCAGCACGCAGTCGCCTTCGACGGCGCATCGCACCGCCACCCCGTCGCGTGCCTCGACCCGACCTCGCAGGGCCGCCGGACGCCCCATGGCCACACCCTGCACGACGGTGTAGGCAGAGACCCCGTCCCTCGGCAGCAGACCGGTGTCGACGAGACACGCACCGAGCCCGAGCGCCGCCGCACCCGTGGCCGGGTCCTCGTGGATGCCCAGCCCGCCCGCCCAGCCCCGGGCGTACGCCGTGCTCGTGGCGGCGTCCCAGCAGAACGAGTAGGCGGCCCCCGGCTGCAGGGCACCAAGCAGCCCGTCGTCCGCGAGCGAGGCGTCCACCGCCGCACGCGAGCCCAGCTGCACGTAGGCCCAGTCGATGCCCGTCCCGGCAGCCAGGACCGGCGCGCACACGTCGGCTGCAGCGACACCGACGGCACGTGCGTAGGCCGCCGTGTCGAGGGTCGCCGACACCCGCGGGCGGCCGCCCGTGAGCTCCACGGGCCCACGCTCGGCTGCGACGCCGAGCGGAAGGTCACCGGCACCGCACCGCTGCACGACACGCCCCGCCGGGATCCGGCCCAGCGCGGCCATGAGCCAGGCAGCCCCGACCGACGGGTGGCCGGCGAACGGCAGCTCGAGCGTGGGCGTGAAGATCCGCAGCTCGTAGTCGACGGTGCCGTCGTCGACCCGCAGCGGGAACGCCGTCTCGGAGAGGTTGAACTCCTTCGCCAGCACCTGCAGCTGCGCCGTGTCCAGCCCTTCGGCGTCGAGGACGACCGCGAGCGGGTTGCCGCCGTGGGCGACGTCGGTGAAGACGTCGACGACATAGAAGTCGAGCGGGGCGACGAGGTCGAGGGAGTCTGGCACATCGCGACGCTAGCGCGCTCGGCGCGACTAGCCTGCGCATCATGAGCGCGCCGCGGGTCTTTGTCGCACGTCTGGCGGGGACGGGGGTCTTCGACCCGACCGGGGACCAGGTCGGCAAGGTGCGCGACGTCGTCGTGTCGCTGCGCACCGGCCGCCAGGCGCCGCGCGTGCTCGGCCTCGTGGTCGAGGTGCTCGGGCGACGTCGGGTCTTCCTGCCCATCACGCGCGTGACCGCCGTCGACCCCGGCCAGATCATCACCACGGGCATCGTCAACATGCGCCGCTTCGACAAGCGCGCGAGCGAGACGCTGGTGCTCGGCGAGCTGCTCGACCGTCGGGTGACCCTGGTGGAGGACGGCACGCTCGTCACCGTGCAGGACGTCGCGATGGACCAGACCCGCACCCGCGACTGGCTGCTCTCCAAGGTCTATGTCAGCCGACCGGCCAAGGGGCTGCGACGCCGCAGCGAGGCGTTCACCGTCGACTGGGACGCAGTCAACGGCTTCTCCGTCGAGGAGCACGGCCAGGGCGCGGAGAACCTGCTCGCCGCCTTCGACCAGATGCACGCGGCCGACCTCGCCAGCGTCCTGCACGATCTCTCGCCCAAGCGCCGCCTCGAGGTCGCCCTCGCCCTCGACGACGAGAAGCTCGCCGACGTCCTCGAGGAGCTGCCCGAGGACGACCAGGTGGAGATTCTCGGGATGCTCGAGGAGGAGCGGGCCGCCGACGTGCTCGAGGCGATGGGCCCCGACGACGCCGCAGACCTGCTCGCCGAGCTCTCGACCGAGGACGCCGAGAAGCTGCTGCGGCTCATGGAGCCCGACGAGGCGGCCGACCTGCGCCGCCTGCTCACCTATGGCGAGACGACCGCCGGCGGCATGATGACGACGGAGCCGGTCATCCTGCCCCCGGACGCCACGGTCGCGGAGGCGCTCGCGCGCGTACGCAATCCCGATCTGTCGCCGGCGCTGGCTGCGGCGGTCTATGTCTGCCGGGCTCCGCTCGAGGTGCCGACCGGGCGGTTCCTCGGCATGGTGCACATCCAGCGGCTGCTGCGGGAGCCGCCGTCCGCACTGGTCTCGGGCGTGCTCGACAGCGACATCGAGCCCATCCCGCCCGACCTCTCGCTCCCCGCGGTGACGCACCACCTCGCGACCTACAACCTCGTCTCGATCGGCGTCGTCGACGAGGGCGACCACCTGCTGGGCGCGGTCACCGTCGACGATGTCCTCGACCACCTGCTTCCCGCCGACTGGCGGGAGGTGTCACGTGGCTGAGCCGCGCCCGCGCGCCACGCGCACCCGACCAGGGCTCGACGTGCCGCGCGAGCTGCGACGCGGGCTCGTGACGCGGCCGAGCTATGACGCCGAGAGCTTCGGCGCGTTCTCCGAGCGGATCGCGCGGTTCCTCGGCACGTGGCGGTTCATCGGCTACATGACGTTGTTCGTCAGCCTGTGGTTCGCGTGGAACACCCTCGCGCCCCACTCGCTGCGGTTCGACCCCTACGCGTTCCCGTTCATGACGCTGATGCTCTCGCTGCAGGCGTCGTACGCCGCTCCGCTCATCCTGCTGGCCCAGAACCGCCAGACCGACCGCGACCGCGTGCAGTGGGAGCAGGATCGCGCCGGAAACGACCGGCTCATCGCCGACACCGAATACCTCACGCGCGAGCTCGCCGCGCTGCGCATCGCGCTCGGTGAGGTCGCCACCCGCGACTTCCTCCGCTCGGAGCTGCGTGACCTGCTCGAGGAGATCGACGGTCGCGACGGCGGTCGCGAGAAACAGGAGAAGAAGGACAAGAAGGACCGGCGGCAGCGTCGCGAGCGGGCCCGCGTGGAGGTGCAGGAGGTCCGGGGGTCAGTGCACGAGCAGCCGCCGACTCCGCGCACCGCACCAGACTTTCGTGACGAAAAGTCACCCATCGTAGTCGCGGACGCTACGCTAGAGGATTGACCATCCGAAACAAGGAGCTCCTCACTCGTGCGTTTCCCCTTCGCTGTCGCATCCGCCGCCGCCCTCACGCTGGCCCTGTCTGCCTGTGGAAGCGGCAGCTCCTCGCCCGAGAGCAGCGCGCCCGCGCCGGCGCAGTCGGCGGAGCCGACCGTCGCGTCCTCGGCCGAGCCCGACCCGACGCTCGATCCCGCAGCGAGCGCGGCCACAGCGGACGCGACGCCGGCGACCTCGGACGCTGCGGCCCAACCGGTCAAGACCGCCATCAACAAGACGATCACCGACCCGCTGATGGGGGACAAGATCGTCATCAACAGTGTGGTCCGCAACTTCCCGATCCCCGACCGGCTTCCGGCGATCCAGGACGATCACGAGTTCGTGCTGGTCAACATGACGCTGACGGCGGGGACGAAGTTCTATGCCGGGGTCGACGCCCGCAGCATGCGCATCGTCACCGATGACGGCACGGCCACGAACCTTGCGAACGGAGTCGTCAACCCGGAGATGACGAAGGCCGGTTATGTCCCGCTGCCCGACGAGCGCGTGGAGCCGGGCAAGAACGGAACCGGCTGGGTCGGCTTTCTCGTCGCGTCCGTCGGCAGCAAGACCCTGACCCTGCGCTACACACGCTCGGCCGCCACGGTCATGGGCTCCAAGAAGACCATTCCCGAGAAGGTGTGGTCGATTCCGCTCGCCGGCTACTAGGTCGGGTAGTCTGCGCGAGGTACGCACCGCAGGGGAGCGCTGGAGCGCTGAGAGTGCCGGGATGCCGGCAGACCCTCGAACCTGATCCGGGTCACACCGGCGTAGGGAGTCGGTCCGACCGGCGTCGTCATCCGACGGCGAAGGTCGTTCGTCAGTCGAGCAATCGCCCTTTGCCTTCACGGCAGGAGGGATCCACCGAGATGAGCACCACAGCCGAGGGTCTGACGACCCCCTCGAGCCGGGACACCCGCTGGCGCACGGTCGACATCGTCGTCGCTGCCGTCGTCGGTGTGGCGATGGGGGTCGTCTTCTGGGGGTGGAACAACCTCTGGTCGGCGACCGGACCCGCCTTCTCGTTCTTCGCCCCCGCACAGGCTGTGCTCTACGGCGTCTGGCTGGTGGCCGGGGTGCTCGGCGCGCTGATCGTGAGGCGACCGGGCGCCGCAGTCTTCACCGAGCTGGTTGCAGGCGTCGTCTCCGCGCTGGTGGGCTCGCAGTGGGGTCTGCAGGTCGTGTGGTACGGCCTGCTGCAGGGCCTCGCCGCCGAGATCGTCTTCCTGGCCTTCCTCTACAGGGTCTGGCGGCTTCCCGTCGCGGTCCTCGCCGGCGCCGCGGCCGGCCTCGCTGCCGCACTGCTCGACATCCACTACTACTACGGCGACTACAGCGCCGGGTGGAAGCTGGCGCAGGTCTCGATCACCGTGGCTTCGGCTGCGGTTCTCGCGGGCGTCGGGTCGTGGCTGCTCGTACGCGCGCTGGCTCCCACCGGTGTGCTGTCCCAGTTCGCCGCCGGCCGGGAACGCGAGCGCGTCTGACGGCGAACTCCGCCGCCTCCCCCGCACCGGTCCACGCAGCGGGCTGGGGGTGGCGGCACGCCGGGCGTCGCGCCTGGGCACTGCGCGGCGTCGACCTCGACCTCGCCGCCGGCGAACGCGTGCTCCTGCTCGGGCCGAGCGGCGCGGGCAAGAGCACCCTGCTCACGGCACTGGCCGGCCTGCTCGACCCTGCGACCGGAGGCGAGCCCGAGGGCGCCCTGCTGGTGGACGGGCTGGACCCCCGCACTGCGCGCGCGCAGCACGCACCGGCCGGGCTGCTGCTCCAGGATCCGCAGTCGCAGCTCGTCATGGCCCGCAGCGGCGACGACGTGGCCTTCGGGCTCGAGAACCGAGGTGTCGCACGGTCGGAGATCTGGGCGCGGGTCGACGAGGCTCTGACCCTGGTGGGCTTTCCCTATGGCCGCGAACGCGCGACGTCCTCGCTCTCCGGTGGTGAGGCCCAGCGGTTGGCCCTCGCGGGCGTCGTCGCGCTGCGGCCGGGTCTCGTGCTGCTCGACGAGCCCACGGCCAACCTCGACCCCGCTGGCGCCGAGCTGGTGCGCACCGCGCTCGCGCGCGTCCTCGCCGCCACGGGCGCGACCCTCGTGGTCGTCGAGCACCGCGTGGCGACCTGGCTCGACACCGTCGACCGCATCGTCGTGCTGGGCGTCGGCGCCGGTGTCGTCGCCGACGGGCCGCCCGCCGAGGTGCTCCGTGCGCAGGCGGGACCGCTGTCGGCCGCCGGCGTGTGGGTGCCGGCGTGCCCGCCGCGGCCGCCCGCCCGCAACCCCGGTGCGCGAGGAGACGCCCTGGTCCTCACCTCGTCGTTGGCATACGCCTATCGCGGCGACCCCGCAGTGATGCGCCCGCCGGACCTCGCGCTGCACGCGGGCGAGGTGCTCGCCGTGACCGGGCCCAACGGCAGCGGCAAGTCGACCCTGGCCCTGCTCGCCGCCGGGCTGCTGCGCCCCGAGCAGGGCCGCGCCGTCGCGACGCCTGCGCTGTCAGCCGACGGCCGGCCGCTCTGGCGGTGGCGCGCCCGTGCCCTGGCCCAGCACGTCGGAACGGTGTTCCAGCGGCCCGAGCACCAGTTCCTGACCTCAGACGTACGCAGCGAGGTGGCGCTGGGACCGCTGCTCACCGGGTGTCGGCCCGCCCGGGCACGCGCGCTGGCCGACGAGCTGCTGGTGCGGCTCCGGCTCGACAGGCTGGCAGCCGCCAATCCCTTCACCCTGTCCGGAGGCGAGAAGCGACGCCTCTCGGTCGCCACCGCTCTCGCGGTCGCCCCGCGCGTGCTGGTCCTCGACGAGCCGACGTTCGGCCAGGACAGGCTGACGTTCGAGGAGCTCCTCGCGCTGCTCGCCGCGCTGCGCGACGAGGGTCGCGCGCTGTGCGTGGTGACCCACGACGAGGCGTTCACGACAGCGCTGGCCGACCGGCGACTCGAGCTCGCGCCGACGACGGCGCCGGCGCCATGACCGTCACGCCGGGCCGCGCCGTGGAGTCAGGTGCCGGGAGACCGGTCTTCGCCAGGTGCAACCCCCTCGCCGGGCTCGCGGCGGCCGTCGTCGTGGCGGTGGCCGGGCTGCTGACACGCGATATGGGCACGCTGCTCGTGCTGCTCGTGGTAGCCGGGCTCGGGATGCCGCTGGCCGGGCTGCGACCGCAGGCCTTGGCGCGGCGCACCTGGCCGCTGGGGCTGGGCGCGGCCTCGATCTGCTGGTCGAACGCCCTGCTCGCTCCCGTCCCGGGGCTCGCCTGGCGCGCGGGTGCGCTGACCGCCGCACGGGTGCTCGTCGTCTCGCTGCCGGGCGTGCTCGTGCTGGCGGCCATCGACCCGACAGACCTCGCCGACGCGCTCGTGGCGCGCCTGCACGTGCCGCAGCGGTTCGCCTACGGCACGCTCGCGGCCCTGCGCCTGCTTCCGCTGCTCGCCGAGGAATGGGCCGTGCTGGGGATGGCGCGGCGGGCCCGCGGGATCGACGCGGGATGGTCCCCGGTCGCTGTCGTGCGCCAGTTCGCGGGGCGTACGTTCGCGCTGCTCGTCGGCGCGCTTCGGCACGCGGGGCGGCTGGCGCTGGCGATGGACGCGCGCGGGTTCGGGTCGGGCACCACGCGTACCTTCGCGCGGGAGCAGCCCTGGCGGCCCCGCGACGGGCTGCTGGTAGGCGCGACGATCGCCCTGGTCGCGGCGACCCTGGTGCTGACGTGACAGGGCTGCGCGAGCCGGGAGCTAGCCGAACGTCGGGGCCCGCAGTGCACCTTCGGTACCTTGGGTCGCCTGGTCGCCGTCCGGCGCCCCGGAGCCTTCGAGAACGAGCGTCATCGCCGCGTCCACGCGCTGCAGGGTCTCCTCGTCCCAGTGACCGGTGACATAGGCCTTCACACCGCGCAGGTGGGTGCCGGTCGCCTCCCGCAGACGCGCGTAGCCCTTGTCGGTCAATACCGCGAAAAGGCCGCGGGCGTCGCTCGTGCACGCCTCGCGCGAGACCAGTCCCTCGCGGACCATGCGGTCGACCATCCGCGTCAGCCCGCTGCGCGAGAGGAGCACCCGGTCGGCGAGCTCGGTCATGCGCAGCCGCCGCTCCGGTGCCTCGACGAGCTGAACGAGCACGTCATAGCAGGTGAGAGGCAGGTCGTGCGCCGCGAGCAGGTCGGCTTCGAGCTTGCGGGAGGCGTGCGCGTGGGCTCGCAGGAACCGCCGCCACGCGGTGAGCTCGGGCTTGGAGATGTGGGTGCTGGCCCGCTCATGCGTCGAGCTCGTGCCGGCTTGGCTCGTGTCGGTGGGACCCGTGTCGGTGGGACCCGTGCCGGTCGGCACGTGGCCCGGAGGAGGCGAAGACGGATGCAGAGACATGGTCGACGCAGAGTAACCAATACTGGGGGTCGTAGCATCTCGGCTATGCCTGCGCCCTCTGAGGAAGCCGTCCTGGACGCGCTGTCACGCGTTCTCGACCCGGAGATCCACAAGCCCATCACCGAGCTCGGCATGGTCGACGCCGTCGTGGTCACGTCAGCGGGCTCGGTCGCCGTGCACGTGCTCCTCACGACGTCCGGCTGCCCGCTGCGGGAGCGCATCACCTCCGACGTCACCGCGGCCGTGCGCGCGCTCGACGGCGTCACCCACGTCGACGTGACGCTCGGGGTGATGGACGACGACCAACGCGCGGCCCTGAAGAGCAAGATGCGCGGCGGAGCGCCCGAGAAGCAGGTCCCCTTCGTCCAACCCGGATCCCTGACGCGGGTCTATGCCGTTGCCAGCGGCAAGGGCGGGGTCGGCAAGTCCAGCGTCACCGTCAACCTCGCGGCGTCCCTCGCCGCGTCCGGCCACTCGGTCGGCGTGCTCGACGCCGACATCCACGGCTTCTCCGTGCCGCGCATGCTCGGCGTGACCGGCAAGCCCACCAAGGTCGGCGACATGATCGTGCCGCCCATCGCCCACGGCGTGAAAGCCATCAGCATCGGCATGTTCACCGACGGCAACGCGCCTGTCGTGTGGCGGGGACCGATGCTGCACCGTGCCCTGCAGCAGTTCCTCGTCGACGTCGCCTGGGGTGACCTCGACGTGCTGCTGCTCGACCTCCCGCCGGGGACGGGCGACATCGCCATCTCCCTCGCCCAGCTGCTGCCGGTCGCCGAGGTGCTCGTCGTCACCACCCCGCAGCTGGTCGCCGCCGAGGTGGCCGAGCGGGCAGGGGCGATCGCGGTCCAGACCAAGCAGCGCGTCACCGGCGTCATCGAGAACATGTCGTGGCTCAGCCACGTGGGCAGCGACGGGGTCGAGTCGCGCATCGAGGTCTTCGGCAGCGGCGGCGGCGAGGCCGTCGCGCGGACGCTGTCGACGTCGCTTCAGCAGCCGGTCCCCCTGCTCGGCCAGGTGCCGCTGGACGCCCGGCTGCGCGAGGGCGGTGACAGCGGTGTGCCGCTCGTCCTGACCCATCCGCACAGCCCCGCAGCACAGGCGCTCAGCCGGATCGCCGACTCGCTCGTGGGGCCCCGTGGCCTGGTGGGTCGGCCCCTGAGCCTCACGCCCGTGACAGCTGGGCGCTAGGTCGCGTCGCCGTCATAGCCGGTGCCCGGAACGCTGTCGGGCGCCGGCGCATCTGCCGGCGCCCCGTCGACCGAGGTGTCGAGCGGCTTGTCGAGGCGCACTCGTGAGCGGGGTGCGGGGCGCTCGTCGTCGTCGAGCCCGATCTCGAGCAGGTGCTTCGTGACGAACCTGCGGGGGTCGAGGTCGTTGAGGTCGAGGTCCGCGAACTCGGGCCCGAGCTCGCGTCGCACCTCGTCCTGCGCATCCTGCGCGAGCCCGCGCAGCTTGCGCACCAACCGGGCAGCGTCCCCGACGTAGTGCGGCAGCCGGTCGGGACCGAGGACGATGAGGCCGACCACTGCCAGGACGACGAACTCCCAGCCGTTGATGCCGAACATCGTGACCTCCTCCCGAGCAGCAGGTGCCGTCCGCGACCGTATCCTCCCCGCGGCGTGTTCCTCAGTCGCTCGGAGCCTGCTTGAGCGTCACCGACGTGGTGCGCGTCTGCCCGCCGCGGACGTAGGTCACCACGACGCGGTCGCCGATGTTGCGCGAGCGGATGCCGACGATGAGGTCCTTGGAGTCCGACACGGGCGTGCTGTCGAGCTTGGTGATCAGGTCGCCAGGCTGCAGCCCGGCCGCGGCTGCGGGGCCGTCGGGTGCGACACCGGGAGCGCCGTTGCTGTCGCGCAGCGCGATGCGGGCCCCGTCGCCGGTGGTGTAGTTCGGGTCGGGCGTGACACCCATGAGCGGATGCACGGCCTTCCCGGTGCGGATGATCTCCTCGGCGATGCGCTTGGCCATGTTGCTGGGGATCGCGAACCCCAGGCCGATGCTGCCGGACTGGCTCGACGCCGTGGACCCCAGGCTCGAGATGGCGCTGTTGACGCCGATGACGGCGCCCTGCGCATCGAGCAGGGGGCCGCCGGAGTTGCCTGGGTTGATCGCGGCGTCGGTCTGGATCGCGCTGTAGTAGGCGTTGTCGTCCGCGCCGTTGTCGCCGCCCGCCACCACGGGACGGTTCAGCGCGCTGACGATGCCCGTCGTCACTGTGCCCGTGAGACCGAGCGGCTCCCCGATCGCGATGACCGGATCACCGACCACGATCGCGTCCGAGTCGCCCCACGTCACGGTCGGCAGGTTCTTGGCCTCGACCTTGAGGACAGCCAGGTCATAGCCCGGATCGCGGCCGACGATCAGGGCCTCGACCTTGCGCCCGTCCTGGAACTCGACCCGGATGGACCCGCCGTTCGCCGTCGACGCGACCACGTGGTTGTTCGTTGCGATATAGCCGTCGGACCGGATGATGAAGCCGGACCCGGATCCTTCTGAGACCTGGATCGCGACCACGCGCTGGAGCATCGACGCCGCCACCGCTGGCACGGTGCCCGTCGGTCGGCTCACGGAGCCCTTGGGCGTCGCACCGAGGTCGGCCGACCCGTCGATCGCCGTGGCGGACGTCTTCTTGTTGTGGTCGGCGATGGACCAGCCGGTGACGCCGCCCACCGTGCCCGCGACCAGCGCCAGCAACGCGAGGAGCGCCACGAGTGCGACCTTGGACAAGCGGCTACGGCCCTCGGGGCGGACGGGACGGCCCAGGGTGTCGATCGGCGCCAAGGTCGACGGCCCGCCGGGACTTCCCGGCCCTGCCGGGCCCCAGTGCGGAAGCGGGGCCGTGGCGTAAGGCGGCGCGAACGGGGAGCTGAAGGGCGTGTCCGTCGGGCGGCGGTAGTCGGGCGTGCCCGGCTGACCGGTGGCATAGGGGTTGCCGGGGCCCCACGGCTGCGCAGAGGCGGTCGGGACGGGTTGCGTCGGCTCGTGCGGATCGGGAGCTCGAGCAGGCTGCTGCACCGGAGGGGCCCAAGGGTCCGAAGCAGGTGCAGCCCGTTGTGCATGCGCATCCGCAGCCGCGCCGGACGCGCCGTTCCCGTCGGCTGCGCCGTCGGGCTCGGCTGTGCCGTCGGGCCCGGCCGTGCCGCTCGGGTCGTTCGCGCCCCCGGGCCTCGCCCACCAGGCGCCGTCCGGCTGCCGCCCACCCTCAGTCATCGCGAAGTCCTCCCCGTGCCGTCGGTGCCGAGCCGTCCGAGCGCTGCGGAAATCCGGCGCTGCTCACGCGTCGGTCACCGTGTGCCCCGGTGAGAGGCCGCGCGAACCAGGGGTGCACTCCCCGAGCGTGACACAGGCGCGGGAATCGCCAGCAGGTCGGCTGGCTGGAACGAGGTGATGACGACCTGGGTCGACGGGAGAGCCGAGAGCAGTGCGGCACGCCCCCGGTTGACGGGCCGCACCCGCAGCGAGACCGGCGTCACCGGGCCGCCCGGTCGGCTGCCGGGGGTGGTGATGGTGGTCGTCGTGCGGGCACCAGGTCGCTCGACCGTCGTCGACGTAGCGGTCCCGGCGAGCGCGAGGCCCGCGACCGAGAGCGCGCCGCCGGCCAACAGCACGGCCCGCTCGCGGGCCCCACGGCTCGGGCTCGCCGCCGTGGCGGGGCGCCAGACCGGCAGATATCCGCCCGCCGGGGGATGGCCCCCCGCAGTCCGGTCAACCTGCGCCGGTGGCGCAGCTACGGCGGGCTGACGCGAAAGGGCGGGCGGATGGGGCAGCGCGAATGCTTCAGCACCGATGGCCAGCAGCCGGGCCGTGAGGGCGGGTGGGACGGGGGGCGCGTCCGCCAGGGCGCGCAGCCGCCCGCGTACGCGCCGGGCCGCGTCGAGCTCCCGCCGGCAGACGTCGCAGCCCGCCACGTGGGCCAGCGCGCCGTCGCGGCGGACCGGTGCGAGGCAGTCGTCGATCAGCAGGTCCAGGTCGGTGCCCAGGTGGCAGCGACCGGGCTCCCTCACCGCTGCCCCGCGAGCGAGTCGCGAGCCGTGCCCGCGGCGCGTGGTCCACGGTTCCCGGGCGCCGCAACGGCCGGGCGCGGCGCCCGGTGCGCCAGGGACGCGCGCAGCTGCGCGCGACCTCGCGAGATGCGGCTCCTCACGGTGCCCAGTTTCACGTCGAGCACTCGGGCGACCTCGTCGTAGGACAAGCCCTCGATGTCGCACAGCACGACGGCGGCGCGGAACTCGGGCGACAGCGACTGCAGGGCCGCCTCGACGTCGGGCTCGAGCAGGTCGTGCACCAGCGCGTCACCAGGATCGGGCTCGCTGCCCGCGAGCCGGTCACCGGCATCGTCGGCGAAGGCGTCGAAGCGGATGCGCTGACGCCGTCGCGCGCCGTCGAGGAACAGGTTGGTCGTGATGCGGTGCAGCCAGCCCTCGAACGTCCCGGGAGTGTAGGAGGGAAGCGCACGGAAGGCGCGCACGAAGACCTCCTGCGTCAGGTCGTCGGCGTCGTGGGAGTTGCCGGTCAGGCGGTAGGCGAGGCGGTGCACGCGACCTGCATGAGTGCGCACGAGCTCGTCCCAGCTCGGCGCCACCCAAGCGGCGGTGTCGTCCTCGCCGAACGAGGCATCGGTCGCGGGCTCGACGTCGTGCGTGCGGTTCACTGCAGCTGTCCCCTCACCATCGGGTTGCGCGGGCCCCACCGACTCCTCGGCCGGCAACGCCCTGACTCAAGTGAACGCCACGAACGTTTTCGACGTTCCCGCATCACCCCGCCAACTAGGCTGCCCGGGTGCGGCAGGCGACGTGGGACTACTCAGAGGCATGGACCGGTGAGGACGAGGTCCTCCTCGACGCTCGTACGCGGGCGGCGGAGCTGGGGTGTCACCCCGTGCCTGCGGGGGCGGCGAGCGCGCTGCGTCTGCTCGCGGCCACCTCCGGGGCACGCAACGTCGTCGAGATCGGCACCGGCACCGGTGTCTCGGGGGTCTCGTTGCTGCGCGGGATGGCGCCGGACGGCGTGCTCACGACGGTGGACGTCGAGGCGGAGCACCAGCGCGCGGCCCGGCTGGCCTTCACCGCCGCCGGCTTTGCGCCCAACCGGGCCCGCGTCATCGGTGGGCGAGCCTCGGACGTGCTGCCGCGCCTGACCGACGGCGCCTACGACCTCGTCTTCTGTGACGGCGACCCGTCGGAGTATGCCGAGCACCTGGTGCAGGCCCTGCGGCTGTTGCGCGGCGGCGGCGTCGTCGTCTTCGACGGCGCGCTGTGGCACGAGAAGGTGCCCGACCCCGCCCAGCGCGACGCCCAGACCATCGCCGTGCGCCAGCTCGGCACAGCAGTCCGTGAGGACCCCCGACTCGTCTCGGCGCTGCTGCCCGTGGGCGACGGGCTGCTTGTCGCGGTCAAGACCGGCTGACCAGCTCCCCCGGCTGCTCGCTGAGCTGCTACCGCAGGCTTTCGAGCCAGCGCAGCAGCACGCGCGTGCCGAACCCGGTGCCACCCTTGCTGACCTCGTGCTCGTCGGAGTCGGCGCGGGCCGGGCCCGCGACGTCGAGGTGGACCCAGCGCCGTCGGCCGGTGAACTCCTGCAGGAACAGCGCTGCCGTCGTGGCACCCGCCGCTCCCCCAGGAGTGCGCGCGATGTGCCGCAGGTCGGCGACGTCGGAGCGCAGCTCGTCGCGGTAGGCATCGGTCAGGGGCATCCGCCACAACCGCTCGCCGCTCGCCTCGCCCGCAGCCAGCAACGCGTCGGCGAGCGCCTCGTCAGCCGTGAACATCGCCCCGTGCCGGCGCCCGAGGC
This sequence comes from uncultured Motilibacteraceae bacterium, assembly GCA_964236445.1. Taxonomy (GTDB): domain Bacteria; phylum Actinomycetota; class Actinomycetes; order Motilibacterales; family Motilibacteraceae; genus CAXSDR01. Next base: position 12,289 of record CAXSDR010000036.1, on the reverse strand, counting down.
CGAGCGACGCCGCGCCGGTGAGGGTCGCGATGTCGATGATGATGTCGGCGCCCAGCACGGTGTCGGCGTAGGCGAGCGCGTCAGCGAGCACCAGCCGGCCCTCGGCGTCGGTGTTCAGCACTTCCGAGGTCGTGCCGGCGAAGTGCGTGATGACGTCGCCCGGTCGGGCCGCCGAGCCGCTCGGCAGGTTCTCGGCGATCGCCAGCAGCCCCGTGACCCGCGCGCGTACGCCGAGGTCGCCCAGCGCCGACATCACGGCAAGCACCGCGCCGGCGCCGCTCATGTCGGTCTTCATCGGGACCATCGCCTCGCGCGGCTTGAGCGACAGCCCGCCCGAGTCGAACGTGATGCCTTTGCCGACCAGCGCCACGTGCGGCGTGCCCCGCGTGATCTTCGCGGGGGCGTAGGCCAGCTCGACGAAGCGTGGCGGGCGCACCGAGCCGGCTCCGACCGCCAGGATGCCGCCGAAGCCGTCGGCCGCCAGCTCGCGCTCAGCTCGTACGCGCACCTCGAGCCCCGCGCCCGCGCCGAGATCGACGGCACGGTCGGCCAGCCAGGCAGGGTCCTTGACGTCGCCGGTGGTGTTGGCGAGGTCGCGCGCCAGGGTCGCTGCGGCCGCCGTGGCGACCGCTGCACGCAGGGCGCCGACGTGAGCAGCCGTCGAGGGCGCGAGCACCCGGACCGTGCGCAGGCGCGCGTCGTCCGGGCCCGGCGCCCGCTGGCCGCGGCGTGTCTGCCGGTAGTGCCCCAGCAGCAGCCCCTCGACGAAGGCGCGCAACCCGGGGGCGGAGAGCGCAGGTTCGCCGGGAAGGGAGACCACCACCGAGGTGGCAGCGGGCGCACGCCCCCGCAGCCGCCGGCCGAGAGCCGCTCCCGCCCGGCGCAGGGACAGCTCGGTGGCGTCGCCGACGCCGAGCAACAGCAGCGAGCCCGGAGCGGCGTCGTCGGAGAGGGCGATATCGGCCAGCTGACCGACGTCGCCCGTGACGTCGGTGCGCGCCAGAAGCTCCTCGAGCGTGAAACGGGTCCGCTCGATCAGCGCGGAGATGGCGTCGTCGTCGAGCGAGGGCAACGTGGCGCCGGCGGGAGCGGCCACGGCGATGGCAACGAGATCGGGGGCCTCATCGGCGTCGAGGCCGCGCAGCGAGCTGGCGAGGAAGACGTCGGGCAGACCCGCGAGTGCTGGCACGGGCGAAACGCTACGGCCCCGGTCGAACTCCGCTGTCGCGGGTCCGGCCGAGGCCGTCCTTGCTATGTCGTTCGGTGAAGTCGGGGGCCCCGCTCAGCCCACGACCTTCTTCAGGGCGTCGCCGAGTGCGCCGGCCTCATCGGCAGACAGCTCGACCACCAGCCGTCCACCTCCCTCGAGCGGAACGCGCATCACGATGCCGCGCCCCTCCTTGGTCACTTCGAGCGGGCCGTCACCCGTGCGCGGCTTCATGGCCGCCATGCGCGTTCCCCTTCCTCGATGCGTCGCCGGCGTGGGCGAACGCGGTAGTTACGCCCATCATCCCTGATGTTCACGGTGGGGTGGTAGGCGCCTGGGTCAAAGGCGCGCAAATCCCGCCAAGCAGCAACGCGGCGCACCCCGCGGCACGGCACACTGGCTCTGATGAGAGCACGCTCGGCCCTGCTGGATCTCTACGGTGACCATCTGCGTACGCGCGGTGGCTGTGCGCCTGTGTCCTCACTCGTCCGACTGCTGGACACGGTGGGCGTGGCGGCGCCCGCAGTGCGCACCGCCATCTCACGCATGGTCAAGCAGGGCTGGCTCGAACCCATGACGTGTGACGGCAGCCCCGGCTACCGTGTCGCCCCCAACGTGACCCGCCGGCTCGACGAAGCGGCTGCGCGGGTCTATCGCACCGTCGGCGACTGGGACGGCACCTGGCACGTCATCGTCCTCACGCGGGCGCCGTCCCGCGCGGCTCGGGACCGGGTGCGCGCGACCCTGGGCGTGGTCGGCTTCGCGCCGCTCACCGAGGGGACCTGGATCGGTCCGCGGGGGGCGACCGACCTCGACGAGCTGCTGGGCACCGACAAGGGCGAGCGCCACGAGTTCACGGCGCACTACGCCGGGCACGACGCGACGCTGGTCGAGCGGGCATGGGACCTCGATGCCCTCGCAGCTGCCTATGTGCGCTGGATGTCCGACGCCCACGCCATCACCTCCGTAGCCGGCGTCCGCCCGGACGACGAGCGCGCCTACGCCGTGCGGAGCCGGCTGGTCCACGAGTGGCGCAAGTTCCTCCACACCGACCCGGGCCTGCCCCGCACCCTGCTTCCGGAAAGCTGGCCGGGCGAGCGCGCCGCGGCATTCTTCGACGAGCAGGCCGGGCGGCTGCTCCCGGCGGCATCGCGGTTCGTCGACGAGTGCCTGCGCTAGCGGGAACGCCCCGCTCCGCTCCAGGGGGTTTCGGTGACATGGCACGCCGCGAGGTGGTCGTCGACGAGACCGCACGCCTGCATGAGCGCGTAGGCGGTCGTGGGGCCGACGAACTTCAGACCACGGCGCCGCAGCTCCTTGGCCAGCGCCGTCGACCGCTCGGTGACGGCGGGCACCTCGGCCGTGGTGACCGGGCGGGGGGCGGGGGGCGGCGCGTACGACCAGATCAGCGCGTCGAGCCCCTCGGCTGCCCGCAGGTCGAGGACCACGCGGGCGTTGGCGATCGTGGCGGTGATCTTGGCCGTATTGCGCACGATGCCCACATCGGCCATCAGCCCCGCCACGTCGTCGTCCCCGAACGCGGCCACCACCTCCGGGTCGAAGTCGGCGAACGCCACGCGGAACGCCGGACGTTTGCGCAGGATCGTGATCCAGGACAGCCCCGACTGGAACGCCTCGAGACTCAGGCGCTCGAACAGCGCATGCTCGCCGTGGAGCGCCTGTCCCCATTCGCCGTCGTGATAGGCGAGGTAGTCGGGCGTCGAGGCCGCCCAGGGGCAGCGCGCCAGGCCATCGGCCCCGACCACTACCGCCGTCGCCACGCCATGCTCACTCGCGGGGCTCGACCTGCGCGGCGAACCTGCGCAGCGAGACGAGCACGGCACGCTTGAACGCCCAGCCGCCCGCCAGCCAGGCCACCTGCCCGAGCGGTCCGAGCGGCAGGTCGAGCCACTCGGACCAGCTGAAACGCGAGCGGCCGTTGCCGAGGTCGACCGTCTCGAACGCCCCCGACCCCCGCACGAGCCGCCCGGTGTGACGCATGACGAGCCGCGTCGGCGGGTCCCACGTCGTGATGGTCATCGGGTCGCGGACGACGAGCGGACCCACCCCGGTGAGGCCCACGATGCCACCGCCTGGACCGTGACCCCCCTGGGCGGCCGGCTCGACCCGCGTGAGCAGCATCCAGCTGCCCTGGCTCTCCCACGCGACGACAGCGTCCCAGATCTGGCCGGGCGACGCTGCGATCTCCACGGACTGCGAGACCGTCGCCACGGCGTCAGACCTCGCGGTCGGCAGCGGGCGAGTCGACGAGGGCCGGCGACGGCTGCAGCTGCTCGCCCGGCTCCCCGGCGGCGAACCGGCGCTCGGGCTCGGTCGGCCGCTTCAGCAGGGACGGCCCGTTGCTGGGCGCCTGCCCGTGCCCCTCAGCGACGAGGGTGGCGATGCGGCGGTCCCGATCGGCCAGCTCGCCCACCAGGCGGTCGACCACCGCATCGACCTCGTCGCAGCGGTAGCCCCGCAATGCCGGCGAGAACGTCAAGGAGTCGAGGGACCCCGCCGCCAGCGGGCCCTCGGGCAGCCGCCACGGCCGCCGGTCGTGCGGGGCGTCCGCCAACGTGCCGCCCCACCCGGAGGCAACCGCCGCGACAGCGGCGAGGATCAGGACCAGGATCAGGAGAAATGTCAGGCGCACGGAAGCGATGGTGCCATCCGGCACCGACAGTGACCAGACCGGCCGAGTCGCCCCGCCCGCGAAGCTCAGGAGATGTCCGCGTGAACCTCACCCTCGGCGGGCGCACCTTCGCCGCCGACGACCTGCTGGTCATGGCCGTCGTGAACCGCACGCCTGACTCGTTCTTCGACCGTGGCGCGACCTACGCCCACGACGCCGCGATCGCAGCGGTCGACCGCGCCGTCGCCGAGGGAGCCGACCTCGTCGACCTCGGCGGCGTCAGGGCGGGACAGGGCGCGGCGGTCGACACCGACGAGGAGCTGCGCCGGGTCCTGCGCTGCGTCGAGGCCGTCCGCGAGCGCCACCCCGGCCTGGTCATCAGCGTCGACACGTGGCGCTCCGAGGTCGGTCGAGCCGTCTGCGCGGCCGGCGCCGACCTGATCAACGACGCATGGGGCGGGCACGACCCGGGGCTGCTGGACGTCGCCGCTGCCGCCGGAGCGGGCTACGTCTGCACCCACACCGGCGGGCTGGCGCCGCGCACCGACCCTCATCGCCCGGCCTACCTCGATGTGGTGGCCGATGTGGTGAGCAGCCTGACAAACCTCGCTCAGCGGGCGGTGGCCGCCGGCGTACGTCGCGACGGCGTGCTGATCGACCCGGCCCACGACTTCGGCAAGGCGACCCGGCACTCGCTGCTGGTCAGCCGACACCTCGACGAGCTCGTGGCGACGGGCTGGCCCGTCCTCGTGGCGATGTCACGCAAGGACTTCGTGGGCGAGTCGCTCGACCTGCCGGTCGACCAGCGACTCGAGGGCACGCTCGCGGCAACGGCGGTGGCGGCGTGGCAGGGGGCGCGGGCCTTCCGGGCCCACGACGTGCGGGCCACCCGGCGCGTGCTCGACATGGTGGCCTGCATCAAGGGGACGCGAGAGCCGGCTGTCGTACGCCGTGGCATGGCGTGAGCGCTAGAGGTCCGACTCCAGCATCTCGTCCACCGACGGGGCCCAGCGCAAGCCGGGCGCAGCAGCCCACAGCGCGTCGATAGCGTCGAACGCCGCCGAAACGGTGCGCACGAACACGCAGGCCTCACGCGCTTCCGGGCGCATGAAACCGCCCTCCACCAGATCCTCGACCTGCTGGCGCAGCGCGGCAAAGATGCCGTCCGGGTCGATGACGACCACGGGCTTGGTGTGCATCCCGAGCGTTCGGGCCACCCAGACCTCGAGCAGCTCCTCCAGCGTGCCGAGCCCGCCGGGCAGGGCCACGAAGGCGTCGGCCCGGGAGTCCATGATGGCCTTGCGCTCACGCATGCCCGGGGTGACCAGCAGCTCGTCCGCCAGCTCGTCGCCGACCTCGATCAGGCGCAGCGCCTCGGGAATGACCCCCACGGTGCGCCCACCCGCCTCGCGGGTCGCCGTCGCGACGGCGCCCATCATCGACACGCGACCGCCGCCGCTCACCAGACCGTGCCCGCGCCTGCCGATCTCGTGCCCCATCTCGGTGGCGAGGTCGAGGTAGGACGAGGCGATGGCCTCGCTGGAGGAGCAGTAGACGCAGATCGTGGCCATGCTCAGGTGCCGTCGTAGGAGCTCGACGACGCGGCGGCCTTCTCGTCGTCACGCCGGCCGCCCTCACCGACCCGGCTGCGCTCCGCGGCCAGCACGAGCTCGACAGCCTCCTCCGGGGTGTCCACGACGACCAGGAGCTCGAGGTCGGCCGCCTTGATCTTGCCGCCGTCCAGGACGGGACCCTTGAGCCAGTCGATCAGCCCGCACCAGTAGTCCTTGCCGATGAGCACGACGGGGAAGGCCGTCATCTTCTGCGTCTGCACGAGGGTCAGCGCCTCGAACATCTCGTCAAGGGTGCCGAAGCCACCCGGCAACACGACGAAGCCGACGGCGTACTTCACGAACATCGTCTTGCGCGCGAAGAAGTAGCGGAAGTTCACGCCGAGATCGACCCACTCGTTCATCGACTGCTCGAATGGCAGCTCGATGCCGAGGCCGACGCTGAGCCCGCCGGCCTCGTGCGCACCGCGGTTCGCGGCCTCCATCGTGCCCGGGCCACCGCCGGTGATCACTGCATAGCCCTCCGCGACGAGCCGGCGAGCCACCTCCTCCGCCTGCGCGTACTCCCGTGAGTCGGGGTGGGTACGCGCAGAGCCGAACACGCTGACCGCGCGACCCAGCTCCGCGAGCGCGCCGAAGCCCTCGACGAACTCGGCCTGGATCCGGAGTACGCGCCAGGGGTCCGTGTGCACCCAGTCCGTGGCACCGTGGCTGTCGAGCAGCCGCTGGTCGGTGGTGCTGGCCGGGATCTGCGACCCCCGCAGCGTGACCGGGCCCTTCTGGTGCTCGAACGCGCCGTGCCTGCGCTGACGCTTGGGGGCTCTGCCCGTGGGCGTCGCCGGCTCGGGCGGCGCGCCGTTGCTGCCGCTGCCAGCGGCGTCCTGGTCGACCATGCGCGAAGCCTATGAGCACGCCACTGACCGCTGTTCCTCGCGGCATGCACAGGGGCCTGAACGCCGTGGTGAAGGCGGCGCTCAGGAGCGGAGCCAGGAGCCGAGTCGCTCGGCGCACTGCTCGAGCTGCTCCACCGGCACGCGCTCGTCGTCCTTGTGCGCGAGCAGCGGGTCCCCGGGGCCGTAGTTGACCGCAGGGATGCCGAGCTCGCTGAAGCGCGCCACGTCGGTCCAGCCGTACTTCGGCAGCGCGCGACCACCGACGGCCGCCATGAACGCCACGGCGGCGGGATGGTCGAGCCCGGGACGGGCGCCGGCGGCCGAGTCGGTGATGACGACCTCGAAGCCGTCGAACACGTCGCGAACGTGCGCGGCCGCCTGCTCCACCGACGCGCTGGGCGCGAAACGGTAGTTGACCGTCACGACGCACTCGTCCGGGATCACGTTGCCGGCCACACCGCCGCGGATGGCCACGGCGTTGAGCCCCTCGCGATAGACGAGCCCGTCCACGTCGATGCTGCGCGGCTCATAACGCTGCAGGCGTGCCAGCACGTCGGCAGCCGCATGGATGGCGTTGCTGCCCATCCAGGCCCGGGCCGGGTGTGCCGTCGTGCCGCGGGTGGTGACCTCGGCGCGCAGCGTGCCGTTGCAGCCACCCTCGACCTCGGCGGCGGTCGGCTCCATCAGGATCGCGAAATCGCCGGCCAGCCACTCGGGGTGTCCCTCGAGAAGCCGGCCGAGGCCGTTGCGCGCGGCTTCGACCTCTTCGTTGTCGTAGAAGATCCAGGTCACGTCGCGGGTCGGCTCGACCACAGCCGCAGCCAGGTGAAGCGCGACCGCGACGCCGCCCTTCATGTCGACGGTGCCGCGCCCGTGCAGGACGCCGTCGGCGAGGTGGGTGGGCAGGTTGTCGGCGATGGGGACGGTGTCCAGATGCCCCGCGATCACCACCCGCTGCGGCCGGCCCAGCGTCGTACGCGCCACCACGGCGTTGCCGTCGCGGTGCACCTGCAGGTGGGCGTAGGCCCGCAGCGCCGTCTCGACCGCATCGGCGAGCTCGCGCTCGTCGCCGCTGACGGAGGGGACGTCGCACACCGCCGCGGTCAGGGCGACGACGTTGCTCGACAGATCCAGGACAGCCACGCGGGTACGGTAGCCAACCGTGGACGACACGACCTCGACACCGGCTCAGACGGCACTTCTGAAGGCTTCTGCTGCCTCCTCGCGGGCGTGGGGCTGGGGGCTCGCCACCACCTCCGCCGCCGGTGACGTCCTCGACAGCTGGTTTCCCGCGCCGGCGCTCGGTGACGACGCCCCTGGTGACGCCCCTGCCGCGCTGCTGGCCCTCGAGGGTGACGACTTGGCCCGACAGGTCCGCACGGCCGCGGTGCTCACCCGCGCCGATCTCACCGCTCCCCCCACCGATGCCAGCGACGCCTACCTGCGGCTGCATCTGCTCTCGCACCGGCTCGTCGAACCCAACTCGATGAACCTCGACGGCCTGTTCGGCGTTCTCACGAACGTCGTGTGGACCGACTCGGGTCCGTGCGCGGTCGCCGACTTCGAGGCGACACGGCTGCGGTTGCGCGCGGCCGGCCGTCCGGCGCAGGTGATCGGCATCGACAAGTTCCCGCGCATGACGGACTACGTCGTGCCGTCCGGCGTACGCATCGCCAACGCCGACCGCGTGCGACTGGGAGCCCACCTCGCGCCCGGCACCACCGTCATGCACGAGGGATTCGTGAACTACAACGCAGGAACTCTGGGTACGTCGATGGTCGAGGGCCGCATCAGCCAAGGCGTCGTCGTGGGGGACGGGTCCGACATCGGCGGGGGCGCCTCGATCATGGGCACGTTGTCCGGTGGCGGCACTGAGCGCGTCGTGATCGGCAAAGGATGCCTGCTCGGGGCAAACTCGGGGACGGGGATCAGCCTCGGCGACGGAACCGTTGTCGAGGCAGGCACCTACATCACCGCGGGCACGAAGGTCACGCTTCCCGACGGTGCGGTGGTGAAGGCACGCGCACTGTCGGGCGTGCCCGACCTGCTGTTCCTTCGCAACAGCGTGACGGGGGCCATCCAGGTCCGCGCCCGCACGGGCACGTGGGGAAGCCTCAACGCCGCACTGCACGCGAACGTCTGAAGGGAGTGGCGCAGCGATGGCGACCTCAGCGCCGCCACGCCGCCTCTCGTCGTCCCGGCGGCCGGGCACCCCGCGTCGCTCGGGGAGCACGCGGCTGCCCGGTCGCCATGACGACGGCCCAGGGACGAAGCTGGTCGCCGCCCTGCTGGCGCTGTCGCTGCTCGCGGGTGCGGCGTGGGTGGTGAAGCGTGCCCTGGACGCTCTGCCCCACCACGGTGCGGCCGTGGTGACGCCTGAGCTGTGCATCGTCAGGAGTGCGACTCCCGGCGCGCCCGAGGTCCTGCTCGATCTCGACCAGGCCGCCAATGCAGCCACCATCGCCGCGGTGGGACTCAAGATGGGCTATGGGCAGCAGGCCGTCACCATCGCGCTCGCCACCGCAATGCAGGAATCCAAGCTCAGGAATCTATCTTCTGGCGACAGAGACTCACAAGGGCTCTTCCAGCAGCGACCGTCGCAGGGCTGGGGCACGCCGGCCCAGGTGCGCGACCCCGTCCATGCGTCAGGGCGCTTCTACAGCCGGCTGTCCAAGGTGCCCCACTGGTCGAGTCTCCCGGTGACCGAGGCGGCGCAGGCCGTGCAGCGCAGCGCATTCCCGAGTGCCTACGCCCAGCATGCGGCCGACGCGCGCGTGATCGCTGCGGCGCTGACCGGTCACCGCGAGGCCGGTCTGACGTGCAACCTGCACGTGGGCAAGCCGGGCAAGCTTGGCAAGCAGGCCATCGGCCCGACCGGGCTCACCCCTCGTGCTGCGCGTACGCGCGCCGAGCTCACCGCGTCGTTCGGGCGCCTGTCCCTAGGAGGCTTCGCGCCCGGCGGCATCTCCACCGGGCACATGAGCGGGTCGGCGCACTACGACGGGCGAGCCATCGACGTCTTCTACCGACCCGCCGACACGGTCCACCAACTCAAGGGTTGGGCGACCGCGCAGTGGTTGGTCGCCAACGCGAAGCGCCTGCAGGTGCGCACGGTCATCTATGACGGCCGCATCTGGACGGCGACGCGTTCCCAGGACGGCTGGCGGCCGTACGCACCGCCCAGCGGCTCCAGCGGGGACCCGGATGTCCTCGACCATCGGGACCATGTCCACGTGGACGTCGCCTGAGCGAGTGCTGGCGGTCAGTGTGTGAGAGCGATGCGGAACCGCAGTGCCGCGCCGCCGCCATGGACCTCCGGCAGCTCGAACGGACCGATGAGCTGAGCATTGTTGGCGGCGAGAACTCTCAGTGACGCGACGTTGTTCGGGTCGGTCGCGAGCTCGACATGAGGCAGACCGATGGCCCGAGCGTCCGGGAGCAACTGTGCAAGAGCGTTGGTGGCGTATCCCCTGCCGCGCTTCCAGCTCACGACTGCATAGCCGATGTGTCCGAGAACGTGTGTCGGCAGCTCCGCTGTGCCCTCCTGCCAGCGCAGACCGATGCGCCCGCAGAACTCGCCGTCCCACATCCAGCGTTCATATCCTGGAATGCGGGTGGCGGTGGTGCCGTCCGGCAGGGTCAGCGCACCACGCTCCGCGCGTGGGTCGTCCTGGTCGGCGAGGAACTGCTGCCGGTCCGCCTCGATCGCTTCGACTGCTGACCGATGGTCAGCTAGCTCGACCATGCGGCGCCCAACCTCGGCGCAGCGCCTCGAGGTAGGACGCAAGACGAGTTTCGTCGGGGCGCACCAGCTTCATGTGCACTCGCCGATGCTCCCATCGGCACCACCACGTCCTCGACCCATTTATCGCGGACTTCACCCCGAGCGCTCTGACAGGGTCGGCCGACTGTGGCGCCGGAGCCCTGCACCTACGATGCTCCGGTTCTCGGCCCGGTGGTGAGGGGGCCGCGGTCGGGCGCCGATGTGTGCCGTGAGCGTCTCAACGTCGACGACCGAAGTGAGTTGGGTTTGACGGCGAGCTTCCCGTCTACGTGCGCAAACGTTGTGAGGGAGGCGACACGCGATGCGGACGTGATCTGCACGGTCATGGACATCACAGGTGCGCACCCCTTTGTCGGCCCTGTCGGACATTGCGCCGGGACCTCACATCACGCCGAGGCAGGAGACCTTCTGCTTGCCGCCGAGGAGCTCGGACATCCGTTCACGGAGTACGCCGAACTCGGCGAAGTCTTGCGCAATCAAGCCATGGCCGAAGTTCGGAGAAGGAGATCACTGTGCTCCAGTCGCTCGGCTTCGCCGCTCTGGCCATCGCCGCGGGCCACTGGGTAGGTCTCGATGGACGGAACACTCGGTGTGAACCACTCCGGGGCCGCGTGACTAGAACGGGACGGCACCGACGATCACTCAGGTCTGGACGTCGACTATTCCCCCTTGCGCTGCGTGGGTCGGTAAGAGAAAGAAGTCATTCAGGCGGTCGGCGACCTGACCTGCGATTTGAGTGAGGAAATATCAGTGCCAGAACTAGCGAGGACCGCAAGGGTGCCCCTCGAACTTCAAGACGAACGAGTGGAATGACTCGATGACGGGGGGCCGATTGAGCTTTCTGCGGTCGGCCTCGGCTTGTAGTCCGGTGACCACTCCACGCCGAGATGGCCCAGGCGTCCCTTCAAGACACGTCGACTCCGCCACATGCCGCTCGATCGCAAGTTCGCGGTTCGAGCGCCGGGCGTGGCAGACCAGACGTAGCAGCGCCGCATCAGTCTCGCCCAGGTCTCTTCCGTTCCGGGTGATGGTGTATGGCGTGCAAACTTCGTGGCATCAAACACCAAACAGTGCCGGTGCCGCCGCTACGATGTCGAGAAGGTCTTAGGCTCCCCTTGTGAGCCTGACCACGGACACACAACATGCCCGGCGTCGTAGGGAGCTGCCTCCCGGCTTATCACAGCGCTTGCTCGCGGTCTCGGCCGTGGCTGTGGCGGCCGTCATCTGGAGCAGCTCCTTCGCGGTCACCAAGGTCGCCCTGGATGACGTGCCGCCCATGACATTGGGTGCCCTACGGTTTGCGGTTGCTGCCGTGATTCTCCGTATTATCCTACTTCTGCGTCGTGAGCGATCCGTCATGACGAAGCGCCAGAAGATCAGCGTCGGATCCGCAGGGCTACTCGGAATTACCGCGTACTTCGCGCTCGAGAACGTCGGCGTCGACCTCGCCTCTGCGTCGGACGCAACGCTCATCGTAGCGTCATATCCAGTGATAGCTCTGTTATTAGAACTGCCTTTCGGGAAAACGCACTTTTCCCTCGTACGTCTCTCGGGGATGACGCTCGCAATCGCAGGTGTGTGCATGGTTGTAGCTAGCGGGCCAGTCGTTTCCTCCCGCCGCGAACATCGCTTGGTCGGCGACCTACTCCTGATCGCGGGCGGCTTCGCCTGGGCTACGTACAATATCGTCGCCCAGCGTAACAGCCGGGGATGCTCCGCAGTGGTCACGACGTACTACCAGACGATGGCGGGCACCGTCGGGTTTATCCCACTCTCCTTCTTCGAAGCTCCGCGGTGGTCGACGCCTTCGGCAGGCTCATTCCTGCGCATTGCTTTCCTTGCGGTTTTCTGCTCGGTGGCGGCCTTTCTCGCCTACAACTTTGGCCTGAGATCCCTGAGCGCAAGCGTTGCTGTCAACCTCCTCAATATAGTCCCTGTGGCAGGCCTGATGTGGGCAGTCGTGCTGGCCGGGGAGACACTGGTCCCCTCGCGCGTATCCGGTGGCGCTGTGGTGATACTGGGCGTCACACTCGGACTCGCCCGGACGCATCACGAACGCGCGGTCGCCGACACAGAACAAGGCTCGATTGGAGGGGAACGCTAATGTCCAACGCCCCGAAGAAGTGCGAATCCGTGATCGCCGAGAACTTGCGTATGTTGCGGCTTTGAGCCAATGAGCTGAAGGTTGCGAAGAACGGTGAT
>CAXSDR010000035.1:0-32362 GCA_964236445.1 uncultured Motilibacteraceae bacterium | reverse complement strand
TGAGCCCGATGTGGCGGTCGCTGCACGTCCGCAACTACCGGCTCTTCGCCACCGGCGCCGTGGTCTCCAACATCGGCACGTGGATGCAGCGCGTGGCGCAGGACTGGCTCGTGCTTCAGATCACGGACAGCGGTGTCGCCGTCGGCATCGCCACGGCGCTGCAGTTCGCGCCCTCGCTGGTCTTCGGCCTCTGGGGCGGCGTCGTCGCCGATCGCTTCCCCAAACGGGCGATCCTGCTCGTCACGCAGACCTGCCTGGCGATCACGGCGCTGAGCCTCGGTGTGCTGGAGCTCGCGGGTGTGGTCCAGGTCTGGCACGTCTATGTCATGGCGACAGCGATCGGTGTCATCACCGCATTCGACAGCCCGGCGCGGCAGTCCTTCGTCGTCGAGCTCGTCGGTCCCGATGACCTGCCCAACGCCGTGAGTCTGAACAGTGCCTCGTTCAACGCTGGCCGCGTCGTCGGTCCCGGCCTGGCCGGCGTGCTCATCGCCGCCAACCACAACCACACCGGCCTTGTCTTCGTCCTCAACGGCGTGTCTTTCGCAGCAGTCCTCTTCGCGCTGGCCCGCCTTCGCTCCGACGAGCTCAGACCGTCGCCCATCGGCGCGCGAGGCAAGGGTGCCCTGCGCGAGGGACTGCGCTACGTCCGCACCCGGCCCGATCTTCTCGCTGTGCTGTGCACGGTCTTCTGGGTCGCGACGTTCGGGTTGAACTTCCAGCTGACGAGTGCCTTGATGGCCACCCGTGTCTTCCACAAGGGTGCCCAGGGATACGGGATTCTCGGTTCGGTGATGGCCTGCGGCTCTCTTGCGGGTGCGCTCCTCGCCGCCCGGCGCGAGCGGCCACGCATGCGCATCCTGCTGGGAGCGGCAGTGGCCTTCGCAGTTCTCGAGGTGACGGCAGGCCTGATGCCGACCTACTTCTGGTTCACGGTCCTGCTCGTCCCGCTCGGCATCACGTCGCTCACGTTCATGACGACTTCCAACTCGCTTCTCCAGCTCGGAACCCATCCGCAGATGCGTGGGCGGGTCATGGCGCTGTACGCGATGACGTTCTTCGGCGGCGCTCCGCTCGGCGCCCCGACCATCGGGTGGGTCGGTGAGAACCTCGGGGCTCGCTGGACGTTGATCGGCGGCGGCCTGCTGTCGCTCGCCGCACCCCTGGTCGCGGGAGTGCTGTTGGCGAGGCACCAGCGGCTGCGTGTACGCCCTCATGTGCTCCCACGGCCGCACGTGACGGTGCAGCACAGGGACGTCGCGACCGACAGGGTGCTCGATGATGTCGAGGCCGAGCGCGTCGCCTGACGTGCACTAGCGTGAAGTGCGTGGACCCACGCACCCGGCGCTGGCTCGTGCCCGCGGCCCTCGTGCTGATGGTCGTCATCGTGGTCGTCGGCGCGCTGCGTTGACAAAGCCCTCCGACCAACCCCCCGGGGCGCTACCTTGGCGCGGTGAAGAAGTCAGCGAGGGTCACCCTCGGCGTCACGGCTTTGCTCGCCTCCAGCCTCACGGGCTGCGGCTCGGGGGCCAACAACGACGGCGCCAACGCGATCTGCGTCGATGCCGCGACCCAGCAGCGCATCGACGACAGCAGGTGTGACGACGACCCCTATGACGGCTCGCTCGCCGGCTCCCCCTTCCTGTGGTATTTCCTGGGCCGCGCGAGTGCGGTGCCGCCGTTCGGCGGGTCGATCCTGGGCTTCGGTGGCGGCTATTCCGTCGTGCACGTCAACCACATCTACACCGGCATCCCGCGTGGCGGCGCCGCCGCCGGTGCTACCCGGGGCACGGTCGCCCGGGGTGGCTTCGGCAAGTCCAGCGGCGGCTCCGGCAGCCGGTACGGCGGCTGACGTGTGGCGCCATGCGGCGAAGCCTCGCAAGGACTGGCGCAAGACCGTCGAGTCGCAGGGTCTCGTCTATCCCGTCACAGAGCACGACGACGGCACCGAGACGCTCTACTGGAACGAGTCGGCTTTCTATGAGCTCTCCGAGGTAGAAGTGGCGCACCTCGAGTCGGTGACCGAAGAGCTGCACGAGATGTGCGTGGAAGCGTCCCGCTATCTCGCGACTGGTGCGCTCGGTGATCTGGGCCTGGTGCCAGGTGCCCTGGAGCTCGCAGCGGCGAGTCTCGCCGAGAACCCGATGTCGATCTACGGTCGGTTCGATCTGCGCTATGACGGCACCGAACCCGCGAAGCTGCTGGAATACAACGCAGACACGCCGACCGGACTTCTGGAGTCGAGCGTTGTGCAGTGGTATTGGCTGCAGGACTGCATGCCTGCGACGGACCAGTGGAACTCGTTGCACGAGCGGCTCGTCCAAGCCTGGTCGTCCGCCCGCCCGAGGCTGCCCTCTCAGGTCGTGCACTTCGCGCACCACTCAGCGGACGAGACGAACGAGGAGTGGATGACCGTCGCCTACATGCGCGACACCGCGATCGAAGCCGGCCTCACGACCGTCGGCCTGACCGTCGAGGACATCGGCTACGACACGGCGACGGATCGTTTCGTCGACCTCGACGGCGACCCGATCGACGCAGCCTTCAAGCTCTATCCGTGGGAGAACATGCTGCGCGAGGAGTTCGGTCGAAGGATTCTCGCGCAGCCGCAAGGCCTCACCTGGATCGAGCCGCCGTGGAAAGTGCTGCCGAGCAACAAGGCAGTTCTCGCGGCGTTGTGGCACTGCTATCCCGAGCACGAGAACCTGCTTCCCGCCTATGTCGACGCACCGGGACCGCTGACAGAGTGGGTCGCCAAGCCGCTGCACGGCCGCGAAGGTGACGGCATCCGCATCCATGCAACCGACATCGAGGTCGGTGGAGCGGGGAAGACGTACGGCGGCGAGGGCTACGTCTATCAGCAGTGGTGCCCGCTGCCGAGCTTCGAGGGCAACCACGCGGTGATCGGCACGTGGTTGGTCGAAGGGGCGGCGGCCGGAGCGGGTATCCGCGAGTCCGACGGTTTCATCACCGACTCGCGCGCGCGTTTCGTGCCGCACGTCATCTCGGCGCCCAAGCCCACCGCTGAGGAAGCTGACGCGTGGAGACGCGACACCTGAGTCCGGGCTCCTGCATTGCCGTTCGTGTTATGGCCAGAACACCCCGATGCGGAAGGGACCTTCTCCATGTTGGAGAGCCTCGGTTATGCCCTCGTCTATTCACTCGTCGGGATCGCGCTGCTGCTCGCAGGCTATCTCGTGCTCGACCTGCTGACGCCGGGCAAGTTGTCGCAGCGCATCTGGCAGGAGCGGTCCATGAGTGCCGCCGTCGTCCTAGCGGCCGGGTTCCTCGGTCTCGGCGCCATCGTCTTCACGGCGATCTGGACCAACGCCGGTTCCGGCTTCGGTGACGCGCTCGGCTACACGATCGCTTTCGGTGTCCTCGGCATCGTGCTGCAGGCAGGAGCGTTCGTGCTGATCGACGTCCTGACCCCCGGCAAGCTGGGCGACACACTCACCGAGAGGGCGCTGCATCCGGCGGCGCTCGTCGTCGGGGCCGCCGAGATCGCCGTCTCGCTCATCGTCATCGCGTCGATCGCCTAGAGGCCGGCAGGTGCCGGATCTTCGTGCCTCGATGCTGCGCCTGCTCCTCAGCGTGGCCAACAGGGGCCAGCTGCTGTTCTCGGTGATTCTCGCCGACTACCTCGTGTGCTCGACGCTTTATGCGTTCATCGAGCACAAGGGCCCCATCGAGGCGATGTGGTGGGCCATCGTCACCGGTTTCACGGTGGGCTATGGCGACCTCTATCCCCATACCACCGCGGGTCGTGGGGTCGGGGCTTTCCTCATCGTCAGCACGTGGTTTCTCTCGCTACTCGCCGCGGCCTACATCACCGCCCGTGCTGTCAACAACGCCGACGAGTTCAGCCATGACGAGCAGGAGGACATCAAGGCCTCGCTGCAGCGCATCGAGGCCGTACTGGCGCAGCGGCGCTGAGGGCTATGGTCCGACGGACCTCTAGGCGATAGGCGCGAACGAGTTCGCGTTCATCCGCCAGACGGCGCCGGGCGTGGCCGAGGTCGCGGCGGAGGTCGAGTTGACCACGACATAGATCTGGTTGCTGTAGCCGACGGTGACGCCTGCGGGGTCCGGGACCGAGACGCCGGTACGCGTGCCGCTGGGTGTGACCTTGGTCAGCCGGCCGCCGACGCCGTTCTCATCGAGGTTGGCGCTCTGCTCGCTGACGTACAGGCTGCCGTCGGCGGCGACTGCGAGGCCCGAGATGCCACTGAATCCACCGATCTGAGCGAGCTGCTTGCCGCCCGCGTCGTACGTGGTAATCCGGCCGCCGCCCTGTCCGGTGCCGAGGTCGCCCACGAAGATGTGTCCGTGGCCGTCCTGCGCGATGGCCGTGGGCTGAGCGTGGACGGTGATGTTGTCCTCGGGCAGGAAGATGGAGGGCAGGACCGCGAAGGTGCTCACGGCACCCTTGAGGTTGATCGAGAGGACGTCGTTGGCGGCCCTGTCGACGACGAGGGCGCGCAGGCCTTGAATGACGATCTGCGAGGGGTCGGACGCCGTGCCGGTCATGTCGGGGTCGTTGGCAGCTTCGTACGCGCCGAGGTCCGCAACGGGCTGCACCGTCCCCGTGCTGGCGCTCGCCCGGAACAGCGCTGCGGCGCCGGCAGCAACTTCGGCGGGCCCTGTGGTGGCGAAGGCGAGCTGGCCGGCGAGGGCAACAACCGCGTCCGGACCACTTGCGTCGGTGCCGTCGGCGGAGGCCACGGATAGTAGGCCGGTGACGACGCGTGTGGGTGTCCCGTTCGTGACGAGGTCGGCACGCTTGATCCGGGTGATGGCACCGGTCGTGCCCGAGCAGAGGCCGTTCGCGTCACAGGTGTCGCCACCGTGGCCGGACTCGCCGACGTAGAGGTCACGAGCGAACGAGTCGTAGGAGAGTTGCTTGGGGCTGTCGAGCCCGGAGATCACGACGGAGTGGGTGCTGACGGGTGTGCTGCTGCTCGAAGACCCGGCCGCGAAGGCGGGGGAGGCCGACAGCATGGTCACGAACAGAGCGGCACTCACGCCGACAACGGCAGTGCGGTTCATCTGGGACTCCTCGAGGTTGCCCACCGGCCTCCATGCGGGTCGGGGCGGCTGTTACGGACGTTAACGAAGCGAGGTCATCCTCAGCGGATACGAGACGTTGCGCTGACACAACGGGAAGATGTCGATCCGCTAGCTCGAGGTGTGGTCCGCCCAGACGCAAGCGGCCTCGTCACCACCCAGGAGATCAAGTAAGGCTGCGGCCGACTTCTGTGCCTGGCTGCGACGGCTGTAGACCCTCGCCGAACGCGCGAGTGGCTTGAACTCGTTGTCGTGGAGAAGCCAGCCCCACTCCGGGGAGTCAGCGAGACGGACCACCCGCACGCACATCCGCATCGGATCCTCGCGGAGAAGTCGTACGAGGCTGGCACGGCACAGGGAGGGCCGACGGTAGGTCGTGACGCTGATGGCGAGAGCCCGTCCGTTGGCAGCGAGGAGCCGCCATCCCACGGTGCGTTCGTCGACCAGCACGATCTCGCCGTGTACGCGCCGGCGTGGTCGCCCGGTCGGTGGGTCGTTCGTCATGTCGAATCTCCTGCTCGTAGCGCAGAGATCCTCACGGAATTGCTTTTCCGGCACGCGAAAGCGAGATGGCCGCCATGGCGCCCACACGTGAACACCGGGTGTCGAGCGCCGTCACCGGTCAGGGAGCGTCCGGTTTTTGCAGAGTCGGCGATCGTTCACCTGCTGTCTGTGTGGACGGGGCGTCTCGTTAACGCACAGTAGGCGCGAGCCTGCGCAGAGTTGCTCACGATGCTGTCGGCCTTGCTTGGTCGAGCATCCACGCGGCACAAAGCCGTGCTGTCGTCAACCAGGAAGACAAGGACTCCATGTCTCGCTTGCTTCGCGTCCTCGGCGCCGCCGCATGTGCCGCGGCGGCAGTCGTCAGCACCTCGCTGCCCGCCCACGCCGACCCCGCGTTCACCCCAGCCAAGACCGACTTCGTCGGCGTCGGTTCGGACACCACCCAGAGTGTCATCAACGCGCTCGCTTCCGCCTACAACGCCAAGACTCCCGCACCCACGAACAAGCTCGCCTCGTGGGACGCGACGCCTCGAGGCGGCGCCTACACCCCCGCCGCCGGTTGCGCCGCCAGCACCCGCCCAGATGGCTCCGGCGCCGGCATCACGGCGCTCAAGGCAGACACCACCGGCTGCCTCGACTTCGCCCGCTCCTCGCGGCCGAAGGCCGCCACCGACACCGGCCTGGTGTTCGTGCCGTTCGCGAAGGACGTCCTCACCTACGCGTTCGACTACCCGACCACCAATGCGATCAAGAACCTCACCGCTGCCGAGCTGAAGTCCGTCTACACCTGCAGCAAGCTCACGTGGTCCAGCGTCCGCGCCGGGTCCAGCTCCGCGGCCATCAAGCCCCGGCTGCCGCAGTCCGGCTCCGGCAGCCGCGCGGTCTTCCTCACCGCCATCGGTGCCACCGAGGCCGACATCACGGCGGCGAAGAGCAAGCCCGGCTGCCTCCTGGTCGACACCGTGCAGGAGAACGACCCCGCCGTGATCAACAACGACCCGAACGTCATCGCGTCGTTCGCGCTCTCCCGCTTCACCGTGCTCGGTGGCACGTCCGGCACCAGCGTCGACCTGTCCTCGCGCAACTCCGGCTTCACCGGCGGGTTCAACTACCCGCGTCCGCTGTTCAACGTGTTCAAGAACTCGACAAACGCGCTGCCGGCCCAGTTCAGCGCGGCGTTCGGTCCGGCCGGCTTCATCTGCTCGACCGCCGGCCAGAACGTGGTCCACGCCCAGGGTTTCTCCTCACTGAGCTCCGGCTGCGGCGTCCCGACCGTCTAGTTCCCCGCTTGACCCGTTGATCTGGTCGCGGGCTGCGCCGCCTCGGCGCAGCCCGCGCACCGCTCGTCGTCCCTTATCCCTGCAGGAGCAGTCACCATGCACCACCCACACGTGTCCGTCCGCGGCACGTCCGCACGCCCCTTTCGTCCGAGCGTGACGAGGCTGATCGCCGTGCTGTCGCTCTCGCTGAGTCTGGCGGTAGGTGTGGCGCTGGGCCCGCTGTCGCGCACGGCACACGCCGATGCCGCGCCGGCCGCGTCGGTGACCAAGGCGGTCGTCGACTTCGACGGCAATTCGACCGGGGGCACGGTGACGGTGGACAAGACCACGGACCTGCGCGACCAGGTCGTGCACGTGTCCTGGACTGGACTGCATCCGTCTCTCAGCGGTGACTACATGTACGCCGATGATCAACCACGCGTCCTTGACGACGCCGGCGAACCGTTGGCCCCGGACGGTGCATACACGGCTCGCGAGCCTGCGAGCTCGCTGCGGACGGTCGCGGTGTTGCAATGCTGGGGCGCGAACCCGAACCGGGACCAGTGCCTCACCTACGCATCACCCAACAGTGTCCAAGGGCCACAGTTCTGGACCAATGACCCCGGGGACTACGTCCAGTGGGCCGTCGACCACCCGGGTCTCGACCCCAACGTCTACTACGTCACCGGGGCTGCCATGTGGGATGGTCGGGAGACCGCCGCTGACGTCGCCGGCTACGGGTTGGACCCGCGGGCGACCGGCCGGAATCAGCCGACCGCTTTCCCGTTCATGACCCGGTCGGGAAAGGTCTATCCGAACGGTAACCCGCCGGACATCTCCGAGGGCGGGAACTCTTCGGACAACCATCGCAATGGTCTGACTGCCAGCGACGGCACCGGCTCGACAGACATCGAGCTCTACACCAAGGAGTCGGCCCCGTCACTGGGCTGTGACGCCGCCCATGAGTGCAGTCTCGTCGTCGTGCCACTGGACCTCATGACGCGCACGTGGGGCCCGGACCCGGAGGCCCAGGCGTACTTCGACGCGAACCCCGCGGACATGCTGACCTACGGCATCTCCTCCATGCGGCCGTCGATGTATTTCACGGCGAGCAACTGGGCTCGGCGCATAGTCTTCCCGCTGGGATTCCTGGACGAGGGTGCGGCGTGCCCATTGGGTGGTGCGCAGGTGCAGAGTGCGGGCAATGAGCAATCCGCTGAGGCGATCACGTCGTGGCAGCGGCCGTTGTGCAACGGCTCGGTGCCGGTGAGCCTGAGTCATTCGGTCCAGTCGGACTCCCAGGCCGTCGCATCGTTTGCTCGGGGGGCGACGGACATGGCAGTCGTGCACGCCGCCTCGCTCGACTCGGCGACCAAACGTGCCCCTGAGCTGGCGCCGATCGCCGCCTCCGGGATCGGCTTCGCCTGGCTGGACGATCAGGCCCCCACCGGTCAGACACTCAAGCTGACGCCGCGCGTCATGGCGAAGCTGCTCACCGAGTCGTACAGCACGCACGTGGATCCCAACACGCCGACTGCTGCGGGGACGCTTGGGCAGGATCCCGACTACCTGAGGACGAACCCGCCAGTCGTCCTGCCTGACGGCTCAACCGCCTCCCCGCTCCTCAACGTCAGGGCGGACCCGGTGTTGGTGGCCAATGGCGGTGACGCCATCCGGGAGCTGTGGGACTGGGTGCTTGCCGACGCCGACGCCGCGGCCTGGGTGAACGGTGCGCCGGACCCGTGGGGCATGACCATCAACGCGACCTGGCGCGGCTACCGCGGCAGTGACCGGTTCGAGCACCGGGACTCCTGGGTCTGCGCGACTTCGGAGATCTGTCAGCAGTCTTCCCTGGGTTCCCCGCCCGGTGATCTGGACGCTTACTATGCCGAAGCCGTCAAGACGGCCATGCCGCACCAGTTGCTGGCCAAGACGGTGGGCTCTTCGGACACGGGCACCGTGCGGCTCATCCGCGGACTCCAGTCGGGCACCTC
Source organism: uncultured Motilibacteraceae bacterium (assembly GCA_964236445.1). Lineage (GTDB taxonomy): Bacteria > Actinomycetota > Actinomycetes > Motilibacterales > Motilibacteraceae > CAXSDR01. Next base: position 23,538 of record CAXSDR010000035.1, on the reverse strand, counting down.
TCAGTTCGGTTCGACGTCGCCGTTCGGGGTCACACCAGTGACCTACGGCTGGATCACCGAGCCGTTTCGCACGGTGGGCCTTCGCATGGACATGGTGTTCGCAGCTTCTGCTACGTCTTCGCGGTATCGGGTGCAGATGGCGGCGCTGCAGAACGCCGCCGGGAACTTCGTGCAGCCGGATGTCACGGGTCTGGCGCATGCGGTGAAGGCCGCGGTGCAGGACCCGAAGACCGGTGCCTGGTCGGTGCCGGTGACGGTGGCGGACCCACTCGCCTACCCGGTGACCGACATCTCGCACGCCGAGGTGGCGACGACAGGGATGGCGCCCGAGGTGGCGGCGAAGGTTGCGGCGGTGCTGGACCACGCCGCCGGCCCGGGGCAGCTGCTCGGCCCGGAGGCAGGCGCGCTGCCGCAGGGCTACGTGCCGTTGCCGACCGTGATGCAGGACCAGACCGAGAAGATTGCCAACGACGTACGCGCTCAGGCCGGCCCGCTGACGTTGCAGACGCTGACCGGCACGGTCCCCACCCCGACACCCACGTCCACCCCGACACTGACGTCCACCCCCACACCCACGTCCACCCCGACGCTGACGAACGTCACCCCTGTCGCGAAGCCCGCTCCTACTGTGAGCCTGAATGCGTCGCAGTCGCGGGCGGCCTTGCCTGAGTCGCCGCCGGTGGTGCCCGTCAACCACGTCCCGCAGGCGACAGCCACACCGACGGTGACGCCGACTGTGTCACGCAGCCCGTCGCCCTCGCCTTCCACAAGCGCGAAGGCCGGTCCCACGCCCAGCTCGTCACCGACGAAGGAGCCGACAGCAGCCAACAACTCCGATGGCTCGAGGAAGACGGTCGGCCACGGAAGCGGCGGCTCCGGCGGTGGAGGCGGTGTGGTGCCTCCCGTGGTCCCGCCTTCATCAGCAGCTCACATCGGTGCTTCGTCCGCTTCCCCGGAGCCTGCGTCCTCCACTGCCCCGGACCTCGCTCCAGCCGGGGCCGTCCCGGTCGCTCAGGTTCAGACCGTAGCGACTCAGTCCGAGGCCGCTGGCCCGATGAAGTGGGCGCTGTTGACGGTGCTGCTCCTCGGGTTCGCAGCAGCGGCCGCCAGCCAGGTGCTCGCGTTCCGGTCAAGCCGCAGGTCCCTGCCGTCGCTGCTCCGCCGGGCGAAGACGACGTGACCGTCACGGTCGCACGCGTCGACGATGTGGGCTCTTCACCAGCGCCCGCTGCATCGCCTCCGCCCGACCGCCGGCCGACGGGGCCCCGGGCAAGAGGCGGTGCCCAGGACTCACAGCGGCTCGCGGCGCGCAGCCTCGCGCTCCTCGGGGTGCTTCTCCTGGGCTTCGTGGCGTTCCTGAGCCTGCTCACGCAGCTCTCACACTCACGCGCTCAGACGGTCGCGCATCGTGACCTCCGCTTCGCGCTCGCCAACCAGGTGGCACCCCTCGGGCAGCCCGTCGCGCTGGGCACCCCCACGGCCTATCTGTCGATTCCTTCCATCGGGATCAGCGAGATCGTCCTTGAGGGGACGACCAGCGCAGTGCTGACCGACGGCCCCGGTCATCGGCGCGACAGTGTCCTTCCCGGACAGATGGGCAACTCCATCCTGGTGGGACGACGGACGGCCTATGGCGGTCCGTTCCGACGCATAACCGCATTGAAGGCCGGCGCGTCGATCAGCGTTCTGACCGCCCAGGGCCTGTCGGAGTTCACCGTCGACCGCGTCGTGCACGCCGGAGACCGCATCCCGCTCCCGACGTCGGCCACCGCGGGGCGACTCACCCTGATCACCGCTGAGGGCTCGCTCTTCCTGCCCGAGCGCGCCGTCTATGTGCAGGCGACCATGAAGGGCAACGCCAAGCCGGGATACGTTCCCGTTTCAGCGGTTCCGTCCGCAGAGCAGTCGCTGGGCATAGACACATCGGCGGCACTGCCTTTGGCGCTGTGGAGCCAAGCGCTCCTGCTGGTCGTGCTCGGACTCGTCTGGCTGCGACCGCGCTGGGGCCGAGTCGCGACCTACGCGTGCGGCCTACCCGTGACCTTGGCCGTCCTGTGGAACGTCTATGACACTGCAGCGAGCCTGCTGCCGAACGCGTTGTAGGGGCTGACTTGACGACACCAGAAACACCCAAGCCAAGCCCGGCAAAGAGACGCCCGGTTGAGAGTCTCGCGTGGAGCGACCGGCTGTTCCGGAGCTCGGCGACAGCGGCCGGCGCCTCGGTCTTCGCGATCATGGGGCTCATCGGCTTCTTCCTCGCCTTCCGCTCGACTTCGGCGTTTCACACGATGGGCTTCGCGTTCTTCACGGAGACCGCCTGGGAGCCGGGAGGTGGCAAGTTCGGAGTCGCCGCACTCCTGGCTGGCACGATCACCGTGGGCCTCACCGCCATCATCATCGCGATCCCGCTGTCGATTGGCGCAGCGCTCTACATCTCGGAGTACGCCCCTCGCAAGCTGCGACGTACGCTGATCTCCCTGGTCGACCTGATGGCGGCCGTCCCGTCGGTGGTCTACGGGCTCTGGGGCCTGTTCCTGCTGCGACCCAACATCATCGGCTTCTCGCGCTGGGTGTCCGACTACTTCGGGTGGATTCCGCTCTTCCACGTCAACGGCAAGAATCCGAAGTCGGCGGCGCTCCAGCCGGGGCTCTACAACACCTCGGCGTTTCTCGCCGGAGTCGTGGTCTCCATGATGGTGGTGCCGATCGTCACCTCAGTGATGCGCGAGGTCTTCTCGCAGGCACCAGTCGGTGAACGGGAAGCCGCCTACGCCCTCGGAGCAACCCGGTGGGGAATGATCCGCAACGTGGTCCTGCCATTCGGCAAGGGAGGCATGATCGGTGGGACCATGCTCGGCCTGGGCCGAGCGCTCGGCGAGACGATCGCGGTCTACTTCGTCATCTCGTTCGCCTTCAAAATCAAGATCCGCGTCCTCGAATCCGACTCGAACACGGTCTCCGCACACATTGCCCAGAAGTTCGGTGACGCTTCCCCGTTGGGGATCTCCGGTCTCATGGCGGCCGGCCTCGTGCTGTTCGTGTTGACGCTGTTCGTCAACACGGTGGCGGCGGTCGTCGTCACCAACTCCCGATCCGGCGCGACCACGGAGATCTGATGACGACAACCACTCGTGACAATCGCCCGCCGACCGACAGTCCCGACCGGCAGCGACCTGTCCTGCACGAAACGGTCCTCGTCCGGCGGACCAACCGGTCGTTCAGCGAGCAGGACTTCCTCGACCTGGTGGGTGCCCTCGTCGCGGGGCTTGCTCTGACCTGGCTGCTCTACTACCGCCTGCTGCCGACCGATGGCGTGCTCGGATTCCTGGTGACTTCCTATGTGGTCTTCCTCGGTCTCTATGCAATGGTGTGCTCGGGGCGTTACGACAGACAGATGGTCCGCGACAAGATCCTTGCCGTGGTGATGCAGACGATCGCCCTGGTGGTGCTCGGCGTCCTGCTCCTCGTCGTCGTCTATACGATCTGGCGCGGTCGACACGCGTTGACCCATCGAAATTTCTTCATGCACACCATGTCTCTGGCCGGTCCACTCGATCCGCTCTCCGTGGGTGGCATCCTGCATGCGGCGGTCGGAACCCTGATCATGATCTCGATTGCGACGTGCATCACAGTGCCGCTCGGTGTCGCTGCCGCGGTGTTCCTCAACGAGGTGCGTGGCCCCATGGCACGGCCCCTGCGCATGCTTGTCGACGCGATGAGCGCGCTGCCCTCGATCGTCACGGGATTGTTCATCTTCGCGATGCTCATCCTCCCGGGAATCCTTCCCAGGTCAGGTTTCGCTGCAGCGCTCGCGCTTTCGATCATGATGCTGCCGATCATCATCCGCGCCTCAGAGCTGGTGCTTCGGCTGGTTCCCAACGGTTTACGCGAAGCCAGCCTGGCGCTGGGAACGAGCCGCTGGCGTACGGTGTGGCACGTCGTGCTTCCCACTGCGCGACCCGGTCTCGCAACCGCTGTGATCCTCGGGATGGCCAGAGGGATCGGCGAGACCTCCCCGGTTCTGCTGACCGCGGGGTTCACGGCCGAGCTGAACTGGAACCCCTTCCAGGGATCGATGATCTCCCTTCCGCTGGCGACATTCGACTACGTGAAGCAGTCGCAGCCCGCCATGATCGAACGTGGATTCGGGGCTGCGGCGACCCTGCTGGTCCTCGTGATGGTCCTCTTCGTCGTCGCCCGATTCTTGGGCAATGCGACGCCTCGCGGGCAATCCCGCCTTCGTCGATCGCTCAGCTTCGCTCGGACTCGCTGACGTGCCCTTCAAGAAGTCCGCCGTGATCCATGCCAACGAGCCAGGAGTTCACATGCTCAGACACTTTCGGTTCGTACGGGTCGGCGCGATGATGGCGGCCGCCGTCCTAGCCTCTCTGTCGACTCTGTCCGCTGGCACGGCGTACGCCGACGACAGCCACACGGTCGTGCGGATCGAGGGCTCGGGCTCGACCTGGAGCTCGAACGCCATCGACCAGTGGCGGCGCGACATCAAGAAGAGCGGAATCACCGTCGACTATGCCGGGGTGGGATCGTCCGCCGGCCGTCAACAGTTCGCCGATGGCGTGACCGACTTCGGCGTCACAGAGGTTCCCTACCAGTTCCATGCAGCGTTCCCCGGCGACGTCGAGGACCACGTCAGCCGGGCGTACGCCTACATGCCCATCGTGGCCGGTGGCACGTCTTTCATGTATCACCTCACCGTTGCGGGCAAGCAGGTCACGAACCTGCGACTTTCGCCGGCAACCATCACCAAGATCTTCACCGGATCCATCAAGGACTGGTCCGACCCGGCCATCACCGCCGACTACGGCGCGCAGCTTCCGAGCAAGACGATCACGCCACTCATACGCTCCGACGGGTCGGGCACGTCGGCGCAGTTCACGCGCTACATGGCCAAGACGCAGCCAGATCTGTGGGGCGCCTTCTGCCAGCGGGTCGGCCGAACCAGCGGGTGTGGCATGACGTCGAACTACCCTGCGTTCGAGGGCGCGAAGGCGCTGAACGGGTCCATCGGAGTGGCGAGCTACATCTCCGCAGACTACGGCGACGGATCCATCGGCTACGTCGAGTACTCCTATGCTCTAAACGCGAACTACCCGGTGGTGAAGGTTCTCAACGCTGGCGGCTACTACGTGGAGCCGACGCCCGGAGCCGTAGCCGTTGCACTGACCCAAGCGCAGATCGACAATGACGCAAGCAATCCCGACACCTATCTGACGCAGAACCTCGACAGTGTCTACACCGACACAGACCCGCGCACCTACCCGCTCTCCAGCTACAGCTACATGATCATCCCGACTGAGACAAGCAGCGGCTTCGATGAGGACTCCGGCTACACACTCGGACAGTTCGCCTATTATTTCCTGTGCCAAGGGCAGCAGCAGATGGGCGATCTCGGCTATTCGCCGCTCCCGGCGAACCTGGTGCAGGCCGGCTTCGAGCAGGTGAGCAAGATCCCCGGTGTCGACACGCGGAACCTCAACATCGCCTCGTGTGGCAACCCGACGTTCAACGCGGACGGGAGCAACCGGCTCGCTGAGCTGGCGCCCCAGCCGCCCGAGTGTGACCGTGCGGGTGGCGTTCCCTGCAGTCAGGGGACTGGCGGCGCCGCGCAGACACCGACAACCAATGTCCCGACGACGACGAGCAACGGCGCGAACACGACTGCCGGCGCCGCTACGACCGGCAGTGGCCAGGCGGCAACCGATCCTGGGACCTCTGCAAACTCGCCGGGTCAGCAAGGGCAAGGCGTGCCAGATGCGACGGCAACTGCAAACGCCGCACCGGTGGTGGTGCCACCCGGATCGGTCACCGCGGGTGATGGAAGCATCAGGGACAAGAACGGCAAGGTCATCGCTAAGCCCGGCACGGTCAAGGCACCGGCTGGCAGTGTCGTCACCGCATCGGGTGATCTCAAGACCAAGAGTGGGGCGACCATCTCCGGTGCGAAGGCAGTGGCGGATGCCCAGAGCGCAAGGGCCGCCGCCGCACCACGACCGGCTGCTGCAGCGGCGAAACAGGGCGACGTTGTCCTTGACCCGGTGACGAACAAGCCGGTGACACTGGGCGGTGCGAGCGCTGGCGGCGGGGGCGTGAGCCTCGGTTCCTCAGGTGGAACAGTCTCAGCCGGCTCTGAGCCGGGGTTCTTGGGAGCACAACCGGTGGCCGCCAACACCCTGCTGGGTCCAGTGAAGCAGGGCGGCACGACCACCGTGCTGCTCGTTCTCACGGCGCTTGCCCTCCTTGGAGCGGTAGTCCTCCCGCCGCTCATGGCCAGATCGGTCACTCGTGCACCGCAGTCACAGCACAGCAACGGAGAGCCTCGATGAGCAGCGTTATCCCCTTCCTCGACGAGCCGAGCCTCGTCCCCGAGGTGCCCAAGCATGCGGTCGGGATATCGACGCGCTCCGCGCCGCTGGAAGCCCGAAACGTACATGCATGGTTCGGTGACCACCAAGTCCTGGAGGACGTCTCACTGCTGATGCCCGCAAACTCGGTCACCGCGCTGATCGGCCCGTCGGGCTGCGGGAAGTCGACGTTCCTGCGCATCCTCAACCGGATGCACGAGCTGGTTCCCGCCGCGTCGCTCGCAGGCGAGATCATGCTTGCCGACAGGGACATCTACGACCCCGGTGCCCGACTGACCGATGTCCGGCGCCGCATCGGCATGGTCTTCCAGAAGCCGAACCCCTTCCCCGCCATGACGATTGCGCAGAATGTCACGGCCGGCTTGAAGCTGGCGGGCAAGAGCACGCGTGGCAACGACGACCTCGTCGAGTACTCCCTGCGTCGCGCCGGGCTGTGGAACGAGGTACGCAACCGGCTCGACACCGCGGGTGGTGCGCTCTCCGGCGGCCAGCAGCAGCGGCTCTGCATTGCTCGGTCGCTGGCTGTGCAGCCCGATGTGCTGTTGATGGACGAGCCCTGCTCGGCGCTCGACCCCACCTCGACCCGTCGGATCGAGGCGACGATCGAGGAGCTGGTCTCCGACGTGACCGTCGTCATCGTGACGCACAACATGCAACAGGCGGCACGGGTGTCCGACACCTGCGCGTTCTTCCTGGCGGCTGAGGGGACCCCTGGCCACATCGTCGAGGCCGGCCCGACCCGGCAGATCTTCGAGTCGCCCCGCGACGAGCGGACCGCGGACTACGTCAACGGTCGGTTCGGGTAGTCCACACGCGCCATATCCGCCGAGGTGCAGTCCTTCACGCGAGTGCAAGCATGGCCGCGGCCAACCTCGCCGGCCGCCGCGTCAGGGATAGCGGTGGCGGCCTGCCGGAGGACGATCAACTGCGCCTTCGGAATCTCGCGCGCTATCGCCTCGCCGTTGCCGACTGGGAAGAACGAGTCACAACGGCCGTGGAGGACGAGCGTGGGGAGCCCGATCTCAGACAGGCGCTCCCGCCAGCGAGGTGTGCAGTCGAGCTTTGAGAACACCAGGCCCAGCTGGTTGGCCATCTGGATCGCAGGTAGTCAAGTCGGGCATCGGACGAGCGAACAACCGGCTCATCGTTGCCTGGTCATGGCCGGAGGTCGTCGTCGGGTGGGCCCGGCGCGACCGCGCGGGTTCCGACCAGGGTGAGTGCCGAGAACGCGCGGGGGTGGTCGAGCGCGGCCACCTGCGCGACCATCCCGCCGACGCCGATGCCTGCGAGGTGCGCGGGTCCGCCACCCAGCGCGTCGACGAGGGCTGCCGCGTCCGCAGCGAGGTCGCGCAAGGTGTAGCCAGGTGCGTCGGGGTGCGCCGTCGTGGATTCGCCACTGTCACGAAGGTCGTAGCGCACCACGCGGCGACCGCCGGCAGCGAGGTGTTCACAGAGAGAGTCGGGCCAGGAGAGCATCGCCGTCCCGCCTGCGAGCAGGAGGAGTGGTGCGTTGTCGTCACCGGAGGACTCGATGCCGATGGCGGTGTCGTTGGCCGTCATGGTCGCCACCCGGCTCAGGTGCCGCTTCTGGGAAGTTCCGCCCGGCGCGAGAACGTGAGGTGGGTGACGCCGCTGGGCGAGGGCACGGCCTCGATGTCGAATCGCTCCTCGAGTCCTTCAAGGCCCGTCCACAGGGGTTCGCCGCGGCCGAGAGTGATCGGCACCAGCGCGATGTGCATCAGGTCGATGAGGTCGGCTGCCAGAAACTGGCGGATGGTCTGTGCACCGCCACCGATGCGTACGTCGAGATCCCCGGCGAGCTCACGGGCTTGCTCGAGCGCTGCCTCGGGCCCGGCGTCGAGGAAGTAGAAGGTGGTGCCTCCCTGCATCTGCAGCGGCGGTCGCGGGTGGTGGGTGAGCACGATGACAGGGGTGTGGAAAACAGGGTCGTCGCCCCACCAGCCCTTCCACTGCTCGTCGGTCCAGGGGCCTCGGTAGGGGCCGAACTTGTTGCGTCCCATGATCTCGACGCCGATGCCCTGGTCCCAGTTGCTCGCGAATGCCTCGTCAACACCGGACGAGCCGCCTGGTTCGCTGTTGATCTGCATCTTCCGGAAGGTGCGGGTGCCGAAGGCCCACTCGACCAGCCGCAGACCGGCATGGCCGAAGGGCGCATCAAGCGTCTGACCCTCGCCGGTCGCAAAGCCGTCGAGAGAGACGGAGAAGTTGTGGACCCGAACTGACGGCATGAACGCTCCTCGGCGGCAGTTGCCAACCGCGACTGATTGCAGATCGCAAGCACCGTAGTGCCGCCAAACCCGGGCACACAAGGCGATGGACGAGGGGGGTGCTACGCAGCAGGTACCTCATGGACTCGCCTTGGCACGACAGTGCCACCGTTGCGCACAGCCGCCTGTCAAGAGCTACCAGGCGTACGCCTCGGGTGCGGTGCCACCCGGGCCCGGGAAGATCTCGTCCAGCCGGGCGAGGGTTGCCTCGTCGAGCGTGACCTCGAGCGCCGTCAGGGTGCCCTCGAGCTGCTCGATCGTTCGCGGGCCGATGATGGGTGCCGTCACGGCCGGCTGGTGCAGCAGCCACGCGAGACCGACGTGCGCCGGCTCGTGGCCGAGCTCCTCGCAGAAGTCCTCGTAGGCCTCGATCGCCGGCCGGTTGGCCTCGAGCAGCTTGCTCGCGTGCTCGTTCGTGCGACGGCTGCCTTCGCGTTCCTTGCGGACCACCCCGCCGAGCAGGCCGCCACTCAGCGGCGACCACGCGATGATCCCCACTCCGTAGTCCTGTGCTGCGGGAAGCACCTCGAGCTCGACCGTGCGGGTGAGCAGGTTGTAGATCGACTGCTCGCTCACGAGCCCGAACGAGCCACGGCGTCGTGCCGCCTCCTGGGCCTTCACGATGTGCCAGCCCGCGAAGTTGCTCGAGCCGAAGTAGAGCACCTTGCCCTGCTGGCGGAGGACGTCGAACGCTTCCCAGATCTCCTCCCACGGCGTCGCGCGGTCGACGTGATGCATCTGGAACAGGTCGATGTAGTCCGTCTGCATGCGGGCCAGCGACGCGTCGGCTGAGCGGCGGATGTTGAGGGCAGAGAGCTTGCCGTCGTTGGGCCAGTCGCCCATGTCGCCGTAGAGCTTGGTCGCCAGCACCGTGCGCTCGCGGCGGCCGCCTCCTTGCGCGAGCCAGCGACCGATGATCTGCTCAGTCCACCCCTCGCCCTTGCGCCAGCCGTAGACGTTGGCACTGTCGAAGAAGTTGAGGCCGTGATCGTGTGCTGCATCCATGATCATGAAGGAGTCCTCCTCGGAGGTCTCCGGTCCGAAGTTCATCGTGCCGAGGCAGAGACGGCTGACCGACAGCCCCGAACGTCCCAGATGCGTGAAGTCCATGCAGGCACACTTGCCCGGGCTGGCCGCATTGCAACATCTGAGCCCCGGGAGTGCGAAGGCGAGGGAGGACCCATGTTGCCGCTCGGGCGCCGTAGTGCCGTGCCGGCGGTGTGGGCCGCCGCGGTGCTCGTCCTGTCGCTGTTCCTCGCAGAGCCGGCGCGCGCTGATGCGGCCGCGAGCAGCACGCTGACGCTGACCTCGCCCAGCAGCCTCAGGGCCGACGCGCCCTGGCGGCCCGCGGGGACCTGGAGGACCACGGATGGCGTCGCCGTCCACGGGACGGTGCTGCTGCAGCGCATCGGCGCCGAGCCGGAGCCGGCCTGGCACACCGTGGCGCGCGCCGTCACGGACGCCCAGGGTTCCGTGCGCTTCGTCCTGCGCCCGGTCGACGACGCGACCTACCGGTTGGCCGCGGCCACGGTGCCGGAGGCGCTCGGCACCGTCAGCGCGTCCCTGGCCCTGGCGGTGAGGCCCGCGTATGCCGTCGTGACAGACCTGCCGGGAGCACCCAGACCCACGCCGCTGCCGGCTCAGCCGCGCGCCTCGACGCCGGGCATCGACGTCGCGGTGTCGGCGATCCCGTCGAACATCTGGAAGCAGATGGTGGGCCACACCTGGCATGCCGGGTGTCCGGTCGGGAAGTCACGGCTTCGCCTCATCCGCATGAACTACTACGGCTTCGACGGCTACCGACACCGCGGTGAGCTCGTGGTGGCGACTCGGGTTGCGCGCGGGGTCGTGTCGGCGTTCGCCGCCATCTATGCGTCGCGCTACCCGATCCGGTCGATGCGACGCGAGGACGAGTTCGGCTGGAGCAGGAACCTGCGTGGGGCGGACGACTACGCGTCGATGGCTGCGGACAACACCTCGGGCTTCAACTGCCGGCAGGTGGTGGGCCAGCCGGGGGTGCGTAGCCCGCACGCCTACGGCATCGCGATCGACGTCAACACGCTGGAGAATCCCGACGTGGCGCGCGACGGCACCTGGCCGAGCGCCTACTACGCACTCCGGAGCCGGGCGCATCCGGCGGTGCTGCGGCAGGGTGGTGTCGTCGTACGCGCGTTTCGCGCAATTGGCTGGCACTGGGGTGCCAGCTTCCGCGACTATCAGCACTTCGACGACACTCATGGTCACGACTGACGGTCAGCCATGCAGGATGGGGGTTCGACCGTGCTGCCCGACATCGTGCTCGTCACGGGACGCGTCATGCAGAAGGCGGAGCGCGAGACCCATCTGTTGGTCGCGGCGCTCGAGTCCGCGGGTGTGTCGGCGCAGGTGCGTCCCTGGGGTGACGGCACCGACTGGTCGGCGGTGCGCCTGGTCGTCGTGCGTACGCCCTGGGACTATTTCGCGCATCGGCACGAGTTCCTCGCGTGGGCCGAGGGCGTCGCCGCCGTGACCAGGTTGGTCAACTCCGTCGAGGTGCTGCGCTGGAACAGCCACAAGGACTATCTGCTCGAGCTGGCCCGGCTCGGAATAGCGACGCCGCCGACCACGGTCCTGCGGCGGGGCGCGTCATCAGCCGAACAGGGTGCGGCGCTGTCGGCGTTCTACGCGGACGACGTCGTCATCAAGCCGGCCGTGTCGGTGGGCGCGATCGGAGCGCTGCGCGCGTCTCCCGGCTCGCGGGATGCGGCCGAGCACCTGGCGTCGGCGCTCGGGGCCGGTGACGTCCTCGTGCAGCCGCTTGAGCGCGCTGTGCTCACCGAGGGAGAGGCGTCGCTGGTCTATCTCGGCGGTGCCTTCAGCCACGCGGTCCGCAAGGTGCCGGCGGCAGGGGACTACCGCGTCCACGACCACCATGGCGGCGTGGTGGAGGCGCACGAGGCGACGGGGCTGCAGCGAGCCGTGGCACAGGCCGCGCTCAGTGCCGCTCCCGGTGCCCTGAGCTATGCGCGGGTCGACCTCGTGCGCCTGCACGACCCCGTGGTCATGGAGCTCGAGCTCATCGAGCCCGAGCTGTTCCTGCACCACGACCGCGGGGCCTCAGAACGCTTCGCGCGGCATCTGGTGGCTCAGGCGGCCTTCTGAGCGATGTTGACCATCCACGAGATGCCGAACCGGTCGACGCACATCCCGAACTCGTCACCCCACATCTGCTTCTCGAGTGGCATGGAAACCGCTCCGTCGGCCGACAGCTGGTCCCACCAGCCGCGTAGGTCGGCGGCGTCGTCGCCACTGAGGCTGACCGAGATGTTGTTGCCGGAGATGTGCTCCATGCCTTGCGGATGATCTGACGCCATCAGGGTGAAGCCGCTGTCGGTCTTCAGCAGGCCGTGCATGACCTTGTCTGCGTCGGGCGAGTCGGGTGCCCCGGACTGCCCGAAGGTGTTGAGCGTGAGCTCGCCGCCGAACACGTGGTGATAGAACTCCAGCGCATCCCGGGCGGTGCCCGGAAAGCCGATGTAGGGGTTGAGGACTGAGGTCACGCGATCGCTCCTTGGTCGAGGTGGTGGGAGGTGCGAGGCGATTCTCGCGCCGACACGGGCCCTCCGGCGAGAGGTCGCGCGCGTGCGCTTCGTGCAGCTGTCCGTGCCAGGCCCGCTGCCGACGTCGGGTCAGGCCGAGACGCGGTCCTTGCCCGCGCGTTTGGCGAGGTAGAGCAGTGTGTCGGCGCTTGTGAGCAGCGTGTCGGCGTTTGCCTCGGGCGTCGCTTGGGAGACCCCGAGGCTGATCGTCACCGACAACCCGGGCGCTTCGGCGAACCGCAGCGCCGCGACCTGCTCGCGCATGCGCTCGCAGACGACGCACGCCTCCTCCAGGTGCAGCCCGGGCAGGATGATCGCGAACTCCTCCCCGCCCAGGCGCACCACGACGTCGCACTCGCGGCTGCACGCGCTCAACGTGTCGGCGACGCTGCGCAGGACCTGGTCGCCGACGGCGTGGCCCCAGCGGTCGTTGACCAGCTTGAAGTCGTCGATGTCGCCGATGGCGAGCGACAGCTCGAACTGACGCGGGCCAGGGGCGAGCAGGGTTGCGAGACTCTCGTCGAGCGCGCGCCGGTTGTGCAGCCCGGTCAGATGGTCACGCCGTGACAGCAGCTCCAGCTGCACGCCGAGCGCCTCTGCACGCTCGAGTGCCTCGGCGAGCTCCGCCGTGCGGGCACCAACCCGCCGCTCGAGCTCGGCGTTGGCGTGCGTGAGGTCGTCCGCGAGACTTTCGGCATGTCCGCGATGAACGGCTGCCTCGCTCAGGGCCCGGCGGGTGGTGCGCATCGCCGCGCCCTGGCCCACGGCGCAGACGGTCGCGGCGACGGCGCAATAGAACACCAGCTCCGGATAGCTCATCCGGCGGGTATGGCCATGGGTCACCAGCGGCAGGGCGGCGCTCATCGCCACGCTGAGCAGCAGGACAGGCGCCATCCACCGCGGCCGCAGCACCATGCCCGCGAGGGTGACGAAAGCGACGTCGAACACCGGCGCGGCCCAGGCGTAGTCCACGATCAGGGCGATGCCGACGATGAGCGCGGCATACATCGACATCGTGAGCACCGTCGCGGTGGTGACGTGACCGGCTCGCGCGAGGGCGATGGACGCGACATAGCCGACCGTCACGAGCAGCAGCGCGCCGCAGACGAGGCCGCCGCTCGGGAACAGCAGGGCGGGAAAGGCAAGAACCGGGGCCAGCGCGCAGCACCAGGCGAGCAGCGTGATCAGTGAGCGACCGGAGCGGGCGACGTCGGGGTCGCCTGTGCGTACGCGCAGGAGCCACTTGCCGAAAGCATGTTGGTGCACGCGCAGCTCCACTCAGTCACCTCCGCGGAAAGACTAGACTCCTCTGTGTCCCATCGGCTGCCCGTGCCGCCGCCTGACCCTCATGAGCGTCGCACCAGGACACCGGAGGTGAACGCCTGAGTGGGCTTTCTCCTGCTGAGCGCCGCGACCCTGACCAGCCTTTCGATCGGAGCCCTGCTCGGCCCGCCGTCGGTGGTCTGCACCTTCTCAGATCCGCGCATCGCCGAGTCCAGTGGTCTCGTCGCGAGCACTCGACATCCCGGTGTGCTATGGACGCACAACGACAGCGGCGACAGCTCGCGCATCTTCGCTGTGGGAGCCGACGGGCGTACGCGCTCCACCTACCATCTCGCCGTGGCCGCCGCGCGGGACTGGGAGACGATGACCTCGACGCAGGACGCGCGGGGGCGCACCGTGCTCTGGGTGGGTGACATCGGCGACAACGACTCCGCCCGCACCAAAGGTGTCCTCGTGCACCGGGCGCTCGAGCCGGCGACACTGAAGTCGTCGGGAACGCTGGCGGCGACGTCCTACCGCTTGGTCTACGACGACGGCCCGCACGATGCCGAGGCGATGTTCTTCGGGCCGGACGGCCGCCTGCGCATCGTCACGAAGGAGCTGTTCGGTGGCGCTGTCTTCCTGGCGCCGAGGACCCTGTCGACATCCTCGCTCAACGTCCTGCACGCCATCGGCGATGCGCCGCCCCTCGTCACGGATGGGGCCGAGCTGCCGGGCGGCGGCTATGCGCTGCGTGACTACGGCGGCGTCTATCTCTATGACAGAGCCGGCTCGCTGCGCGAGCGCGATGACCTTCCGTCGCAGCCGCAAGGCGAGTCCCTGGCGTTGTCGCCCGACCACCGGTCGCTGCTCATCGGCAGCGAGGGCAGGCGCAGCCAGGTGCTGCGGATGACCCTGCCGGTCGAGGTCGCGACCCCGCCAGCAGCCACCCCGAGCGCCAGCACGTCAGGCGCCGGACGCAGCGCTGCCACGAGCACAGCAGCAACGACCGCCGGGACCGCCGGGACGGTCGACTCCCGGCTGATGTTGGCGACAGCCGCGCTCCTGGCGCTGGGCGGCGTGGGCGTCGTGTCGGGGCGGCGGCGCAGGCGTCACCAGTAGTCGGCCATCAGCTCGTGCGACCAGCCTGACTGCACGACCAGCCCGCGAGGACCCATCTCGTCGAACCACGGTTTGATGTCGAGCACCGGCGTGCCGTCGATGGCGTCCAGTCCCTCGACGACCAGCTCACGGCTGCGGACCTCGAGCAACGAGCAGCGGCTGACGCCGAGCCGGTTGGGGCGGTCCTTCGCGCGCTGCGCGAAGACGCCGACGCTCGGCCAGTCGGGGTTGCCGCGGGGATGTCGTGACCCCGTGCACACCGTCGACTCGTCGACCTGGTCGAACACGAAGACGATCTCGAGGTGCGAGAACGCGTCGAGCCCGGCGAGCGCGTCGGAGCCGAAACGTTCGTCGAGCACGAGGGTCGCCACCTCGTCACCCCACCCGTCGTCCTGCGGGGTGCTGCGCGCCGTGCGGACGACGGCGACGGGCTGCAGGTTCAGGTGCGAGGTCATGAGAAGCCTTCCGACGAGCACCGGCGCGTACGTCCGGCGAGGACGAGGAGAACGGCCGCGGAGACCAGACCGGGGACGAAGAGGTAGGCCCGGGAGGTGCCGTAGTGGTCGGCGAGGAACCCGAGGGTGAACGGCGCGACGCCGACGGCCAGGCCGGAGCCGAGGGAGAGGCGGCTGGCAGCCAGGTCGGGATGGCCGGCGGAGGCGGCGATGACGCGCACGACGCACAGGGGGTATTGCATGGACAGCCCGAGGCCGACCACGAAGAGCGCTGACACGGACAGCCACGCGACGCTGCTGGTCCAGAAGACGAGGAAGCCGACGAGGTTGACGCCGAGTGCGCACAGCAGCAGCGAGTCGGGTTGCCAGCGGATCGCGAGCCGGCTTCCGAGCAGCCGGCCAACGGCGAGCCCCAGAACCACCGCGCTGATCGCCGCCGTCGCGCTGCCCTTGGCCATGCCTGCGCGCTGCTGCAACAGGTCAGAAGCCCAGAAGGTCATGACGAACTCGAGGGCGATGCAGGCCACGGTCGCCCCCCAGGCGAGCCAGAAGGTGCGGGGAAGATGTGCACCGCGCTCGATCGGTTGTGTCGCGTCGCCCGACGTCATGGTCTCGCCTCGCAACAGCCAGGCCAGACCGAGTGCGAGGGGCACGACGAGCAGCAGGCCACCTCGCCACGTCGGACCCGAGCTCCCCAGGCCCGCGAAGAAGCCGAGCATCAACGGCGCGAGCAGCCCCCAGCCCGCAGCGAACCCGTTGGCCTCCATGACCGCGGCCGGTGCCGCGTCGCCGTGGCGGTCGACGAGCGCGGCCCCGTGCACGTTGACGATCATGCCGCCGAACGTGCCGGCGGCCAGGGCACCGAGCAGCGTGAGGGCAAGGCTGTGGGTCGCGCAGTAGAGGACCACCCCGCCGGCGAGCCCGACGCAGCCCAGGCGCAGGGCCCCGACCCTGCCGACCCGGCCGATGAGCCGAGGACCGACAGCACCGGCGAGGACCGCGCCGAGGGCCAGGGCCGTGCCGTGAAGTCCGGAGACCGCGCGGTTCGTGTGCTGGTCGGCGCGCAGCAGCGGGCCCGATGGCCCGAAGCCGTAGAGGAAGTAGCCGTAGCAACCGATCAGGCAGTAGATCAGCCAGGTCGACCTGTCACGGACCAGCGTGGGGGAGTCCGCTGCCGCTTCGGTCAGAGCGCGTCCACCACGAAGTCGATGCAGGTGGTGAGGGCTTCGACATCGGCGGGCTCGACCGCGGGGAACATGGCGATGCGCAGCTGGTTGCGACCGAGCTTGCGGTAGGGCTCGGTGTCGACGATGCCGTTGGCGCGCAGCACCTTGGCCACGACCGATGCATCGACCTCGTCCGCGAAGTCGATCGTGCCGACGACCTGCGAGCGCTGCGCGGGGTCGAGGACGAACGGGCTGGTGTAAACCGTCTTCTCGGCCCAGGTGTAGAGGCGGCTGGACGAGTCGGCCGTGCGACCGACGGCCCACTCGAGGCCCCCACGTGCGTTGAGCCACTCGACCTGGTCGGCGAGCAGGAACAGCGTCGAAACCGAGGGCGTGTTGTAGGTCTGGTCCTTCGTGCTGTTGTCCAGCGCCGTGGGGAGGTCATAGAAGGGCGGGATCCAGCGGTCGCTCGCACCGATCTCGGCGACGCGCTCGAGCGCCGCAGGCGACATCAGCGCGATCCAGAGGCCGCCCTCACCGGCGAAGACCTTCTGTGGCGCGAAGTAGTAGACGTCGGCCTGAGTTGCCTCGAAGGGCAGCCCACCGGCGCCGGACGTCGCGTCGACGAGCACGAGAGCACCCTCGTCGGCACCCTCGACGCGGCGGATGGGCATCGCCACACCGGTCGAGGTCTCGTTGTGGGTCAGGGCATAGACGTCGATGCCGGCCTCGGCACGCGCCTCGGGGTGGCTGCCGGGGTCGGACTTGATGACCGTGGGCTCACCGAGGAAGGGCGCGCCCTTGGTGACCGCCGCGAACTTGGACGAGAACTCACCGAAGTGAAGGTGCTGGCTGCGGTCACGGACGAGCCCGAACGCCGCAGCATCCCAGAAGGCAGTCGTGCCACCGTTGCCCAGAACGACCTCGTAGCCGTCGGGCAGGGAGAACAGCTCGCGCATGCCAGCGCGTACGCGCCCGACCAGAGACTTGACGGGCTTCTGGCGGTGGCTGGTGCCGAGCAGCGTCCTGCCGGTGTCGGCAAGCGCTTGCAGCGCCTCCGGGCGGACCTTGGACGGCCCACAGCCGAACCGCCCGTCGCTGGGCTTGAGGTTCTCAGGGATCTGAATTGTCGAGATGTCGGCCACGGGTCCAGCCTAAGGCGTCGGTCTGGCCGATCCGTACGCCGGCGGTTCCGATCAGGCGACCGCGCTCCAGCCGCCGCAGGCGCTTGACGGCGCCAGCTCTGCGAGCAGTGATGTCGTCGGCGTCGAGCAGCGGCCTGACACCGCGGCGGTGCAGCACGCCGCCTTGCCTGCCCCGGTCATAGCCTGCGCACATGGCGCGAACGTGACATCGTTCACGTCGTGCAGACCAGCGGAATGCGCCGCTCCTACGAGCAGGGTCGGCTCGACGTGTCACTGCTCGCCGCGACCCCCGAAGCGCAGTTCCGGCTGTGGCTCGCGGACGCTGTCGCCGCCGATCTCCCAGACCCCAACGCCATGGTCGTCTCGACCGCCGACGCGTCGGGTGCACCGAGCTCGCGCACCGTCCTGCTCAAAGGTGTCGACGAGCGCGGCTTCACCTTCTTCACCAATCTCGGCTCGCGCAAGGGCCGTGAGCTCGCCGACAACCCACGGGCTTCCTTGCTGTTCCCGTGGTATTCCCTCGAGCGGCAGGTCATCGTGATCGGCACCGCGTCACCCGTCGCCCGCAGCGAGGTCGCGGCCTACTTCTCCTCGAGGCCACACGACTCGCAGCTCGGGGCCTGGGCGAGTCCGCAGTCGATGGTCGTGCCCGACCGCGAGGCGCTCGAGAGCGCGTATGCCACGGTCGAACAGCGGTGGACCGATGAGGTGCCGGTTCCCGAGTTCTGGGGCGGCTTCCGGGTCGCGCCGAGCACGGTCGAGTTCTGGCAAGGTCGCCCGAGTCGCATGCATGATCGGTTGCGCTACGTGCGAGCGGATGACGGATCGTGGCCCGTTCAGCGACTGGCTCCCTGAACCGCCCGGATTTCACTCCTGCGGGTGTTTTCCGCGCCTTGGCAAGGGCACAAGTCAGCCAGCGGCGGGTCCGGTAAGGCTTATGGGGCCTCGGGGGGACTGGGGCTTCGCTGGCCCACTTTGCTGCCGCTCACTTCGCATCCGAACATAATTCCAGGGAGAAATCGTGAGCATTTCCACTCAGCAGGCCGGCCAGCTCATCGGTGGCACACTCTATGGCAACGACGGGGACAAGATCGGGAAGATCGGTCAGGTCTATCTCGACGACCAGACCAGCGAGCCGCAGTGGGTCACGGTCGCCACGGGGTTCTTCGGCTCCAACGAGTCCTACGTGCCGATCGCTACGGCAACGCAGAGCGGCGACGGCCTCTCGGTGCCGTTCACGAAGGACCAGGTCAAGGGTGCGCCCAACGTCGCGGCGGACCAGCACATCTCCGAGGCCGAAGAAGCAGAGCTCTACGCCTACTACAACATGGACTACAACGCGGGATACGCCGGGACCGGCGACGCGAACTTCGACGCCGACTACACCGACACGACGACAGATCGTGACCTCGTCGACAGCGGCACGACCGGGCACGACACCACTGGCCCGAACACCGATGACGCCATGACGCGTTCCGAGGAGCACCTGCGCGCCGGCACCGAGCGCGTCGAGTCAGGGCGTGCGCGCCTGCGCAAATATGTCGTCACGGAGAACGAGCAGGTCACCGTGCCCGTCACCCGCGAACGCGTCACCCTCGAAACCGAAGCCATCACCGACGCCAACCGCGACTCCGCCTACAGCGGCGCTGACATCACCGAGGAAGAGCACGAGGTGGTCCTGCACGAGGACCGCCCCGTCGTCACCACGGAAGCCGTCGCGGTCGAGCGGGTTCGCCTCAACACCGAGACCGAGACATCACAGCAGACGGTCAGCGGTGAGGTCCGCAAGGAGCGCATCGACCTCGACAGCGACGGAAACGCCGACGTCCGCAACCCAGGCTGACCAGACGCCGTCGGCAGCGACGAGGTCCGCATCCCTTTGAGGGGTGCGGGCCTTTTGCGTTGTCGCGCAGGCGAGATCAGACAACGACGCAGGTCGGTGTGCCTGACGCGAGACTGGCGACGTGCACCGGAAGCCCGGTCTCCGGGGCGAACGCGAAGGCCGTCAACGCGTGCGAGCGCTCGTTGGCCACGACGATCGTCTCGCCGACCACGGCGAAGTGGCGCGGCCAGTGGCCTTCGGTAGGCACTTCTGCCACGAGAGCAAGGACTCCCTCGTCGACGGTCAGGAAGGCAAGCGTGTCGGGTCCGCGATTGGCCACGATGAGTCGACCCTCGTGCATGACCAGGTGCGAGGGCTGGCAGCCCGCCGGGTTGGCGGTCGTGGTGACCCTGCTCACCTCGACCCATGCGCCCAAGGAGTCGACGCGATAACAGGTGACGCTGCTGTCGAGCTCGCCGACGACATAGCGCGACGTCCCGTCAGCAACCATGTGGCGCGGACCTGACCCGGCGCGAAGCTCGGCCGGGCCGACCAGGGCCGGGACCCAGATGCGTCCCTCACGGACGTAGCGATGGACACGGTCCGTCCCGAGATCGGTCACCATGAGCAGGTCACCGTCGAACACGACCTGGTGACAGTGCGGGCTGGTCTGTCGCTCCGCGTGAGGTCCGCTCCCGGCGTGCCGCAAGACCTGCGAGTCGCCGGTGGGGAGGCCGTCGTCGGCAAGGGCGACCACCATCAGGGAGCCGTCGCCATAGTTGGCCACAGCGAGCCAGAGGTCGCCCGACGTGTCTGAGGACACCGCCACGTGACACGGCGACGACCCGCCGGTCGTGCGCTCGTCGAGTCGGGTCAGGCTGCCGTCGGTGCTGCGCACCAGCGTCACCAACATCCCAGCATCGAGCTCCTCCACTGCATAGACCAGCGGCAGGGCGGGGTGCAGCGCGACGAAGGAGGGCGAACGTACGCCGTCCGCGTCGCGAAGCGGCTCGTCGGTGAGCTGGCCTGCCGCAGACAGCCGGACGCCGGAGATGCCCGTGCCGGTGCCCTCGGGCGCGGTGTAGCAGCCGACGGTGAGCGGGGACGAGCCAGTCGGGTGGGTGGCGGGGGTGGGGTGGGTCATGGTGCGAAGGGCTCCGTCCGTGCCGCGGACCTGAACGGTCCATCGCTCGAAAGCGAAGCGAGAAGGTGGATAGCGACGTGCTGCCGTCTCGTCGGCGTCGTTCGCCGCAGCCGGGCTCGTCCGACGGCGACAGGCAGCCCCTCACGATATCGGGCGTGGCGGGGGACCTCTCATGGGCCGCGTGGTCACAGGTCGCCCTGTTGCCATCGTGCGCGCAAGCGCCGGGTGACTCCTTGACCCTCGACCAGCCCGAGGGTCAACGCTGCCGGTGTGACCGACTTCGAGGAGCTGCTGACCATCGAGGCCTACGGGCGGCTGTTCGGGCTGACGCCGAGCGCCCTGCGCTTCTACGACGACTGCGGGCTGCTGCGCCCCG
The DNA here is from genome assembly GCA_964236445.1 of uncultured Motilibacteraceae bacterium. GTDB lineage: Bacteria > Actinomycetota > Actinomycetes > Motilibacterales > Motilibacteraceae > CAXSDR01. The sequence goes on along the minus strand of CAXSDR010000035.1, from coordinate 2,796 downwards.
TGCGGGTGGACGGGGCCTCGGGATACCTAGACACGCGTTGGTTCCACGCCGAGCAGCGCTGGACGGGCCCGCCTGCCACCGTGCGTCCGTAGCATTGCCGGGATGCCCACAGTCAGCGAGCGGATAGCAGCCGGCGTCTTCGTCTCGATCGAGCTGTTGCCGCCACGGACGGCAGCCGGTGAGGCAGCCCTCGCCACCGCGCTCGCCGAGCTCGCGCCGATGTCGCCGTCGTTCGTGGCCGTGACCTACGGCGCGAACGGCTCCGATCGCGGGCGGACCGAGGCGCTCGTCGAGCAGCTGGCTGGGATGACGGCCCTGCCGCTGCCCCACCTCACCTGTGCCGCTCACCGACGCGTCGAGCTCGTCGCGCTTCTCGAGCGATATCGCGACATGGGAGTCGAGAACCTGCTAGCACTGCACGGTGACCCGCCGCTCTCCGCGACCAAGGACCTTCCCGAAGGCGAGCTGCGCTACGCCGTGGAGCTGATGGGCCTCGCGCGCGAGCAGGGGATGTCGTGTGTGGGCGTGGCGGTCCACCCGCAGGGGCACCCGGCTGCCGAGTCGCCAGAAGTCGACTTCGCACATCAGTCGGCGAAGCTGCGTGAGGCCGACTTCGCGCTGACGCAGTTCGTCAACCGTGCGGAGGACTATCTCCGGTTCGTCGACGAGATGGCCGTACGCGGCGCCGACACCCCCGTCATCCCCGGCCTGCGCATCATCAGCAGCATCGGTCAGGCAGAGCGCATGGCGGCGATGTCCGGCGCGCCGGCCCCGGTCGAGCTGTTGGACAGGCTGCATGACGCGGGCGACGATCCCGAGCTCGGGCGACGCATCGGTGTCGAGCACACGGTGAAGGTCTGCGAGGCGCTGTTGCAGGCTGGTGCGCCGGGACTGCACTTCTACACGATGAACCGCGCAGCGAGCACGCTCGAGGTCTGTGCCGCTCTAGGACTGCCGCCCGGGAGGTGAGGTCCACCAGCTCAGTCGTCGAGCAACGCCGCACCCCGGTTGGTCAGGTCACGAAGCTGCGGCAGGTGCCGCTCGCTGAGCTTTGTCATCAGTCGCTCGCCTCGCGGGGTGACACGAAGTCGAGACGAGCGGCGGTCGTCCTGGTCGGGGACGCGGGTCAGCAGTCCGGCGGCCACCATGCGCGCGATCAGCTCGACCGCGGTGGGGCTGGCGATGCTCAGGACCTTGGCCAGGTCGGCCACCCGCGGGCCGATGTCGTGGGTGTCGGCGCGTACGGCCAGCAGCGCGTGGTGCTGCACGTGGGTGAGTCCGAGCAGGCGGGCGTCCCGTTCACCCGCATGCTCGAAGGCTGCGATCGCCGTGCGGATCTCGAGCAGTCCGCTGATGTGCTCCTCGGTCAGCGATGTCATGGCGAACGCCCCCATTTCGCAAGAGTTGGCAAGAAAGCAGAAGCCCGGTGCGGACGACGAGGAATCGTCGATCCGGCACCGGGCCAGTTGCAAGAACTAGACGCGGCTGCGGCGACGGTGCGAGCGGCCGTTGAGTGCGTGGTTGAGCGCGAGCAAGATCACGGCGCCGACGATGGCGGTGAGCCACGTACGGACGTCGAAGAAGCTGCCGAGGGTGTCGATGTGGAGCAGCGCCTTGGCGAGGAAGCCGCCGAGCAGCGCGCCCACGATCCCGACCACGGTGGCGATCACGATTCCGGTGCGTGACCCGGTGAGCTTCTCGGCGATGAGACCGGCGACGGCTCCGAGCACGATCCAGGCGATGATGGTCATCCTTGAGGTCCTTCTTGTCACGGGAGCCATCCGTAGGCTCCGACGAGACGGTAGGTGCCCTACCTAACCCGTCACTAATCGTCACACAGAGTGAGCCACTTCCGGGCGTGGATCGGCCTCAGCTACGTCCCCGCACTGCCCGCAGGTCGTTCGGGACCGCGAACAACGACGCCACAGCGGTGGCCGGCAGCGGTCGGGAGAACAGGAAGCCCTGGCCGTAGGCGCAGCCGAAGCTCTCCAACATCTGGCGCTGTGCCGGGTCCTCGATGCCTTCGGCGATGACGTCGAGGCCGAGACTCGTGCCCATCATGACGATGGTGCGTGCGAGCTCTGCGCTTCGAATGCCGCTGCTCATCGCGACGACGAAGGAGCGGTCGATCTTGAGCGCGTCGATGCGGAAGCGGTGCAGCGCCTCGAGCGAGGAGTAGCCGGTGCCGAAGTCGTCGATGTGGACGGGGTGACCAAGCTCGTGCATGGCCTCGAGCAGGCCCTCGGCCTTGGCCGAGTTGCGCATCACCACGCCCTCGGTGATCTCGAGAGCGAGGTCCGCCGCATCGAGACCTGTCTGATCGAGCGTGTCGCAGATGTGCGGCAGCAGACCGGCGTCCCAGAACTCGTGGTTCGACACGTTGACGCTGATCGGCAGTCGACCTGCGGGATGGTCCTGGCTGCGCCAGAGCGCGATCTGCCGACATGCTTCCTCGACGACCCAACGACCGATCGGGACGATGAGCCCCGTCTCCTCGGCGATGGGGAGGAAGTCGCCCGGCGCGACGAGGCCCCGGGTGGGGTGCGGCCACCGGATGAGCGCCTCGAAGCTCTGCAGCTCGCCCGTGCCGAGCGCGACGATGGGTTGGTAGTGCAGCTCGAACGCGCCACGCTCGGTGGCCGTACGCAGCTGTGACTCGAGCGACATCCGGGTGACGAGCTGGACGCGCATGGTCGAGTCGAATGTCGCCTGCCCGCCGCGTCCGTTGCTCTTGGTGCGATACATCGCGATGTCGGCGTCGCGCAGCATGTCCTCGGCGCTGTCGTGCTCCTGCTC
>CAXSDR010000034.1:0-33175 GCA_964236445.1 uncultured Motilibacteraceae bacterium | reverse complement strand
GAAGCGGCAAACCGGCCGTCGTCGAAGCCGTGACCGCCCGGGACGCCGGCGGCCCGTTCGTACCAGGTTGGTGGGACTTCCCGTCACCGGCCTACATCACCGACGAGCGTCAGGACACCTATTCCGCGGAGCGGGCGGACGAGCAGCACCGCTGACCGCCGGGGCACCGGACTGATCCCGCTGAATTCCAGGGAAAGGCAACACCATGGCGCGTCTACTCAAAGGCCCCAGCCCCACCACTGATAGCACCGCCGCCGCCGCCGTCGACGTGCCGGAAAAGGTCGCTGCGATCATCGCGGACGTCCGGGCGCGCGGCGACGACGCAGTTCGGGAATACTCCCAGAAGTTCGACGCGTGGTCGCCCGCGTCGTTCCGGCTGACGCCGGACGAGATCAGGAAGACCATCGCCTCGTTGCCGACCACGACTGTTGATGACATCGCGTTCGTGCAGAATCAGGTGCGGCGCTTCGCGCAAGCCCAGCTCGACTCCATCGGGGAGTTCGAGATCGAGACGCTGCCCGGGGTCACCCTCGGGCAGAAGCTGATCCCGATCGCCGCCTCAGGGGCCTACATCCCTGGTGGCCGATACCCGCTGCTGGCTTCAGCGCACATGACCATCGTGACCGCGAAGGTCGCCGGTGTCGAGAGGGTCGCAGCCTGCACCCCGCCCAGCGCCGGGGACATACCTGCGGCGAGCATCGCCGCCATGGCCATGGCGCAGGCGGACGAGATCTACCTCCTCGGCGGTGTTCAGGCCATCGCCGCGCTGGCGCTGGGCACCCAGACGATCGACCCGGTGTATCTGTTGACCGGACCCGGGAACGCCTATGTCGCGGAGGCCAAGCGGCAGCTCTTCGGGGAGGTGGGCATCGACCTGTTCGCGGGACCCACCGAGACCCTGATCGTCGCCGACGAGACCGCAGACCCGTTCGTGGTCGCCGTCGACCTGCTCAGCCAGGCCGAACACGGACCGGACTCGCCCGCCGTCCTCATCACCACGTCCGAGGCCGTCGCGCGGGCAGCCATCGAGCACATCGACCGCCTCCTGCCCGGCATGCCGACCCGGGACAACGCCGGCCCCGCGTGGCGTGATCACGGCGAGGTCCACGTGGTCGACAACCTCGACGAGGCCTACGACCTGGCCAACGCGTTCGCCTCTGAACACGTTCAGATTCTGACCTGCGACCCGCGGGAGGCGCTCAAGAAGATGCAGAACTACGGAGCTCTGTTTCTCGGCGAGGCTACTACCGTGTCCTACGGCGACAAGGTCATCGGCACCAACCACGTACTGCCGACCCGGCACGCCGCTCGCTACACCGGCGGGCTGTGGGCGGGCATGTTCGTCAAGACCGTCACCTACCAGCAGGTGAACAACACCGAGTCCAGCGTGCGTCTCGGCGAGGTGTGCGGCCGTGCCTCCCGGGCCGAGCGATTCGAGGGGCACGCCCGCGCTGGGGACGTACGGGCCGCCAAGTACGCCGGGAAGGCCCTGCCTTGGGCGCCGGACCAGCTCGAGCAGTGGAACGCCCACCGAGGCGCAGTCGACGTCGGCTGAGACCACCGACGACTGTCCACACCGGCCGGCCTCGTCCAACCGTGGCCGACCTCGTTCACGAACCGATGACGTGACCGGCGAGACCGCGACAAAGACGGGACGAGGTCGAATCGCCCTCGACCTCATCGAGCTCAGACGGAGCACAGGTCACGGTCGCGTCTCGGTTCGCGGTTGCCGCGCAGTGGTGTTCCCTCCGCAACAAACAAGGTGCACACTGTCACGCCATCGGCCCGATTTCGCGCCGACCTGTCACAGGCACGAAGGAGCTGGCACCGATGACCGCGCCGTTGGAGGTCTCGCCGTCGCAGTCGGAGGCCGCGTCGGAGGCGGCGCTCACGGGTGTCGGAACCGCCATTGCGGGTAGGTCCCTGGGTCAGATCGCCTGGCTGCGACTGAAACGCGACAAAGTGGCGCTCGGCGGCGGCATCATCGTGCTGTCGCTCGTCGTGGTCGCCGTCGCGGCCCCGTTGATCGTGGACGTGCTCGGTCATCCGCCCAACGACTTCCACAGCGACCTCATCGACCCGACGTTCCAGGGCCCCACCGGCAGGTTCGGGGGCGTGAGCCGCCATTTCCTCCTCGGCGTCGAGCCCGTCAACGGTCGTGACCTGTTCAGCCGCATCGTCTACGGCGCGCGCATCTCGCTGCTCGTCGCCTTCCTCGCGACGGTGATGTCCGTCGTCATCGGCGTGTTGCTCGGTGTCGTCGCGGGCTACAAAGGCGGCTGGGTCGACGCCCTCATCAGCCGCACGATGGACGTCTTTCTCGCGTTCCCGCTGCTGCTCTTCGCGATCGCGCTGGGCGGCGTCCTGCAAGGGAAGGCGTTCGGGCTCTCCGGAAACCCGCTTCACGTGTCGGTGCTGATCTTCATCATCGGGTTCTTCAACTGGCCCTACGTGGGGCGAATCGTGAGAGGTCAGACGCTGTCCCTGCGAGAACGCGAGTTCATCGACGCGTCGCGCAGCCTCGGTGCGGGCACCGGTCACATCCTCTTCCGCGAGCTGCTGCCCAACCTGCTGGCGCCCGTCCTCGTCTATGCCACGTTGCTGATCCCGACCAACATCCTGTTCGAGGCCGCCCTTTCCTACCTCGGTGTGGGCGTGCAGGCACCGACCGCCTCGTGGGGCGGGATGCTCTCGAACTCCATTCCCTACTACTCGATCGACCCCTGGTTCGTCGTCGTGCCAGGCATGGCGATCTTCATCACGGTGCTCGCCTTCAACCTGCTCGGTGACGGGCTCCGTGACGCGCTTGATCCTCGTACCCGCTGAGATCTGCTGACCCACCATGAGAGGTAGTCCACGCGCATGAGAGCTCGACGCATTGCACCGGTCGCGATCCTTGCCGCACTGACGTTGGCCACTGCGGCCTGCGGTGGCGGCAGCAGCAGCACGACCAAGGGTGGCGGGGCGACCGGAGGAGCAGTCGCATTCGGCTCTGCCTTCACGAGCGTGGTGAACCCGTCCACCGCGACCGGCGGCACCCTGAAGTTCGTGCACCCGGACGACTTCGACTCGACAGACCCTGGCAACACCTACTACTCGTTCGCATGGGACTTCATGCGGCTTTATGGCCGCAGCCTGGTGACGTTCAAGAACGTGCCCGGCAAGGATGGGCTGACGCTCGTGCCCGACCTGGCACAGAGCCTGGGCGCGGTCAGCGACGGCGGGAAGACCTGGACCTACAAGCTGCGCGCCGGCATCAAATACGAAGACGGCACCGCGGTGTCCTCGAAAGACGTGAAGTACGCGATCGAGCGCAGCAACTATGCGCCCGACGTCTTCTCCAACGGCCCGACCTACTTCAACCAGCTGCTCGGCACCGACTACAAGGGCCCCTACAAGGACTCAGCGCCCGACAAGCTCGGCCTCAAGGCCATCGACACGCCCGACGACAGCACGATCATCTTCCACCTGCAGCAGCCGTTCTCCGAGTTCGACTTCGTATCGACACTTCCGCAGACGGTGCCAGTGCCCCCAGCCAAGGACACCGGGTCCAAATACCTCACGCACCCGATGTCCACCGGGCCCTACAAGTTCGAGAGCTACGAGCCCGGCAAGCAGCTGTCCCTCGTGAAGAACACCAGCTGGGACCCGGCGACCGACAGCAACCGTCAGCAGGTCGCCGACCGCATCGAGGTCACGTTCAAGGTCGACGCCAACGACATGGACAGCCGTCTGCTCGCCGGCACCGCTGACATCGACATCGCCGGCACCGGTGTCTCCGGTCCTGCGCAGGCGAAGATCCTGAAAGACGACACCCTGAAGAAGGCGGCCGACAACCCCCTCAGCGGCTTCCTGCGCTACATCGCCATCGGCACCAAGGTGAAGCCGTTCGACAACGTGCACTGCCGTCGCGCGGTCATCTACGCCGCCGACCACACGGCGCTGCAGAATGCCTACGGCGGACCGACGAGCGGCGACATCGCCTCGACCTTCCTCCCGCCGACGGTGCTCGGCTACGAGAAGGCTGACCAGTACGGCGTCACCACAGACAAGACCGGCAACATCGCGAAGGCCAAGTCCGAGCTGGCCGCCTGCGGCCAGCCCAACGGCTTCACCACCACGATCTCGGCGCGCAACAACCGCCCGAAGGAGGTGGCAGGTGCCACGGCGCTGCAGCAGGCACTGGCCAAGGTCGGCATCAAGACCGACATCCAGACCTTCCCGTCCGGCCAGTACTTCGCGAACTACGCCGGCTCCACGAACTACGCCCACTCGCACAACTTCGGGCTGATGTTCATGGGCTGGGGCGCTGACTGGCCGTCCGGCTACGGCTTCCTCCAGCAGGTCATCGACGGCCGCTCGATCAAGGCTTCGGGCAACTCGAACCTCTCCGAGCTCAGCGACCCGGTCATCGACAAGGCCTTCCTCGATAGCGCTGCGGTCACGGACGTCACGCAGCGCAACGCGATCTGGACGAAGATCGACAAGCAGGCGATGGACGATGCCGCGATTCTTCCGATCATCTACGAGAAGGCGCTCCTCTATCGCAACCCCGAGGTGAGCAACGTGTTCGTGCACCAGGCTTACGGCATGTACAGCTACGTCTCCATGGGCATCAAGAAGTAGCCGACCGCCTCCAGCTTCCCCGAAAGAGGTGAAGGCAACGGTGGCCGGCGGGCTCGTCCCGTCGGCCACCACCGCCGTACGCAGTGCTCGTCTTCCTGGTGCGTCGTCTGGTCGCCGCCGTCATGTTGCTGCTCATCGTCAGCATGGCCGTCTTCGGCATCTTCTTCCTCGTCCCCCGGCTGGTGGGGCAGAACGCCGACCAGCTGGCGACGCAGTACGTCGGTCGCGACCCGAGCCCCGAAGCGGTGCAGGCCGTGAAGGTCAAGCTGGGCCTGGACAAGTCGGTGCCGGAGCAATACGCGGCCTATGTCAAGGGCATCGTCGTGGGCGCACACTACGACTTCGGTCCAGACAAGGAATACTGCCCACCGCCCTGCTTCGGCTACTCGTTCAAGAGCCACCAGCCGGTATGGCCGCTGCTGGTGGACCGTATGCCCGTGACGATGTCTCTCGCCGCCGGAGCCTCGGTGCTCTGGCTGGTCGCCGGTGTCTCGGTCGGGGTCCTGTCAGCACTTCGGCGCGGCAGCATCTTCGACCGCGCGGCGATGTCTGTCGCTCTGGCCGGTGTCTCGCTGCCGATCTTCTTCACGGGGTTGCTGTCGCTCGTCATCTTCAGCTACAAGTGGCCCGTCTTCTCCAACGTGCACTATGCGAACCTGCTCGACAACCCGCTGGAGTGGGCGAAGAACCTCGTGCTGCCCTGGGTGACGTTGGCCTTTCTCTATGCGGCGCTCTACGCGCGTCTGACCCGCGCGGGGATGCTCGAGACCATGGGTGAGGACTACATCAGGACCGCCCGCGCCAAGGGGTTGCCTGAACGCACGGTTGTCGTCAAGCACGGGCTGCGAGCCGCGCTGACGCCCATCCTCACCATCTTCGGGCTCGACCTCGGGCTGCTTCTCGGCGGTGCCGTGCTCACCGAGACGACGTTCTCCCTGCCCGGGATCGGCAAGTTCGCGATCGACGCGATCGAGAACAACGACCTGCCCGAAGTGCTGGGTGTCACGATGATCGCGGCGTTCTTCATCGTGATGGCGAACCTTGTCGTCGACGTCCTCTATGCCGCGATCGACCCGAAGGTGAGGACGTGATGGCAAGCCGTCCCTTCCTCGACGTACGTGATCTGCGTGTCTCGTTCCCCACGGACGACGGTGTCGTACGCGCTGTCGACGGCCTCTCCTTCTCGCTCGAGCGCGGCAGGACGCTGGGGATCGTGGGTGAGTCCGGGTCGGGCAAGAGCGTCACGTCGCTCGCCGTCATGGGGCTGCACAACAGGACGACGACGCAGCTGGGCGGGCAGATCTGGCTCGATGGCGAGGACCTTGTCGCTGCCGGTGCTGAGCGGGTGAGACAGCTTCGCGGAGCCACCATGGCCATGATCTTCCAGGATCCGCTGTCGGCGCTGCATCCTTACTACACCGTGGGCGCCCAGATCATCGAGGCCTACCGCGTCCACAATGACGTGAGCAGGAAGGAGGCGCGCAAGCATGCGGTCGAGATGCTGGCGCGTGTCGGAATCCCGCAGCCCGACAGTCGCGCCGACGACTATCCACATCAGTTCTCCGGTGGCATGCGGCAACGCGTCATGATCGCCATGGCGCTTTCGTGCGACCCCGCGCTGCTCATCGCCGACGAGCCGACGACCGCGCTCGACGTCACCGTGCAGGCCGACATCCTCGACCTCATCGCGTCGCTGCAACAAGAGTTCCACTCGGCCGTCGTCATCATCACCCACGACCTCGGCGTCGTCGCGCAGCTCGCGGACGAGATCCTCGTGATGTACGCCGGTCGAGCAGCCGAGCACGCGGCTGTCGATGACACGTTCCATGTGCCGGAGCACCCTTACACCTGGGGACTGCTCCGCTCCATGCCGCGCCTCGACCGCGATCGCGACGAACGGCTCGTGCCCATCGCCGGCTCGCCACCCAGCCTGATCCGGGTGCCGAGCGGTTGCGCGTTCCACCCGCGTTGTGGTTTCTGCGACCTGAACGGGACGCGCAGCGTCACCGAGGTCCCGCTCCTCGTCGACAACGGTCAGGGCATGGCACACAAGGTCGCCTGTCACCTCGCGCCCGACGAGCGTCGGCGCATCTGGACCGAGCAGGGTGGGGTTCCCGCGTGAGTGAGCCGCTGCTCAAGGTCGAGAACCTGCAGAAGCATTTCCCCGTGCGCCACGGGTTGCTCCAACGTCAGGTCGGCGCGATCCGGGCAGTCGACGGCATCTCGTTCGAGGTCGACGCGGGGGAGACCCTGGGCCTGGTGGGCGAGTCAGGCTGCGGCAAGACGACGACGGGGCGCATGCTGGTGCGCCTCGAGGAACCCACTGCGGGCACGGTGTCCTTCGACGGCAGGGACATCAGTCACGCGAAGGGGAAGCAGCTCAGGCACCTGCGTCGTGACGTGCAGATGGTGTTCCAAGACCCCTATTCGTCGCTGAACCCCCGGCACACCGTCGGCACCATCGTGGGCGCACCCTTCCGGCTCCAGAACGTCAAGACCGAGCACGGCACCAAGCGTGCCGTCCAGGAGTTGCTCGAGCTCGTCGGTCTGAACCCCGAGCATTACAACCGCTATCCGCACGAGTTCTCGGGCGGGCAACGTCAGCGCATCGGCATCGCGCGGGCACTCGCGCTGCGTCCTCGCCTCGTCATCGCCGACGAGCCGGTGTCGGCGCTCGACGTGTCTATCCAGGCGCAGGTCATCAACCTGCTGGAAGACCTCCAGCAGGAGCTCGGCCTCACCTATGTGGTCATCGCACACGACCTCTCGGTGGTGCGTCACATCTCCGACCGCGTGGCGGTCATGTATCTCGGGGCCATCGTCGAGATCGCCGACCGCGCGGAGCTCTTCGAGAACCCGATGCATCCCTACACTGTTGCGCTGATGTCAGCGGTGCCCGTCCCCGAGCCGCGCACCGAAGGGCGGCGCGAGCGGATCAAGCTCGTGGGCGAGCCTCCCACCGCTCTCGCGGCCGCAGCTGACGCGTGCCGCTTCCGCACCCGCTGCTGGAAGGCGGAGGACGTCTGCTTCACCGAGGCCCCCCCGCTCATCGAGCTCCGTCCGGGGCATCGGGCGGCGTGCTTCTTTCCGGAGAACGCACCGGACCGACAGCCCTGAGCGGCGGCGGTCGTCGCGCGGGACCGCACAGAGGACGACCTCACTGGTCAGGTCTCGTTGCCTATTCCGCTGCCGTCATCGGCACAGCGAGTCCCGCAATCCGCGCCGTCATGGCGACGCAACGGTCGAGGAATCGGTCTTCGTCGGTGACCGCGCCATTGAGGTGCCCGAAGACCTCCGACGAGATCGTGCCGATGAGTGAGGTCCAGACGAGCAGCGCGCGTTCGATGAGGTCGTCGTAGGGCGGGGCGGGCTTCCCGGCGAAGGTGACCGAGCTCTCGCTGGCCAGCGACAGGCCCGGCAGCGGATGCGACGGCGACTCGAGCACCCCGGCAGCCATGGCGTCGGCGAGCAGCCCGGTGAGCGGGCAACCTCTACGGCTACGGCCCTCAGCGAGGTTCCATGACCGAATCCACGCCGCTGGCGGCGACGGACGTGAAGGGCCGCGTACGTGCCCAGATGTGGGTCGCCGCGAAGGCGGCGCATGACTCGGGCCACATCCGGACGACGGAAGTCAGGGCTGCGGACTACTACTACGGTCCCGGCATCACGTCGCAGGGCCCACTTCGGCTCATGGGCGATGCCGGCGCTGCTCGCGGGCAGAGCAATGCGGCTGCTGGGCGACGTCGATCTGCCCCACAGCTTCACCTATGTCGCGGACTGGGCCAGACCGGGTCAGCCGGGTCAGGGCGTCGGTGGCGCCGTCCGCTCCCACAGCTGAGGCGCGCCCTGCAGGCCGGCGATGTTGGCGACGACCGTGACGTCGGCCCCGAGCTCGTCACGCGTCGCCGCGTCCAGATGTCGGGCATTGCCGCCGCCCAGGAACAGCCGGTCCCACGCGAACACCGGGCGCAGGGTGCCGATCGCGAGGGCCACCCGCCGACCCCAGCGGCGGTTGCCGAGCTCGCGTCGACGGTGGTTGCCGAGCTGCTCGTCGTAGGACTCGCGCTTGCGGAACGGGTGCGCCGACATCTCGATCTTGGGCAGCAGCGTGCCGTTGTCGAACATCGCGAAGCCCATGCCCGTGCCGAGGGTCATGACGACCTCGAAGCCGTGGCCGCCGATCACGGCGCAGCCCTGCAGCTCGGCGTCGTTGACGGCGCGCGCCGGCCTGCCGAGCCTGGTCGCGAGGGCGGTTGCCACGTCGAATCCGGACCACGCCGCGACGAGCGCGGGAAGCTTGGCGGTGAAGGGTCCGGCAACCGTCACGTAGTGCGGGGTGTGGACGACGCAGCCGTGGCGTACGACCCCCGGCAGACCGACCGACACCCGGTCATAGGCGCCCAGGCGACCGACGAGGTCAGCGACCGTGCGGACGAACGCGTCGGGCGAGAGCGGGTAGGGCGTGGCGATGCGTACGCGCTCGGACAGCAGCTCACCGGTTGACGAGACGAGGGCGGCCTTGAGACCGGTGCCCCCGCAGTCGACGGCCAGGGTGACGGGGTGTGGCATGAGGACACCATGCCCCCACGCGGTGGAGCGCACCGCGTGGGGACAATCCGGGGGACGTGAGCCGGGTGTCGGTCCAGCTGGTCGAGCAGCTCGAGTCGCTTGCGCGCCTCCCGTTCCCGGCCAACGGGCTCGCCGACGGCCCGAGTTCCTAGTGCACCTAGCTCGCCCTGTTCTGCAGGACGTTCTTGACGTGGCGCCGGGCGAGCTCGGCCAGGTGCTCGGCCTCCAGCGGCCGGCCGAACAACCAGCCCTGCGCCCGGTCGCAGCCCATCGTGGTCAGGATCTGCGCCTGCTCGATCGTCTCGACGCCCTCGGCCACGACGGTGAGCCGGTGCGCGTGGGCGAGGGCGATGACCGCCGCGACCACAGCGTCCGCCTGGTCGCCGGTGCCGAGCCGGCTGACGAAGGACCGGTCGATCTTGAGCGAGTCGAGGTCGAACCGGCCGAGGTAGGCGAGCGCGGAATAGCCCGTACCGAAGTCGTCGACCGACAACCGGGCGCCGCTGCGGCGGATCGAGCTCAACGACGCGCGCATCGTGGCGCTGCTCACCAGCAGACTGCGTTCGGTGAGTTCCACGACCAGCGAACTACCGGGCTGCTGGTGCCGGTGCAGCGCCGCACGCAGTATGCGGGCGAAGTGCGGCTGCTCAAGGGTGCGGGGCGAGACGTTGACGGCGACCTCGAGGTCGAGACCGTCGCGCGTCCAGGCCGCGAGCTGGTCGGTGGCGATCTCGAGGACCGTGCCGTCCACACCCACGATGAGCCCGGTGTCCTCGGCGACGTCGATGAAGACGTCGGGCGTGAGGAGCCGCCCGTCGCCGGCGACGACGCGCACCAGCGCCTCCGCGCCCAGGATCCGGCAGGTCGCGAGCTCGACGACCGGCTGGTAGAGCACATGCAGACGACCGTGGCTCATCGCGTCGCGCAGCAGGTGCTCGGCGTCGAGCCGGGCGACGGCACGCGCGCGCAGCTCGGCGTCGAACACGGCATAGCGGTCGCGGCCGGCGTCCTTCGCGCGGTAGAGCGCGAGGTCGGCCTCGCGGTAGATCTCATCAGCACTCGACTCGCCGTCACCCGTGATCGCGACTCCCACGCTCGCGGTCGGCACGATCGTCTCGCCGGTCGGCAGCCGGTAGGGAGCGCGCAGCGTCTCGAGTACGCGCAGGGCCACGAGCCGGGTCTCGCGCGAGTCGGCGAGCCCCTCGAGCATGACGACGAACTCGTCGCCACCCAGCCGGGCGAGCAGCGAGCCGTCGCGCAGCACGTTGCTGATGCGACGCGCGACCTCGACGAGCACGAGGTCACCGGCCGCGTGTCCGAGCGTGTCGTTCACGAGCTTGAACCGGTCGAGGTCGAACAGCAGCAGACCGACGCGGCCGTGGCCGGCTTCGCGTCCCGCCAGTGCCTCCGCGAGCCGCGCGTTGAACTTCGTGCGGTTGGCGAGGCCGGTCAGTGTGTCGCTGTGTGCCAGGCGTTCGAGCTGGGCCTGCGCGACCCGGCGTTCGGTCAGATCGAGAGCGTGCCCCATCAGCCAACGTCGATCGCCCTCCTTTCCGGCCACCGCGAGCGTGAGATCGGAGTGCACGACATGACCGTCACGATGCAGGAAACGCTTGGCGAAACACGCGCGGTCGATGTCACCCCGGATCAGGGCCTCCATGCGCGCCATGTCGGCAGCCACGTCGTCGGGATGCGTGATCGCGACGACGTCGAGCCGGCTGGGCGAGTCGTCAGCACCGTCATAGCCCAGCATCCGCAGGAAGGCGGTGTTGGCCCGCAGCGTGCCCAGGGGATCGTCCACGTCGAGCTCGATCAGCGTCATGCCGGTGGGGGCGTTGTCGAAGGCGACCCGGAACTGGGTCTCCGACGAGCGCAGCGCAGCCGCGGCCGCCTCACGCTCGGTGACCTCCTGCGTGACGCCCCACAGCCCGACGAGGGACCCGTCGTCGTCCTCGGTCGCGTCAATCCAGGCCCGGTGCCACCGCTGGACACCGTCGTGGCCCACCACCCGCAGCAGCACCTGGGCCGCACGTCGCGTCGCCAGAACCGCGGCGACCGTCTCGTCCAGGGCAGCACGGTCCTCGGGATGTGTGCACGTGCGCATCTCGTCCTCGTTCGGGAGAGCTCCCGGCGCCATGCCGAACATCGCGAAGAGCTCGTCGGACCACACGCTCGTCTGGTCGGCGAAGTTGAACGACCAGGTGGCGAGGCCCGCGAGCGAGGAGGCGGCTGCGAGGCGGCGATCGCTCAGCTGGCTGTGCGCCGTGGACCGTTCACGCTCGGTCACGTCCAGCAGGGCGCCCCAGGAGGCGATGTCGCCGTCCTCGTCGGGCACGTTCGCGCCCCACGCCTGCAACCACCGCAGCTCATCGGTGTCACGGCGGTGGGCGCGGACGACGACCGAGCCGGTCGCGTCCCCCCGCAGCGCCGAGGCCAGGCTCGTTCGGTCCGCCTCTTCCAGCAGGCCGAGGATCTCCGACGTGGTGTGCACGGTGCGGGGGTCGAGGCCGAACATGCGCGCGGCGCCGGTCGACAGGCGTACGCCGCGTCCCCGAGACGCCTGCCACGTGCCGAGCCCGGTGAGCTCCTGCGCTGCGCGCAGGTGGCGGTCGCTCATGGTCAGTGCAGAGGCCGTCTCCTCGCGGGCCTCCAGGTCGATCGCGTGCGCCAGCCGGGCCGCGAGCACGTCAGACACGAGGGAGAGCGCCAGGCGATCCGCGTCGGTGAAGCCGTGGGGGGTGGCCGAGAAGGCGTAGACGACGGCGACCGGTCGACCCTCGTGCAGCAGCGGCACGGTGAGCGAGGCGCGGATGCCGTAGGCGGCGTTGACCGAGGGGTCCGACCGGTCGTCGTTCAGGGCGTCATGGCAGGTGACCGGCGTGCCGGTGGCCAGGGCCAGCCCACCGATGCTGCGCGCCATCGGCAGCGGCTGTCCCACCGGTGGCACCGTGGTGCCGGTCGTGGCGCGGCAGACGAGGAAGTCGCCCTCCAGGGTCGAGATGCAGGCGCCGTCCGCGTCGACCACTGTCATCACCCGGTCGCAAGCCAGCCGGAACAACGCATCGGGAACCGGCGCCGCGAGCGCGATGTCGCGTTGGGCCGCCACGATCCTCGCGAGTCGCTGCGACGGCAACGACTCGGCGGTCGGTTGCGGTGGTAGGGCGACGTCGCCGTCGTCCCCGGGCGCGCTGGGGCGCGGCAGGTCGCCACGGCGCACGGCGGGAGCGGTCACGTTCGACAATGTCGACCGGGGCGGTCGAGACCTGAGTGCCCTACGGGACGGGGTCGTGCGTGGCGGTCGGCGGGGCATACCCGCGGCGCCGGACAGTCGGCATCCGGTAGTGTCCCGTTCTGCTGGAGGCGTCGCCTAGCCCGGTTTATGGCGCCCGCCTGCTAAGCGGGTTGAGGTCTTAAAGCCTCTCGCGGGTTCAAATCCCGCCGCCTCCGCGTCGTGAAGTCGGCTCCATTTCGTGTCCGCCACGGAGTGGAGCCGACGTCACATTGTGTCGATGGGACCCTCATGAGCACTCCTCACGTTCCCGGGCAGCACCCTGTGCGTGGCCAGAACAGTCAGCCCGGCCACTACGCGCAGCGCGTGCAGCCGGGCGGGTTGCCGGTCCAGGCAGTGCATGGTCAGGTGCCGCAGTCGACGATGGCGCGCCCGGTGCGGGTGTTCCTGCTCGACGACCACGAGGTCGTGCGCCGGGGGCTGCGTGACCTGCTCGACGGCGAGCCGGGGATCGAGGTGGTCGGCGAGGCAGGCACCGCGGCCCAGGCCACGGTCGACATCCTGCGCCTGCGCCCCGACGTCGCCGTGCTCGACGGTCGCCTTCCCGACGGCAGCGGGGTGGAGGTGGCCCGCGACGTACGCTCCGCCGACCCGCGCATCCGCGTCCTGATCCTCACGTCCTACGACGACGACGAGGCCCTGTTCGCCGCGATCACGGCGGGGGCGTCAGGCTATCTGCTCAAGCAGATGCGCGGCGACGATCTCATCGACGCCGTCAAGCGCGTCGCCGCGGGACAGTCGCTGCTGGACCCGGCCGTCACGGCCCGCGTGCTCGAGCGGCTGCGCGGGGGAGGCCGACCCGACCGGCTGGCCTCGCTCACGGACCAGGAGAAGCGGATCCTCGGCCACATCGCCGAGGGCGAGACGAACCGCCAGATCGCGGAGCAGCTCGGCCTGGCCGAGAAGACGGTCAAGAACCACGTGTCGAACCTGCTCGGCAAGCTCGGGCTCGAGAGCCGCACGCAGGCTGCGATCTTCGCGACCAAGCACACCGGCAGCACGAGCGGTTCGAGCAGCAGCTCGCGTCCGCCGGGCCCGCGGGGCCTCTGAGAGAAGCCTCAGCGCGGTGTCTCGAGAGGCACGCGCCAGGTGAGGCGCGTGCCGACCCCGACCTCGCCGTCGATCGCGAACGAGCCCCCGAACATCTCGGCCCGCCGCGCCATGTTGCGAAGCCCGCTGCCGCGTCGGTGCTCACCGAGTCCTGCACCGTCGTCGACGACCTGCAGCAGGACGTCGGGCCCGATGGCCAGCGTCACGTCGACCGAGCTGGCGCGGGCGTGACGCGCGACGTTGGACAAGGCCTCCCGCAGCACGGCCAGCAGATGGGGGCGTACGTCGTCGGGCACCCCCTCGTCGACCGGTCCGTGAAGCTCGAGGCGTGCGGGGCAGCGCAGCGCACGCTCTGCCTCCTGGACGACGTCGCGCACCTGCCCGCGCAGATCGTCTCCGTCGAGGCGGCGGTTGAGCTGGAAGATCGTGGCGCGGATGTCGCGGATGGTGGTGTCGAGCTCGTCGACGGCCAGCGAGATGCGCGCCGCCGTCTCAGGCTCGACGTGGCGGCTCAGTCCCTGCAGCTGCAGCCCGGTCGCGAACAGCCGCTGGATGACGAGGTCGTGCAGGTCGCGCCCGATGCGATCGCGATCCTCATAGACCGCCAGCTGCGCTCTGTCGGCCTGGGCCCGCTCGCGGTCGAGCGCCAGGGCCGCCTGGTTGGCGAATGTCGTGGCGAGCGCGACATCGACAGACGTGAAGTTCGCGCTTCCGGGATGGCGCACGACAGCGAGCACGCCGCGGACGTCGTTGGTGGTGCCGAGCGGGACCATCAGCGTCGGGCCGAAGGAGGGTCCCTCGGGCACCGCGACGTCGGCTCGCACCTCCCCGGACGCCCGGGGAGGGTCGTCCACGACGATCGGGTTTCCCGAGAGCACGACCTGGCCGGTCAGTGTGCCCTCCACCGGCATGCGGGTGCCACGCAGGCTCTGCTCGTGCCGCGAGTTCTGGTGGCTGCCCGGCCCAGTGGTGGGCCCGTCGTCGCCCTCGCCCGCGAGCACCTCGACCACCAGCTCGTCATCGCCGTCGGGAAGGATGATCATCGCGAGGTCAGCGCGCGCGACCTCGCGAGCACGCCTCGCAACCAGCGCCAGCTCGGCGTCGCGGTCTGCCTCGCCCAGGAGGGAGGAGGTGATCTCGCTTGCCGCTTCGAGCCAACGCCGGCGTTGCTCCGCCTGCTCGAACAGCCGCGCGTTCGCCACGGCGACCCCCGCTGCGGCGGCGAGCGCGACGACGATCTCCTCGTCCTCCGAGTCGAAGTCGCCGACGCGCGTGCCGGCGCGCACCTTGTCGGCGAGATAGAGGATGCCGAACGCCTGGCCACGCACCCGGATCGGCACGCCGAGGAAACCGGGGGTCGCAGGCTCCGCGTCGGGCGCGCTGCGGATGACCGTCATCTCCGCCATCTCCGACAGACGCAGCGGCGCGCGGTCGCGTGCCAGGAAGCCCAGCAGCCCGGGCTGCGCGGCCGCCTCGTCGATGGCGACCCGCACCGAGCCCTCGGGTGCCGCGACGACGAACTGGTGAAGCCGGCGGTCCGCGCCGAGCAGCCCGAGCGCCCCGAAACGGGCACCCACCAGCTGGCTGCCCGAGGTGACGATGCGGTCGAGGACCTTGTCGAGCGTGAGGTCTGCCGCGACGGCGACCACGGCTTCGAGCAGGGCCTGGACCTGGTCGTGGACGGGACCGGTCGGGCTCCGCACCTCCGCAGCTCCCGATGACATGTCGGTCACGATGTGCCTTCCCCTTGCGGTCCCCGGCGCTGGTTCACGAACGCTCAAGGGTGATGCATGGGTGTCGATGAAATCTCTGAAATGCCCAGGTCCGCCCGACAGTGAGCCTGGCTGCGCCTCAGGGGGCGTGAGGTGGCCGGACTGGTGAGGGGAGGAAAGCGTGAGCGGGCTCGACCTCGAGGGGATGGACGAGATCGTCCAGGAGTTTCTCGTGGAGAGCCAGGAGAATCTCGACCAGCTCGACCTCGACCTCATCGCGCTGGAGCAGGCACCCACCTCGCGTGAGCTGTTGTCGAGCATCTTCCGCACGATCCACACGATCAAGGGGACCAGCGGTTTCCTCGCGTTCTCCAACCTCGAAGCCGTCACCCACGTCGGCGAGAGCCTGCTCAGCCGCCTGCGCGACGGCGTGCTCGAAGTCGACCCGACGACGACCGATGCGCTGCTGAGCATGGTGGACGTCGTCCGCCAGCTGCTCGCCGCGATCGAGCTCGACGGCACCGAGGGCGACGTCGGCATCAGCCGCGCCGTCGTCCTGGTCGAGGCGTGCCTCGCCCCGCCCGCCACCGACATCGCGGCCCCTGCGGCTGCGACCTCCGCCATCCCGACGCCGGCCCCCGCCCGCGTCCCACGCCAGCCCACCGCCGGCGATGTGGGCGGTGGCTCGACCGGGATCCCGGTCGAGGAGCCGGGGCCGTCGGAGCCGGTCCCGCTGCCGCAGCTGCGGGCCGAGGAACAGAGCAGCGTCCGTCGCCTCATCGGGGAGATCCTGGTCTCGTCGGGATCGGCGACACCCGGCGCCATTGCCGCGGCGGTGCAGCGTCAGATCGACGGCGACAGCCGTCGGATCGGCGAGATCCTCGTCTCCGCCGGTGACGTGGACGAGCGAGCCGTCGAGGACGGCCTCGAGACCCAGCGCAAGCGCAGCGTCGCCGAGAGCAGCCTGCGCGTGGACGTCGAGCTCCTCGACCGCCTCATGCGCCAGGTCGGCGAGCTCGTGCTGGTGCGCAACCAGCTGCTGCGCAGCACGGGGCACGAGCGCGACAGCGACCTGTCGGCCATGGTGCAGCGGCTCAGCCTGATCACCGGCGAGCTGCAGGAAGGTGTCATGCGTACGCGCATGCAGCCGATCGACCACCTGCTCGCCAAGCTCCCCCGAGTCGTGCGCGACCTGTCGGCGCAGTGCGGCAAGCAGGTCGCGCTCGTGGTGGCGGGCAAGGAGACCGAGCTCGACAAGACGCTGCTCGAGGCCATCAAGGACCCGCTCACGCACATCGTGCGCAACAGCATCGACCACGGCATCGAGACGCCCGAGACCCGTCGTGCGGTCGGCAAGGCCGAGCTGGGCACCCTGCGAATCGCCGCGTTCCACGAGAGCGGCCGCATCGTGATCGAGATCGCCGACGACGGTGCGGGGATCGACCCGGCCACGATAGGCGCCAAGGCGGTCGAGCGAGGCATGATCAGCCTGAACGAGCTTTCGACCATGACGACGCAGGACATCCTGAAGCTCATCTTCCGGCCCGGCTTCAGCACGGCGGAAAAGGTCACCAACGTCTCGGGCCGCGGTGTCGGCATGGACGTGGTCCGCACCAACGTCGAGCGCATCGGCGGCACGGTCGACGTCGACTCCGTTCCTGGTGAGGGCACCAGGTTCCGCCTGACGATTCCCCTCACGCTGGCGATCATCCCGGCGCTCACCATCGCGTGCCGCGACCAGCAGTTCGCGATCCCCCAGGTCAGCGTTCTCGAGCTGGTCAGCATCAGCGCCGACCGTCGTGACACCGAGATCGAGCGCATCGCCGGAGCCCCGGTCTATCGGCTGCGCGGCTCGCTGCTACCGCTCGTCGAGCTCGCCGACGCACTGGGGATCGAGGGGCACGCGCCGACCGGGCCGACCACGGTCGCCGTGCTGCAGGCCGAGGACCGCAGGTTCGGTCTGATCGTCGACGCGGTGCTCTCCAGCGAGGAGATCGTCGTCAAGGCGCTCGCCCCACGACTGAAGGCCATCGGCTGCTACTCCGGCGCGACGATCCTGGGCGACGGGCGGGTGGCTCTCATCCTCGACGTTGCCGACCTCGCAAGTGGCGTGATGCGTGCGCCACTGGCCGTCTCACGCGGCCTGGGGCTGGGTGAGCGCGGACTGCTCGGCGGCACGCCGGAGCGAGTTCTCGTCGCCAGCATCGGCGCGGGCCGCCGTGTCGCGATTCCGCTCGACAGCGTCACCCGCCTGGAAGAAATCGAGCTCAGCATGATCGAGCGGGTGGGTGACCGAGACGTCGTGGACTACCACGGCGAGATCGTGCCGCTCGTACGTCTGGCGCAGCACCTCGGTGTGAGTGGTGTGACGCAGCCGGACGGCGCCGATTCCGGCGTCCTCCTGCGCCAGCCCGTCGTCGTTGCCGTACGCGCGGGCCGCACCGCAGCCCTGCTGGTCGAACGCATCCTCGACATCGTCGACGGCGACGTGAAGAGCCACAGCGCGCTCGGCGCGGTGGGTCTGCTCGGCTCGGCCATCGTCGGCGGCAAGGTCACCGAGATGCTCGACGTCCGCCAGGCCATCCTCGCGGCTGATCCCGACTTCTTCGCGATGCCTGGTGGCTGGCTCGACGAGCCCGACTCGGCGGAGCCGGTGCAGGAGGTGGCGCCGTGAGCACGAAGCGGCTGGCGACTTTCCACGTCGGTGACCTGTTCTTCGGGGTCGAGGTGCGCCGCGTCCGAGAAGTCATCAGGGACCAGCAGCTCACGCCGGTCCCGCGGGCGCCCGGTGCCATCGCCGGCCTGATGAACCTGCGGGGGCAGGTCGTCTGCGCGCTCGACCTGCGTCGCCGGACCGGCCGCCCGGTGCTGGCCGAGGACGAGCCGATGAACGTCGTCGTGATGTGCGACGGTGAGGTGGTCGCGCTGCTGGTGGACGAGATCGGTGACGTCGTGACCGTCGACGACGACTGCTTCGAGACGGTTCCGCACACTCTGGCGGGCGCCGAGCGCGAGCTGATCAGCGGCGCCTACAAGCTCGACGATGCGCTGCTGCTCGTCCTCGACATCGAGCGGGCAATGGCCTCGACCTGACGCTGCGGCGTCGTCTGCTCACTCGTCCTGCCCCCTGCTTCGACGGTCCGTCACCTCGCCTTGCGATGCGTGTCATCCGGGCTCGTGAATAAGCCGATGGGGCGAGTGCGTACGGCGACCAACGGTGCCACGCTGGGAGGCCAGCCTGACTCGACCTTCCAGGAGCTCCCTCGATGTATACCCTGGTCAGCGCGCCCGTCCTGGGCTTCGACCTCATCCGGCGCACAGGCGGGAGCGAGGCGGCGACGGTGCTGCTGGCGGCCCTGCAGCTGCGCCCGGGCGACCTCGTTGCCATGGGTGCGGTGCACAGCGAGGACGACGAGCGCGCGCAGGCGTGGGTGGCCCTCGGGCAGGACAGCGACGACGGTTCCTACTCCTCGCTGAGCCAGACGCTCGCAACCCTCAACCTGCAGGGGACCGGCGCCGTCGCAGCCCGGCGCAGGCTCGAGGGCTCGGCCATCGGCACGCTCGGAGCGCTCGTCCGCTTCGTGCGCAACGAGGTCTTCGACTGGACCTGGCGTCGCAGCGCCGAGGGCGGCGTGGCCGTGCAGGTGAGCGACGCCACCGCCGCCGTCTCCGTGACGTGTGACGCCGTCGCCGCGGCATACGCCCAGCACCTGCTCGCAACCGCCGCCCAGGACCGCCTCGCCGGTCCGTGGCGCGCCGTCGCTGGCCGCCTCGAGCTGCCGGCCATTGACCTCGGCCCGCAGGCGGCGACCATCCACGCCCTGCTCGACGCCGTGCGCGGCCTCGATGCCGCGCAGCTCACCGCACTGCGCGCACCCCTGGGACGCGCCGATCATGCCGCCGGTGTCGGCGCGGTCGGCAGCTGGGCCGCCCTGGTGCACGAGGCATCGTGGGCGGCTCATCTGTCCGGCCGCACACGCACGGCGGCCGCCGCGCAGCTGCTCACGGTGCAGGCTCTCGCGAGTGCCGGGGTCAGTGTCGCGGACGCGGCTGCCGGTGCCTGGAACACCGTCTCGGGCGCGGTCCACGGCCTTGTCGTGGCCGACCTGCTCGCCGACGCCGACCTCGCGGCACTGACCGCGCGGGTCGAGGCACTGGTCGCGACGTAGGACTCAACCTGCGCGACAGGACGCCGATATCACGGGTGCCGACAGTTCCGTCGGTGACCGGACGTGCGTTCGGCCGTAGCCCCCGAGCGTGGTGGGGCACGCGGGCCGTGCAGGTGGGGAGTCAGCACATGGCGAGCAGTCCGGTCATCCGGGTGCTCGTTGTCGACGACTCCTCGGCCGTCCGCCGGATCGTGACGCAGGTCCTCGAGCTCGCTGAAGGCATCGAGGTCGTCGGAACGGCCAACGACGGCCAGCAAGCGCTGGCGGCCGTCGCGCAGCTGGCCCCGGACGTCGTCACGCTCGACATCGAGATGCCCGTTCTCGACGGCCTGTCCGCGCTGCGCGAGCTGCGTCGCACCTCACCGCGACTTCCCGTCATCATGTTCAGCACGCTGACCGAGCGAGGCGGCGCGAAGACGCTCGAAGCGCTCGCTCTCGGTGCCAGCGACTACGTGACCAAACCGTCCAAGGTCATGGACATCAGCGCGGCCATGGCGAGCGTGCACGACCAGCTCGTGCCCAAGCTGCGGGCGCTGTGCGGGCCCCGCTCGGTCGTGCCGCTCGCACGCGCGCCGCACGACCCGGGTTCCTCACAGCTGGCGAGCCCGTCGCCCACCGGCATCGCGCCCCCTCCCAGCACCGGCGGGCCCCGCGGCGTGCACGTCGCTGCGGCCGACCACCCGGACCGCCCGGCCCGCGCAGTCCGCCGACCGACCGTCAGTCCTGAGCCGGGCACTGCACGCGGCCTGCTGGCCGCGGCCCGTGCCGCGAGGCCGCGCCGCGGTGCGCTGCTCGTGGGCTCCTCGACCGGCGGGCCGGAGGCGGTCGCTGCGCTGCTCGGCGCCCTCCCCGCCACGTTTCCGGTGCCGATCGTGGTGGTCCAGCACATGCCATCGCTGTTCACCAGGCTGTTCGCCGAGCGGCTCGACCGGCTCTGCGCCCTCACGGTGCGCGAGGCGGCCGGCGGTGAGCCTCTGACGCCGGGGCAGGTCCTCATCGCCCCGGGCGGTCAGCACCTCGAGGTGGTGCGCCAGATCGGAACGGACACCAACATCAGCACTCGGCTCAGCTCCGCACCGCCGGTGAACTACTGCCGTCCGTCGGTCGACGTCCTTTTCCGCAGCGCGGTCGAGGCGTTCGGGGGAGACACGGTCGCTGTCGTCCTCACCGGCATGGGCCACGACGGACGCGACGGCTGCGCGGCGCTGCAGTCCGGTGGCGCACGGGTGATCGTTCAGGACGAGGCGACCTCGGTGGTGTGGGGCATGCCAGGGGCCGTCGTCAACGCGGGGCTGGCCGACGAGGTGCTCCCGCTCGCGGACATCGCCGGGTCGGTCATGCAGCTGATGCGCGCCCGCATCTCGCGACCGAGCGCCGGGAGCCGGTCATGAGCCTCACTCAGACCTCGTTCGACTGGGTGTGCGACGTCGTGCGCCGGGAGTCGGCGATCGTGCTCGAGCCGGGCAAGGAATATCTCGTCGAGGCACGCCTGCTCCCCCTTGCCCGGGCCGCCGGCGCCGACGACGTGTCGGCCTATGTGGACACCCTGCGCCGTGACGGGACCGACGCGCACCACCAGGTGGTGGCGGCGCTGACCACCAACGAGACGTCCTGGTTCCGCGACATCACGCCGTTCCGGGCGATCAGCGAGCACATCGTCCCCGAGCTCGTGGCAGGCGGCCGCGCGGACCGCACGCTGCGCATCTGGTCGGCGGCATGCTCGAGCGGACAGGAGCCATTCAGCCTGGTGCTCGCCCTGCGCGACCAGCTCAAGGCCGCGGGCTGGAAGCT
This sequence comes from uncultured Motilibacteraceae bacterium, assembly GCA_964236445.1. Lineage (GTDB taxonomy): Bacteria > Actinomycetota > Actinomycetes > Motilibacterales > Motilibacteraceae > CAXSDR01. The sequence continues at coordinate 11,969 of CAXSDR010000034.1, read as the reverse complement.
CGACATCCTGGCGACGGACATCAACGAGCAGATGCTGGAGCGCGCACGCAAAGGTCACTACTCCCAGCTCGAGATAAATCGGGGCCTGCCTGTCACGATGCTCGTGAACCACTTTCGCCGGGAAGGCGCCGGCTGGCGCATCTCCGACGAGATCCGCGAACCCGTGCGTCTCAAGCGCATGAACCTGGCATCGTCGTTCCCACCGACGCGCATGTTCGACATCGTGATGCTGCGCAACGTGCTCATCTATTTCGACATCGACACCAAGCGTCAGATCCTCGGGCGTGTGCGATCGGTCGTGAACCCGGCGGGCTGCCTCGTGCTGGGCAGTGCCGAAACGACGCTCGGTGTGGACGAAAGCTGGCAAAGGCACGTCATCGCAGGCGCACCGCTCCATCGACCGGTGCTGGTCGCTCAACGGAAGGGAGCGTGACCATGCGCGCTCTGGTCATCGACGACTCGCGTGCCATGCGCACCATCCTGGGACGGATGCTGACCTCCCAGGGTTATGAGCTTTCCCAGGCCACCAACGGTCAGGAGGCGATCGAGGTGCTCAACGAGCTGCACGCTCAGGGAGACCTGCCGGTCGTCGCCCTCGTGGACTGGAACATGCCCGTGATGGACGGGTTGGAGTTCGTGACGGCCGTACGCGCTCGTCCCGAGCTGCGCGGCGTCACGTTGATGATGGTGACCACCGAGAGCGAGCACTCCCAGATCGTGCGGGCACTTGCCGCCGGCGCGCACGAATACGTCATCAAGCCGTTCACCGCTGACGCCATCGCCGACAAGCTCGCTCTGCTCGGGCTGCTCCCGACGGCGGTGGCGTGATGACCGTCGACGTCTTCGAGCCCACGGCCCTGCTGGGGTTCGCGGAGGAGATCTGGGAGTCCTACTTCGGTGACCTTCCCGAGATGCTGCCGCCTGGCCCGGAACCGATCTCCGGTGTATCCGCGAGCGTCTCCATCGTAGGTCCGTGGAACGGTGTCGTCGTGGTGACGACCACGGCCGCGGGCGCTGCGCGCGTCGCCGCGTGCCTGCTCGCCCTGCCGGTCGAGGACGTGAGCTCGCTCGACGTGGACGACGCGATCGGCGAGCTGGTCAACATCGTCGGCGGCAACGTCAAGAGCGTGATGCCCGGTCCGGGCGCCCTGTCGCTGCCCGTCGTGGCCCAGGGGCGGGTCCACCTGGGCGACTCCCATGCGGTTCAGATCGCCGAGTTGTTGCTGTCCTGGCGCGGTGAGCTCGTCGAGCTGGCCGTTTGGACGTCGCGTCGGCCGGGCCGGTGACATGAAGATCCTCATCGCGGACGACAGTCGCGTGATGCGACAGATCGTCTCGCGCACCCTGCGCCAGGCGGGCTTCGCCGGGCACGAGGTGATCGAGGCCAGCTCGGGTGTCGAGGCGTTGGAGATGGTCTATGACGAAGAGCCCGACCTGGTTCTGAGTGACTGGAACATGCCCGGAAAGACCGGCATCGAGGTGCTCGACGAGCTGCGTGCGGCAGGTGTCGGCACGCCTTTCGGCTTCGTCACCAGTGAAGGATCGGCGGCCATGCGCGAGCGCGCCGTCGGCGCCGGTGCACTGTTCGTCATCGTGAAACCGTTCACGCCTGAGGCTTTTCGTGAGGCGCTGGAGCTCCTACTCAGCTAGTTCGGCAACGGGGGAATGCAAGATGTCGTTGGTGACGGTGCCAGAGTCGAAGGACGTACGCGACGTCCTCGTGGGACTGCTCTTTCGCGATGTCACGCTCACATCCGGTCGCCCGCTCAAGCTCGACGCAGGCACCACGCTCGCGGAGTATGTCGACGACCTGGACCGTGTCGTTGCCGTCGGTGTCGTCGACCTCTCGCTGGCCGCGCGCGGGGGGGCCGCGATCGGCCTGATGCCGCCGGGTCTCGCCAACGACTGCGTCCGTGACAAGGACCTCACACCGGTCCTGCTCGACAACGTCGCCGAGATCTTCTCCGTCCTCGCGTCGGTGTTCAACCACGAAGGTCACCCGCACGTGCGCCGCGGGCAGGTCTACGGCCCCGGACACCTCCCGCCGGTCGAGGTGTCGGAGCTCGCGCAGGCGCTCATGGGCCGGCGCGACTTCAGCATCGAGGTCGCCGGCTACGGCTCAGGGAAGCTCGCGCTCGTCGTTCTCTGACCCACGACTCACGTCTCGGCCGGCCCGGCCACGAAGATGCAGAAGGGGTGCCCGGCAGGGTCGGCATAGACCCGCAGCGGATCCTCCTCGTCGTCCGAGCGGTCGGACAGGAGCCGGGCTCCGAGAGCGAGCGCGCGTACGTCCTGGGCGTCGAGCTCCGCGGCGGATCCCACGACGAGGTCGAGGTGCAGCATCTGCGGGTGCGAACCCTCGGGCCAGGTCGCCTCGGGCAGAGTCGGCACCTGCGCGAAGGCGAGCTGTGTTCCTCCGTCGTGCAGGACGAGCCAGTCCTTGCCTCGCACGTCGGGCTCATCCGCGGCCGGGGGCTCGTCACCGGCTCGGTAGCGCAGCCCGAGCAGCTGACGGTAGAACTCCGCCAGAGCACGGGCATCGGTGCAGTCGAGGACGACCTGACGCAACGCGGGGAAGGGTCGGTGCTCACTCATGGGTCCGGCTCCTCTCAGCCGGCGCCCACCAGTCTGACGGGCGCGGCTCCGACGCTGATCTCGCCCGATCCTAGCGGCGCGGTTCGACCGTCGACTGTCACGACAGCCGTGGTTCCGGGGGGAGCGGCGAGCCGCTGGGTGCCCGTGACGTTCCAGACGATCCGGTCGTCGTCGACATAGCAGCTCCACGTGTCGACCGCGTCCGCGGAACAGCCGCGGAACTCGTGTCCGACGAGCCAGCCGTAGACGGTGCCGAACGCCGTGCCTGCGGCGGTCGGGGTCCCGCCGGCGCCCACCGTGCGTACGCCGACGCTCTGGTTGTCCCATGCATACCAGTAGGTGCGCCCCAGCCCGAGGCTCGCGCCGACGAGGAACGTCCGCGCGACGTAGCCGGCCTGGACCGCCGGCGACAGGGTCGAGGTCGTGGTCGCCGCATCCGTCGCGAGCCCGTAGTTGATCTCGGTGTCCCACACCGGCTGGGTCGCCTTCGCAGCGCTCAGGCGTGTGCGGACGTCGGTCATCAGCGCCAGCACGTCTTCCGGCGCCGCCTTGGCGTCCGGATAGAGATGGATGCTGATGACGTCTGCCGCGGCTGTCCCACCCGCGGCGAGATAGCGGCTGAGCCACCCCCGCTGCGTGGGGCGGCGCACGGCCAGGCCGGGTGTGGTCACGATCGCCGTGGGGTCGATCGCCTTGATGATGGCGCGGGCACTGACGGCGAGCCCCGCGAGCTGCTGCGGCGTGCCCGCCCAGAACTGCGAGACGTTGGGCTCGTTCCACACCTCGTACTCGTGGATCCTGCCCTTGTAGCGGGTCGCGACGGCGCGGACGTAGGTTTTCCAGCGGGCAGGCACCGGCATCGCGTTCGCCCCAGGGCCATAGACCCCGGACGACAGGCTCGTCGCCGCGAAGGCCGGCGTCTGACCGAGCACCAGCAACGGGGCGGCGTGGGCCGCTGCTGCGGTATCGACGGCCTTGTCCAGCGGGGCCCAGTTCCAGCGGCCGGAGGCGGGTTCGAGGTCACGCCACGTCGTGCCGCTGTCCCAGAGCCGCACCGCGCCGAAGGGCGTACGCGGCACCCCGCCGGTGCTGATGCCGTTCTCGTGCAGGCCCAGAAGTGTCGCGTCGAGCCTGCGTCCGCCACCGATCGCAACGACGACGCTGCCTGTCGCGGGGCCCGCGCCTGGGGGAGGCGGCGAGGTCTCGGCGGGCGCGGGCGACCTGGTCGGAGCCGGCTCGGCCGTCGTCGGTCTCTTCGCGGAGCCTGAGCAGCCGGTCAGGGCTACGGCCAGGGCGAGCAGAACGGCGGTTGCTGTCGTCCGTGCTTTGGCCATGGCTGAGTATCAGCCATGGGCGTGGCCCGGGAGCGTGGTCTAGCGTTCACCTCCATGAGGGAAGGCGTCATGGCCGGGCAGGCCGTCTATAACCGGTGGACTCTGGCCGCGTACGACGTGGCCGTGCTCCGCCTGACATGCAACCTGGTGTGGCGGTGTCCCAGTGCGGTGATGCTTGACGCCTACCTCCGGTTCGTCGGGCGACGCCATCTGGAGATCGGTCCGGGCACGGGCTACTTCCTCGATCACGCCGCCCTGCCCCGGTCTACTGAGCTGACCCTGCTAGACCTGAACCCCACAGTTCTGCACGCGTCGCGCGCGCGCTTGGCGCACCTGCGACCGCGTGTGGTCCGAGCTGACGCCCTCCAGCCGCTGCCCGTGGAGCCCCAAGGATTTGACTCCGTCGCTCTCAACTTCGTGCTCCACTGCCTGCCTGGCGAGTGGGAGGACAAAGGAGCGGCGCTAGGCCACGCTGCGAGCTCGCTGCGCCCCGGAGGTCGAGTCTTCGGCAGCACCATCCTGGCGCGCGGCGTTCCTGTGACGAGGTCGGCCGAGGCCCTGATGAGGTTCTACAACTCACGAAACATCTTCTCGAACTCCACCGACGACGTCGCGGGCCTGCGGCGACAGCTCGACGCCCACTTCGATGCCCACCGGATCACCATCCGAGGATGCGTCGCGCTCTTCGAAGCGACCAAGAAGATCGGGTGACGACCGGGGGATCAGGTGCGGCCGGTGCGTAGGGCACGTGCGACGTCGGGGCGGTGGTTGGCCTCGGCGAGCTCCGCGGCATGTTCCCAGTCATAGTCGACAGCCCGAAAGTCCACCTCCCATCGGCCTGTGGCGTCGTCGACCACGGCGTAGCGGGCATGCGGCGTGCCTGCCTCCATCACATGCGGATAGGGCAGGTCATCGTCGAAGGCAGACCAGCCGACACTGCCGGGATTGACCACCACCCCGCCGGAGTCGAGGCGCATCAGCCGTTGCAGATGAGTGTGACCGCACAGCAGGAGCGACCAGGATGCCGAGGCGGCGTACGCACCGAGCCGATCGAGCACCTCTCGCTGCGTGGCGGGTCGGGCCCCGCTCGCCTCGACGGTCTCCAGCAGATAAGCCAGGTCATCGGAAGGCGAGCCGTGAAAAGCCAGGACGCCGGGTGAGACGGCAAGGGTCAGCGGCAGGGTCGCCAGCCAGGCTCGGTGCTCGCTGGTGATGGTCTCGTGCGCGAGCCGGTCTGAGGCACCCATCTGCTCAGCCGCCAGGGTGAGCACCTGTCGTTCGTGGTTGCCGCGGACCGTGGGCAGGTCCAGAGCGATCAGCCGGTCTGCCGTTTCACGCGGCGCGACTGCGCCGGACAAGAGGTCGCCGAGGTTGACTGTGACGTCGACCGCCTGTGACGCGACATCGGCCAGCACCGCATCGAGTGCGCCGAGGTTGCCATGCACATCGGACAGCGCTGCGATCCGCATCCGCCGATCGTGGCAGATTGCTGCGTGGGACCGCGCAGTGGCCTGAGCCATGCATGGCGCGAGCGCCCATCGCGCGTGAGGTGGCGTGTCGATGGCGGGAGCTACCTCGCCTGGTGACGGTTTCCCCTCCAACAGCGACCGAGCTGACCCCATGCCGGGCAGATAGCGTTCGCGGCATGTCGCCTGACCGCACCGTTCTTGCCGTCAACGCCGGTTCCAGCAGCCTCAAGCTCAGCCTGCTCGATTCCGACGACACCGAGCTCGCCGCCACGACCGTGCAGCGGTGGGGCGGCGCAGCGGACGTCCGCGGGGTGCGGGAGTTCATCGAGGCGCTCGACGTCGAAGTCGACCTCGTCGCACACCGGGTGGTGCACGGCGGCGAGCACTACCGCGAGGCCGTGCTTGTCGACGAGGCGGTCGAGCGCGACCTGCGTGCGCTGACACCTCTGGCGCCGTTGCACCAGCCACGCTCGATCGACGGGTTGGTCGCGGTGCGTTCCGCGCTGCCCGACGTCGCGCACGTCGTCTGCTTCGACACGGCGTTCCATGCAACTCTGCCGCCATCGGCCAGCACCTACGCCCTGCCCAAGGAGTGGCGCGAACGGTGGGGCCTGCGGCGCTATGGATTCCACGGCCTCTCCCACTCCTACGCGTCGCGACGTGGGGCCGAGCTCGTCGGTCGCGACGCTGCCGACCTGCGTATCGTCACCTGCCACCTGGGTTCTGGCGCGTCGCTGTGCGCGGTCGACCACGGTCTGTCCGTCGACACGACGATGGGGTTCACGCCGACCGAGGGGCTCGTGATGGGGACGCGTTCGGGCAACGTCGACCCCGGAATGATGACGTGGCTCATGGCGGAGGGCCGCCTGACGCCGGAGCAGCTGGCCGACGGCATCGTGCACTCCTCGGGTCTGGCCGGCCTGTCGGGCACCAGCGGCGACGCACGCGACGTCGAGGCTGCCGCCGCGACAGGGAGCGCCGACGCCTTGCTCGCGCTCGACGTCTGGGCGCACCGGCTTCGGTCGGAGATCGCGTCGATGGTCGCGGCCATGGGCGGCATCGACCTGCTGGTGGTGACGGGCGGACTCGGGGAGCATGCGGCAGCGATGCGCGAGCAGGGCTTGAGGGGTCTGGACCACCTCGGCATCCGCATCGACCCGGTCCTCAACGCTGCGCTGACAGGCGAAGGTCAGATCAGCGAACCGGGAAGTGCAGTTCGCACTGTGGTGGTCACTGCGCGCGAAGATGTCGAGATGGCACGTCAGGCGAGGCTGGCCGTCGCCTGACCCGGCACGTGCGCGCATTGTCACGCGAGGAGCGTCGCACCCCAGCTCTGTCCCGCCGCGACACCCGGAGGGCAGGCGAACAAGCCGCTGCCCACGTGCTGCAGATATTCGTTCAACGCGTCGTTCTGCTTGCCCGCGAGCGACTTCTGGATGCGGACGAACTGGGTGCGCGGGTCCCGTTGGTAGGCGAGGAAGAACAACCCGGCGTCGAGGCGGCCGAGCCCGTCGGTGCCGTCGGTGAAGCTGTAGCCGCGGCGCAGCAGCTCGGCGCCGCCATTGTTCGTCGGATGTGCGAGCCTGACATGCGACTTCACGTCGATCGCCGGTCCGCCGTGCGTGCCCGGGGCGGCGAAGTCGACCTCGTCGAACTCGTGCGATCTGCCCAGCGGTGCTCCACTTCCCTTGGCGCGGCCGATGACGCGCTCCTGCTCGGCGAGCGGCGTGGAGTCCCAGGGCTCGATCAACATCCTGATGCGCCGCGCCACGAGATAGCTGCCGCCGGTCATCCACTCGGGCCCGTCGCCGCGAGCCACCCACACGCTGCGGTCGAGCGCCACCCCGTCCTCGGCCTTGAGGTTGGCGGTGCCGTCCTTGAACCCCATGAGGTTGCGCGGCGTGCTCTGCGTCGTCGATGTCGTCGACGTACGCCCGAAGCCCAGCTGGGACCAGCGCACGCTGGCGGTGCCGCGCGCCAGCCGCGCGAGGTTGCGGATCGCGTGCACGGCGACCTGCGGGTCGTCAGCGCACGCCTGGATGCAGATGTCGCCTCCGCTTCGAGCCGGGTCGAGCGCATCTCCGGGAAAGGGCGGCAGGTCGGCGAGCGCAGCCGGTCGGCGGTCGGCGATGCCGAACCGGTCCGTGCCCTGCGCGTCGGTGAACAACGACGGGCCGAACCCGATGGTCAACGTCAGTCGGGAGGGACGGAGGCCGTACGCCTCCCCGGTGTCGCTCGGCGGTGCCTGCGCCGGGCCACCAGCGGTGCCGCCGAGCCCGACGTCCTCACCCGCGCACATCTGCTCGGCAGCCGAGGTCCACGTCGCCAGCATGGCCACCAGCTCGGCGTGCTCTGTTGTGGTGACGTCGAACGCGGCGAAGTGCAGTCGGTCCTGCACAGGCGTGCTGATGCCGGCCTGGTGGGCGCCGTGGAACGCGACGACGTCGTGCTTCTGGCCGTCACCGCGGTCGGCCGCCAGCGCGAACCCGCCGACGCCGGTCGCTCCGGCTGCCGCGACGCCCCCGCCGAACAGTCCGAGCAGCGAGCGGCGCGACAGGCCGCGCGCAGAGGTCATCAGGTGATCGCCGCGGATATCGCGCCGAGTGGCTCACTGAGGGCGTCGACCTCGACGGCCAGAGCCTTCACCTGGTCCTTGGTCAGCGAGCCGTAGCGGACATAGCCCGAACCCTGGGCATGCGTCGCGAGCAGCGTCTGCAGAGCTGTGAACCGCTTGTCCAACGTCGCGACCAGCGCAGGGTCCCGTGCGACGAGGACCGGTCGCAGCTGGGCGACGACAGCCCGTGCGCCGTCGACGTTGCCCGCGAAGTCGACGAGGTCGAGCCGGGAGTAGCGCTCCTCCTCACCGGTCACCTTGCTCTTCGCCACCTCGTCGAGCAGCGACTTGGCACCGTTGGCCATCGTGAGCGGGGTGATGTCGACGGTGGGGAGAAGTGCCGCGAGCTTGCGTACGTTCGTCAGCAGGTCGTCGGCGACCGGCCCGGAGCCGCGGATGTCCTTCGTCTTGAAGAGGTCGAGCTCGAGCTTGTGGAAACCCACGAACGGCGTTTCTGCCGTGATGTCGTCCGCGCGCATGTCGATGAGCGGGTCGAGCTCACCGAACGACTCGGCGATCGGCTCGATCGACTCGTAGCGTAGGCGCGCAGCGGCATAGAGCGCGCGTGCCTTCGTGGCCTCGCCAGCCTTCACTGCAGCGACGAGAGGCACGGTCGTCGCCAGCAGCGCGGCCGTCTGCTCCTCGACGTAGGAGCGGTAGCCGGCGACGGCCTTGTCCAGCTGCGGGTCCTGCGTCTGCTCGATCGCCGAGCCGGTGACGGTGAGAGCGCTGCGGACGCCTGTGCCGGTCATGCCGGGCTTGCACGCGACGGCGTACGTTCCCGGCTCGAGGTCGACCACCAGGTTGCGCGAGGTTCCGGGACCGACGTTCTCCACCTCGCCCATGCTGCGGTCCTTCGCGGCATAGACGTAGATCTCGGTGACGCCAGAGCCGCCGTTGTGCACCGCGATGGTGTGCCGACCTGCCGGCAGCGTCGCGTTCGACAGCGTGCACGCCTTGTCCGATGCCGCGACCGAGATCGAAGCGGCGTCGGGCGCGGCGTCCTGCGAAGGCCCCCCGCATGCGCTCAGAACGGGCGCAGAGCCGAGCAGCGCGGCACCCGTTGCGAGCGCCCGGAGCGGGACGCTCAGGGTCGGGCGGCTCATCGCACGAGCTCGGCGTCGCGCGCGGACGTGTCACGGGCCCTGCTGCCCGGGCGACGCCCGCCGGAGAAGTAGGCGGCCAGGACCGGAACGAGGTAGGCGAGATAGGCGATCGCTTCGAGCACGGTGGTGGCGGGGCTGAAGTTGAGGATCCCCTTCAGCAGCGTTCCTCGCACCGAGGACGGCGGGATCTGCGCGCTCACGTCGAAAGCGAGCGTGTTGAGTCCGCCGAGGACGCCACCCTCCTGCAGGTCGTGCACCGCGTAGCCGAGCACGCCCGCCGCCACGATGATGAGCGCGCCTCCGGTCCAGGTGAAGAACGTGGCCAGGTTCAGGCGTACGGACTGGCGGTAGAGCAGCCAGGCCAGCACCACGGCCGTGACGATCCCGAGCGCGAAGCCGGTCACCGGCGTCGCGGTCGTGCCGGCCGCCTGCACGGCCGACCAGAAGAACAGCGCCGTCTCGAGGCCCTCGCGCCCGACCGCGAGGAACGCTGTCATGCCCACCGCGATGCCCCCCAGGGCGAGCGCGGAGTCGAGGCGGTCGGTCAGCTCGGTCTTGAGACCGCGAGCCGTACGCCGCATCCAGAACACCATCCAGGTGACGAACGCGACGGCCACCAACGACAGCAACCCGCCGAACGTCTCCTTCGCGGCGCTGCTGGAGAGCAGCGTCGTAGAGGTGTAGGTGAGCACCGCGCCGAAGGCGATGCTGACGCCGAGCGCGACCGCCACACCGCCGCCCACGGCCGGGAGCCGGTCGCGGCGCTGCACCTTGACGAGATAGGCGACGAGGATGCTGACGACGAGCGAGGCCTCGAGCCCCTCGCGCAGTCCGATCAGGTAGTTGCCGAGCACGTGTCCTCTTTCGCTCTCCGGTTAGGTAAGCCTGCCCTAAGAATGCGACGAGGTCAAAAGCAGCCGACATGCGGGCCCGGCGGCGTCAGCCGAATGCGGTCACCGAGAGGAAGCGGATCGGCAGCTCGATCAGGGCCTCGGGCCCGTGGGTGCCCTCGCCGTCCAGCTGCAGCGCGTCCCCCGCGTGCATCGTGTAGCTCGCGCCGCCGTGGCCGTAGGTCATGACACCTTCGAGCAGGTAGATCAGCTCGGTGCCCGGATGCTGGAACAGCGGGAAGACCTCGCTCGACTCGGTCAGCGTCACCATCACCGCCTCCATGCGCTTGTGCGGTCCTCGCAGCGCTCCGAGCAGGTCGTAGTGGTGACCGACCCGGCTGCCGCGCCGGATGATGCGCGCCCCGTGCCCCGCCGGCACGAAGACCGCTTCGCGCTCGACATCGACGCCGCGGAACAGCGCCGTGACCGGCACCTGCAGCCCAGCGGCCAGGCGCGCCAGCGTCGTCAGGCTGCAGGAGGTCTGCGCGTTCTCGATCTTCGACAGCATGGCCTTGGAGATGCCGACGCGCGAGGCCATGTCGGAGACGCTCAGCCCAGCGGCCACGCGGTAGTCGCGCACCTGACGGGCGATCGCCGCCTCCAGGTCCCCGCTGGCGAGCGGCGCGGCTGCGCCGACATCGTGCGGAGTGCTCATGACGCCATCGACGCATCGGCGCGCAGGCGGAAGCGTGCGTGCGCCTGGCCTACGCCCATGACGAGGTCGGCGGCCAGCTCGCCGACGAGCGGGGCGAACTTCGCGCCGTGCCCGGAGCATGGCGAGACGACGACGACCGGGCCATCGCGGTCGATGACGAAGTCCTCGTTGGACGTGGACGTGTAGAGGCAGGTGGCCTCCGCGAACGGCTCGGGGACCAGACCGGGAAGCCAGTTCCGGACGTACGCCGTGATGCGCTCGCGCGCTGCCGGATCGACCACCCCGTCGCGCAGCTCCGGCGTCGTGACCGGTCCGGCGTCGTGCTCCGCGACCTTGCGGGCGTCGGACCCGGCGGGACCGGTGCCGTCCCGGCCACCGGGCAGGCTGTAGGTGGACATGGCGTCCTTGTGCACCGCAACGGGCCAGCTGACGTCGCCATCGCGGCGAGGGAAGTGGAACACCTGCTGTTGCGTCACGGTGAGCGCGGGCAGGGCGATGACCCCGCCGAGCAGTGCGCCCACCCAGCTGCCGGCGGCGACCACGACGGTGCGGGCGCGTAGGACGCCGGTGCCTGTCGTGAGGGTGACGATGTCGTCGGTCACCTCGAGCGCCGTCACCGGCGAGCTGTCACGGACGTCAGCGCCTCGCTCGCGCGCACCCGAGCAGAACGCGGCGACCGCGCCGGCGGCGTCCACGGTGCCCGCGTCGCCGTGGTGCAGGACCGGCCCGTCGAAGGTCATGCCCGGCCATCGTGCCATCGCCGACTCGGGGTCGAGCAGCTCATGCCCGACCCGGTGCGCGTCGAGAGCGGCAACGATGCCGGGGAGGTCACGCCGTCGACCGTGGTCGATGCCCCCCGTCATACGCAGCAGCTGTGTTCCCGAATCGGACTGCAGGCGATGCCAGAGCTCCAACGCCTCCCCGCTCATGCCGACATAGAGCGCGTCGGCGTAGGCGCGGCGCACGATCCGCGCGCTCCCGTGGGAGCTTCCCCGGTCGTGCCCCAAGGGGAACTGCTCGATCAGCGCGACCGACAGACCACGCCGAGCAGCGGCGTAAGCCGTTGCGGACCCCATCAGACCCGCGCCCACCACCGCGACGTCGACCATGTCGGTCACAGCCCCGCGACCGCCACCCCGGGAATCCACGACGTGCCGGCGAGGGGCACGCGCGCCATCGCCGCCGCCTCGATGGTGAGCGCCACGAGGTCTTCGGGCTCGAGGTGGTGCAGGTGCGCCTTGCCGCAGGCACGCGCGAGGATCTGCGCCTCCATCGTCATCACGCGAAGGTAGTTCGCCACGCGCCG
>CAXSDR010000033.1:0-33725 GCA_964236445.1 uncultured Motilibacteraceae bacterium | reverse complement strand
TACCTGCACGAGGAGGGCTATGCCGGCACGGGGAGGTTCGCGGTGCTGCGGCTCGTGCTGCCGCCGACCGCGGCGACGGTTGCGGCCGTTCTGGTCATCGTGGCCACCGCGGCACTGACGTCGTGGCGATCCGAGGCCGTACGCCCGTGGCGGGCCGCCCTCGTGCTGACCGGCGTGACCTTCATCGTGCTCGGGCCGGCCTACCCCTGGTATGCCCTCTTGCTCGTGGCCCTGGTGGCGCTCGACGGGCGCTGGGAGTGGCTGCTGGTCGCGGCGGCGGCCTACCCCGCCTACTTCGTCGGCGCGTTGGGGCTGCACCACCGGCCGACGCAGCAGGTGGCCTACGGGTCTGCGGCGCTGGCGGTCTGCGCCGTGACCGCGTGGCGGCGGCGCGGATTCGAGGCGGCCTCCGGGAACGGTCCCTCGTCGCCCTCGCGCTAGCGTGCGCGGATGGACGAACCGACAGCAGCCCACCTCGACGCGACCCAGATCACCGCCGGCGCACAGGCCGCCGCCGCCGACGTGCGGGCGGCCGCAGCACGCCTGACCGACTGGGACATCATCCCGTTCACCGGCGAGCTGCACGCGGTCGAGCTCAACGCTCCCGTCCTGCCGGAACCGGATCGTGGTGGCGTCGCTCAGGCCGACTGCCGGATCTGCGCCACCCCCGACACGAGCTACCTCTGGACCGACGAGCACTGGCGGGTGCGACCCGGGAACGACCGCTCGATGGCGATCTACCCTGCTCGAACCGCGCCGCCACCTCGACTTCGGCGAGCTGCCTGACGAGCTCGCGGCCGACCTCGGTCGCATGACCGTGCGACTTGAGCGCGCGATCAGCAGTATCGACGGCGTCGGGCGGGTGCACGTCATCCGCTGGGGTGACGGCGCTGTCCACCTGCACATCTGGTTCTATGCGCGCCCGGCAGGGATGTTGCAGCTGCGGGGGATGTTCCTCCCGGTGTGGACGGCGATCCTGCCGCCGCTTCCCGAAGGCATGCTCGAGGCCGTGAACGCTGCCGTCGCGCGCGCGCTTTCATGATCATGAGCAGGTCCGTTGCCCAGGGGGCAACGGACCTGCTCATGATCATGAAAGGGGAGGGGGCGAGAGGGCGGGGCGGTGGACGATCGCGGCGCTGGGCCGCTTCACGTCGGTGTCAGCCCTGCGGGTGCTGCCCTGCCTCGGCGGGCTTGACCGCCGCGTCGCGGTAGCGGCGGCGCGACTCCTCGATCTCGGCCTCGGCCTCCTCGCGACCGGTCCAGGTAGCGCCCTCGACCGACTTGCCGGGCTCGAGATCCTTGTAGACCTCGAAGAAGTGCTGGATCTCGAGCCGGTCGAACTCGGGCATGTGATTGATGTTGGTGATGTGGGCCTGGCGTACGTCCTTGGCGGGCACGCACATCACCTTGTCGTCACCGCCTGCCTCGTCGGTCATGCGGAACATGCCGATGGCCCGGCAGGCGATGAGGCAGCCCGGGAAGGTCGGCTCGTCGAGCAGCACCATGGCGTCGAGCGGGTCGCCGTCCTGGCCGAGCGTGCCCTCGATGTAGCCGTAGTCATGGGGATAGCGCGTCGCGGTGAACAGCATGCGGTCGAGCCGGATGCGGCCGCTCACGTGGTCCACTTCGTACTTGTTGCGTGACCCCCTGGGGATCTCGACGAGCACGTCGAACTGCACGCTTGCCTCCGTTGAGTGACCGATCAGGGTCCTAGTCTGTCCTACCGGCCGAGATACGAGAAAGCAGACCGGGGGACACACGTGAGACGCCGCGCGTTCCTCGCCGTCCTCGTCGCCCTCCTGGTGAGCGCGCTGGCCGTCGTGGGGCTGGGGATCGCCGGCCTCATCCAGGTGCCCGGCCTGCCGGTCACGGCGTCCGGATCGGCGGCTCCCACGCCGTTGGCGTCACCGCGACCGCCGGTGGCCCCGGAGCCGCCGGCCGGACCCGTGCTCCTGGCGGCACTGGCGACTTCGGCGGCCGCGGCAGACCCTGCGGCTCCTACGACCGCCGGGATCGGCCGGCTGCTCGCCCCGCTACTGCACGCCAAGGCGCTCGGGCCGGGGGTCGGAGCCGAGGTGATGGACCTGGGCACGGGCGACGTGCTGCTGAGCCGGGGAGCGGGCAGGGCGCGTACGCCGGCATCGACGCAGAAACTGCTCGTGGGAGCGGCGGCGCTGTCGACACTGACGCCGGAGGCCCGGCTCTCGACCACGGTCGTCCGTGCGGCCGGCGCCCCGGCTGCGCTGGTCCTCGTCGGCGGGGGAGACACGACGCTGACGGGCGGTCCGGTGGCCAGGAGGGGGCCCGCATGGGCGAGCCTGAGCGTGCTCGCCGACCGCACCGCCAGCGCGCTGCAGGCTCAGGGGGTGACCGGCCCGTTGACTGTTGCGGTGGACGACTCGCTGTTCGCGGGACCCGGCCGCAACCCCGCGTGGCCCGCCACCTACCTCACAGGCGGCGTCGTCGCGCCGGTCTCCGCGCTCTGCGTCGACGGCGGCAGGAGGCGCGTCGGGCAGAACGCGCGGGTGAGCGACCCGGCGCTCGACGCCGGCCGGCGCTTCGCGGCGCTGCTGCGCCTGCGCGGTCTTGCGGTCGTGGCTGCGCCGAGACGGTTGGCCGCGCCGCTGGCCGTGCCCGAGCAGGTGGCCGCCGTGACGAGCCCGCCGGTCCGCGACCTCGTAGAGCGGCTTCTCACCACCAGCGACGACGACCTCGCCGAGGCCCTGACCCGCCTCGTCGGCTCGGCAGCTGCCGGAGGAGCCCCGGCCACGGTCGCGGACGGCACGGCAGCCGTCGTGGCTGCCGTGCAGCAGCTGGGCGTCCCCGTCGCGCACGTGAGCCTGCTCGACGGCAGCGGCCTCGCCCGCGCGGCGAAGGTTCCGCCGGGCACGCTTGTGGCCCTCATGGCCGCCGCCGCTTCGGGCAGCGAGCCCGAGCTGCGCGCGCTCCTCCCCGGCCTACCTGTGGCCGGTTTCAGCGGCACGCTTGCCGACCGCTTCGCCACCGGGCCCGGCAGCGCGGCGCGGGGAATCGTCCGCGCCAAGACCGGGACCCTGACGGGTGTGAGCTCGCTCGCAGGCCTGGTCACGAGCGCCTCCGGTCACCTGCTCGCCTTCGCCGTGCTGGCAGACCAGGTGCCGGTGGCGGGCACACTGCAGGCGCGTACGGCGCTCGACCGGGTCGCCACCGCGCTGGCCGGCTGCGGCTGTCGCTGAGCCTCGCAGGATGAGCCGCGCGCTGGCCGGGGTTTCGCGGCGGACGGGCTGCGGTATCCCCGGCACGTATCCGTCGACCCTGGTGTAGGGAGCAAACAGCATGGCAACGATCCTGTGGCTACTTGCCGTCGTCCTCGTCGTGTGGGGCATCATCAGCCTTGTTCGTGGTGAGGTCCTGATGGGCGTTGCGCTCATCATCGTCGGCCTGCTCGTGGGTCCCGGCGGCGTGAGCATCTTCACCAACTGAGTCCGGTCCTGCGTGCGCGGAGCACATAGGTTGACGCCATGAGCACTGCCACGACCTCGGTCGACTGGGATGTCGCTGTCGCCACCGCCACCCGGCTCGTGCCGCCTGGCCCGAGCATCGGGCCGGGCGAGGCACGTGCGGTCGTCACGCAGCTGCGCGCCTGCGCCATCGAGGCGCAGGGCCACGTCCGCGCCTACACCCAGCTCGACGTGGCCACGGCCGGCGCGGCCGTCGCGGTCATCGACCGCCCCGGCTGGATCCGCGCCAACGCGGCCGGGTTCCGCACCGTGCTCGACCCCATGGTCGAGCGCCTGCAGCAACGCCGCATCGACGTGGGCAAGCCCGGGTCCGGTTCGCAGGTCGGGGACGCGGTCGCGAGCAGGCTGACCGGCGTCCAGTCCGGTGGCCTGCTCGCTTTCCTCTCCACGAAAGTGCTCGGGCAGTACGAGTTGTTCTCCCCGACGAAGGGCATCGAGAGCCCCGCACCCGGTCGCCTGCTCCTCGTCGCTCCCAACATCGTGACGGTCGAGCGCGAGCTCGGCGTCGACCCGGCCGGCTTTCGGCTCTGGGTGTGCCTGCACGAGGAGACGCACCGGGTGCAGTTCGGTGCCGCGCCGTGGTTGCGTGAGCACATCGTCGGCGAGCTGACGTCCTATATCGACGCGACCGACGTCGATCCCGCCGCACTGCTGCGCCGGCTCAAGGGACTGGGCGGCGCAGCCTTCGACGCCGTACGCGGGGCAGCGGGCGTCTCGCTGGTGGAGGCTTTCCAGTCGCCGCAGCAGCGTGAGGTGCTCGACCGGGTGACCGCCGTGATGTCCCTGCTCGAAGGTCACGCCGATGTCGTCATGGACGGCGTCGGCCCGGGCGTCGTCCCCGACGTCGACGACATCCGCCGCAAGTTCGCCCGTCGGCGCGAGTCGGCGACCGGACCCGAGCTGCTCATGCGTCGGCTGCTCGGCCTGGAGGCCAAGATGCGGCAGTACCGCGACGGGGCGGTCTTCGTACGCGGCGTGCTCGAGCGCACCGACATGGCCACGCTGAACCGGGTCTGGGAGTCACCCGACACGCTGCCCAAGCCTCACGAGATCGCCGACGCCGGGGCCTGGGTTGCCCGCGTCGCGCACTGACGACACCACGCCCGCACCGGTCCGGCGGCCTGCCGGCCCGAGCTCTGCCGTTGCCGAGGTGCGGGCGGCGCTGCGCCGGTCGCTCGCCGGCGTGCCCGACGGCGAGCTCGTGCTCGTCGCGTGCAGTGGTGGCGCCGACTCACTGGGACTGGCGGCTGCGCTCGCCTTCGTCGCCCGTGCCGGGGGGCGGCGTCGATGGCGGACGGGCGCCGTCGTGGTCGACCACGGCCTGCAGGAAGGCTCGGGCGAGCTCAGCGTGCGGGTCTCGAGGCAGCTGCTCGCGCTGGGGCTCGACCCGGTGCGCGTGGTTGCGGTGCGGGTGACCGGCAGCGGCGGGCCGGAGGCCGCCGCCCGCCGGGCCCGCTACGGCGCGCTCGGCGCGGTGGCCGACGAGCTCGATGCCACTGTGCTGCTCGGGCATACGCGCGACGACCAGGCCGAGACCGTGCTGCTCGGCCTTGCCCGAGGGAGCGGGGCGCGCTCGCTGGCGGGCATGGCCGCCGTCACGGGCCGCTACCGCCGCCCCCTGCTCGACGTCGCGCGCGCCACGGTGCGCCAGGCCTGCGCCGCCGAGGCGCTCGAGCCGTGGGACGACCCGCACAACCGCGACCGGTCCTACGCGCGGGTGCGCCTGCGCCACGACGTGCTGCCCGCCCTCGAGACCGCCGTGGGCTCACCGGCAGGGGCTGTGGCTGCGGCGCTCGCCCGCACCGCGTCCCTGCTGCGCGAGGACGCCGACGCCCTGGACGAGCTGGCGGACCAGGCGCTGCTCGCTCTGGGCGTGCCACTCGGTGCCCCCCCGGGCGAGCCGACCTCGGACCGGGCGACGCGTGTCGACGTCGATGTCGCGATCGACGGGCTCGAGTCGCTCGTGCGCGCTGTCCGCACCCGTGTCCTGCGCCGGCTCGCCCTCGCCGCGGGCTCGGCGCCCGGCGATCTGGGCGCGACCCACATCGCCGCCGTCGACGCGCTCGTGACCCGCTGGCGTGGGCAGGGCGAGGCGGCGCTGCCGACCGGTGTCCGCGTGTCGCGGCGGTGTGGAAGGCTCGTGTTCCGCACCAGCGAGCAGCAACCAGCAGCCAGCACCAGCTAGCACGGGAGCCCACCACGTGGAACAGGCAGACGTCGCGGGCGACCTGGAAGAGGTCCTCCTGACCGAGGACCAGATCCAGCAGCGCGTGAGCGAGATCGCCCTTCAGGTCGACCGGGACTACGACGGCATGGACGTGCTGCTCGTCGGGGTCCTGAAGGGTGCGGTGATGGTCATGGCCGACCTCGCGCGCGCACTTCCGCGTCACTGCGAGATGGACTGGATGGCCGTCTCGTCCTACGGCTCCGGCACCAAGAGCTCCGGCGTCGTGCGCATCCTCAAGGACCTCGACCGCGACATCTCCGGCCGCCACGTCCTCGTCGTCGAGGACGTCATCGACTCGGGGTTGACGCTCTCGTGGCTGCTTGCCAACCTCGCCTCACGCGGACCGGCGAGCCTGCGCGTGGCCACGTTGCTACGCAAGCCCGAGGCTGCCCGGGTCGAGGTCGACGTGACCTATGTCGGCTTCGACATCCCGGACGCCTTCGTCGTCGGCTATGGCCTCGACTACGCCGAGCGCTATCGCAACCTGCGCTGCGTCGCGACGCTGTCGCCCCACGTCTACGGCGGCTGACCGGCGAGCTGGGACTCGACGCGCCCTGCGGAGCTAGCGGACGACGTCCAGCCGTAGCACCTCGGCGCCGTAGTAGGTCTGGCTGTCCAGGCGCTCGATGTTCATCAGCGCGTGACGGTCGAGGACACCGGCGATGTTGTCCGCGAACCGCAGCGCCTCGTTGTTGTAGGCGCAGATGTCGTAGCCGCAGATCGCGTTGGCCCTCGCGACCCGCTCGAGGACTTCGATGAGCATGTCTTCGAAGACGCGCGTGCGCCGCTGCCTGGGCGTCACGAGCGTGAAGCCCAGATAGAAGATCGCATTGCGCGCGGCGTGGGTCGGATAGCGGGCGGCGAAGTATTCAGGACTGATCCACGGCACCGTGGCGAGGTCGTACGTCAGGATCGTCAGGCCGACGGGCGCACCGTCGTGGTCGCGGACCAGGATCTTCCAGATGCGGTCGTCCGTCATCTCGGCGAAGAACTCGTCACGGTGCAGCACCTGGCGGGCGATGGCCTTGGTGCGCAGCGGCTCGAAGGCGGCCTTGTAGAGGTCGTAGAACGCTACCGATGTCGCCTCGTCGAGAGCTGTCTCGACGGTCAGTGTGTGCGCGCGCCCGCGCGCGCCGTTGGCCAGGTGGTTGAGAGTCTCACGCACGGTGCCACGCCGCAGTCTCGTAGGCGGCGACGACGAGGGCGCAGACCGGCTGCGCCTCGCAGACAGCCGAGGTCATGACCATCCCGCCCGGTGTGAACCCGGCGCCACGCCGGCGTGCCAGGTCTTCGAGACTGCGCTCGATGTCCTCGCGCACGGACCGCTCGTCCTCACCCTCGTGCTCGACGAAGACGCCCGCGCCCGACCCGTCGTCGCGCAGCGACCAGCCGATGCCCGCCCATGCTTGTTGACCGGGAATGGTGGCCGGCTGGCTGGCGTAGACGCAATAAAGGCGGTCGCCCCAGCCGCCGACAAGTTGCTCATGGGGATCCACGCGTGAGACGACGCTGCGTGGTGGGATGACGGAGGACAGGCGTACGAGGTTGTAGTTCGCGATGCCCGCGCGCAGGAGGGCGTCGTCGAAAGCGGACAGTGCCGTCCGCCCGGTCCCGGTGCCGGTGCTGAGCCGGATGACCATCGTCGTGGCGTCGAGGTCGAGGGTGCGTCGGAGCACCAGCGGGGCGCGTCGTGCGGTGGGCAGCGGGTTCAGCGGGGTCAGCGAAGGCAAGCGTCAGCGCTCCAGAGGGAGGTGGGGGTACACCGTCGAGGAAGTCGACGGTGAGACGGGTGAATAGGCCGATGGGGTGCACTTCGGCACTGATGGACATCGACTTGATAGTTCCGAATCTGTGCAGACTGCAGTCTCTCCGGCCGATGAACACGGCTAAGTCACTTCTGTTCAACGTCCAACTGATGTCGCAACATGGTCACTCTCGGTGCACGATCAGGAAGGTTCTGCGTGAGAAGCCAGACGTCCTGCCCGTGGGTGACGGGGCAGCTGTGATCACCGCCGCGCTCGTCATGGCCAGGCGGCGGCGTCAGCGTGACGTCGTCGCCTATCTCCTGCCGGCGTTCGCGCTCGCCGATGCGTTGCTCTACTTCTTCGACCTCGACGCCGAGGTGCGCTCCGCGGCGTTCGCCTTCGCCGGTGTCAGCTGCCTGGTCGGCGTGGCTCTCGGCCTGTGGCGGCTCAATGCGACGGACCGGCGGCCGTGGTGGTGGATCTTCGCGGCGGCGGGTCTCTTTCTCGGCGGCTCGGTGAGCAGGTCGCTGTCGCTGCACGGGGAGTTCAGCGCCGTTCCCGACATCCTCTCGGTGCTGGGCTATGTGGCTGCCTGCGTCGCCCTGCTCTCGTGGCTGAGGTCCTCGAGCAGCGTGCGCACGTGGTCGCTCTCCGACGCGATGCTCGTCGCTGTCGGCGCCTCGCTCGCCGCGTGGGCGCTGCTGCTCGTGCCGACGCTCGGAATCTCCTCCGTCAGCGGGCCTCGTCGTGCGATGTACGCGCTCTATCCCGTGCTCGACGTGGTGCTGCTGCTGCTCATGGTGCGGCTGGCGCTGCTGCGGTTCACGCGTTTCCCGGCGTTCTGGCTCTTCCTCTCGAGCCTCACGCTGATCCTGCTCGGCGACGTGCAGTACGCCGTCTCCATCACGCTGAGCTCGAACGAGCGCCTGGTCGGTGGCTGGCCGCTCACGGACTACGCCGACGCGCTCTATATCCTCGCGTTCGGCTTCATGGGCGCCGCGGTCCTGCATCCCTCGGCCGAGCGGCTGTCCCGGCCCCAGCCCGGGCGTATCGGCAGTTGGAGCCGAGGCCGCCTGGCAGGGGTCGGCGTTGCGCTGCTCGCTCCGTCGCTGCTGCTCCTGCTCGTCCCGGCGCAGACGATGCTCGACCGGGTGGTGCGTGCGGTGCTCGCTGCCGCCCTCACTGCGATCGTGCTGCACCGCACGGCCCAGGCGATCAACGGCTATGCGCGCAGCGAACAGCTCGCCCACCACCGGGCCGGGCACGACGAGCTCACCGGCCTGCCCAACCGCCTGGCACTCAACGAGGTGATGCGCGTCGAACTCGCGACGGGCAACCAGCGCGGCGAGCGGGTGAGCCTGCTGTTCCTCGACCTCGACGGCTTCAAGCTGATCAACGACAGCTATGGCCATGGGGTCGGTGACGAGCTGCTGATCGCCGCCGCCGTGCGCGTACGCGAGGCGGTCCGCGAGGACGACTTCGTCGCGCGCCTCGGCGGGGACGAGTTCGTGGTCGTCTCACGCCACCTCGACGCCGCGAGCGGCGAGGGGCTCGCCGACCGGCTGCTCGTCGCCTTCGCCGACCCGTTCCAGCTGTCCACCGGGCCGGTGTTCGTGTCGCCGAGCATCGGCATCGCCCGCTCGACCGGCGCGACCGGTGGCGGCGTCGTCGACGGCGAGACGCTGCTGCGCGACGCCGACGCGGCGATGTACAAGGCGAAGGCGGCGGGCCGCAACCGGGCCGCCGTCTTCGACGAGTCACTGCGCGAGGCCTCGCGTCAGCGCATCGAGCACGAGACCGGCCTGCGCAACGCGCTGGACCAGCAGCACTTCGAGCTGCACTACCAGCCTGTCGTGCGGATGACCGACGGGACGACCCTGGGCTACGAGGCGCTGCTGCGCTGGCGCCACCCCGAGAAGGGCATGATCGGGCCGGCCGACTTCATCGCGGTCGCCGAGGACACCTGGCTGATCGTGCCCATCGGGGCGTGGGTGCTCAACGAGGCGCTGCGCCAGGTCCGCGTCTGGCGCGAGGACGACCCCTCGGTCTATGTCGCCGTGAACGTCTCGGCACGTCAGATGCGCGACGCCAACTTCCCGTCCACCGTCGCTGACGCGCTCGTCGCCGCAGGCCTGCCGGGCGACGCCCTGTGCCTGGAGCTGACGGAGTACGCCCTGGTCGACGACACCCCCGTCACCGAGATCGCCTTGACCGCGATCAGGGCGTTGGGGGTCTCGATCGCGGTCGACGACTTCGGCACCGGCTACTCCGCCCTGGGCTATCTCAAGCGGCTCCCGGTGTCGACGGTGAAGATCGACAAGAGCTTCGTCGACGGGCTGGGCACCAGCCGCGACGATGAGGCGCTGGTCCGGGCGATCCTCGCCATGGCGCACGCGCTGGGCCTCGGCGTCATCGCCGAGGGCGTCGAGACGGCCGTCCAGGCCCACGCGCTGCGGGCCATGGGCTGCAAGGTCGCGCAGGGCTGGCTCTACGGCCGCCCGCAGCCGGCTCCCGCCGCTGTTCCCGTGGGGATCGTGAACGCCATGGCGGTCGGTGCTGTCGGTGGTGTCGGGGCCTCGCGTGAGGTCGCGGGACAGCAGCGCGTGCTGCTCCAGGCCGACTGAGGCGGCAGCACCTCGCACGGAGTCCCGGGGCAGACTGCGAGCACGCAAAAGCCGGTGTACGGTCGAGCGACCAGTCGTCCGCTCGCAAAGGGGGACGGGGCTTCCACCCCGCGCTTCATGGATCTCAAGCGCTACCTCCGCGGACCCGTGTTCTGGGTCCTTGCCGCCGTCATCGCCGTCCTCCTCGTCAGCAAGATCGCGTCCTCTGCCGGAGCCCCGACACATGTCGACACGTCTGTGGCGCTGGCGCAGATCAGCACCGATCAGGTCGACAGTGCCAAGCTGGTCGACCGCGACCAGCGCCTCGAGCTGACGCTGAAGCCGGGCGCGTCGAAGATCAAGAAGTCCGACCACCTGCGCACCGACTACGTCGCGGGACAGCAGCAGGACATCACCCAGCTGCTCACCGACCACCCGCCCGTGCACGGCTGGACCGTCGTCGTGCAGCACCAGAGCTGGTTGGTCGGTCTGCTGCTGACCGTGCTGCCCATCGCGCTGCTGCTGGTCTTCTTCCTGTTCTTCATGAACCAGATGCAGGGCGGCAGCTCGCGGGTCATGAACTTCGGCAAGTCCAAGGCCAAGGTCGTCAGCAAGGACACGCCCAAGACGACGTTCGCCGACGTCGCCGGTGCTGACGAGGCGGTGGAGGAGCTCCAAGAGATCAAGGAGTTCCTGGAGAACCCGGCCAAGTTCCAGGCGATCGGCGCGAAGATCCCCAAGGGGGTGCTCCTCTACGGCGCCCCGGGAACCGGCAAGACCCTGCTCGCGCGTGCCGTCGCCGGCGAGGCGGGAGTGCCGTTCTATTCGATCTCCGGCTCCGACTTCGTCGAGATGTTCGTCGGTGTCGGTGCCTCACGGGTGCGTGACCTGTTCGAGCAGGCCAAGGCCAACGCCCCGGCCATCGTGTTCATCGACGAGATCGACGCCGTGGGACGCCACCGCGGTGCGGGCATGGGTGGCGGTCATGACGAGCGCGAGCAGACGCTGAACCAGCTGCTCGTCGAGATGGACGGCTTCGACGTCAAGGGCGGCGTGATCCTGATCGCCGCGACGAACCGCCCCGACATCCTCGATCCCGCCCTCCTGCGCCCCGGTCGCTTCGACCGCCAGATCTCGGTCGACCGGCCCGATCTCAACGGACGGCACCGCATCCTGCAGGTGCACGCGACCGGCAAGCCGCTGGCGAGCGAGGTCGACCTGCGGGCCGTGGCGCGTCGCACCCCCGGCTTCACCGGTGCCGATCTGGCCAACGTGCTCAACGAGGCGGCGCTGCTGACCGCCCGCAACGACCGCAAGCAGATCGACTCCAATGCGATGGACGAGGCGATCGACCGCGTCGTGGCCGGCCCGCAGAAGCGCACGCGCATCATGGCCGAGCGCGAGAAGAAGCTCACCGCCTATCACGAGGGTGGCCACGCCCTCGTCGCCGCGGCACTCAACAACTCCGACCCGGTGCACAAGGTCACGATCCTGCCGCGCGGCCGCGCCCTCGGCTACACGATGGTGCTGCCGGAGGACGACAAATACTCCACCACCCGCAACGAGATGCTCGACCAGCTCGCCTACATGCTCGGTGGCCGTGCGGCCGAGGAGCTGGTCTTCGCCGACCCGACGACCGGGGCGGCCAACGACATCGAGAAGGCCACGAGCGTCGCGCGCGCGATGGTCACGCAATACGGCATGACGCAGCGCCTCGGCGCGATCAAGCTGGGCGAGAGCGCCGGGGAGCCGTTCATGGGCATGAACGCCGGTCACCAGCGCGACTACTCCGAGTCGGTCGCGGCGGCCGTCGACAACGAGGTCCGCGGGCTGATCGAGGTCGCCCACGAGGAGGCCTGGGCCATTCTCGTGGAGAACCGCGACATCCTCGACAACCTGGTGCTCGAGCTGCTCGACAAGGAGACGCTCGACAAGGCGGCCATCGCGGAGGTCTTCAGCAACGTTCGCAAGAGCCCGCCGCGGCCCTCGTGGACCGGCTCGCCGAAGTTCAGCCCGGGCGCCGGTCCCGTGCTCACTCCCAAGGAGCGCGAGCTCGTCGCCAACGGCCAGTCCCTTGCGTCGCTCAACGGCAACAGCGAGCACTCGATGGGCCTCGGCGCTCCGACCGACATCCCCGACTCGCCACTGCCGTCCCCTGAGAGCTGAGGAGCCCGTGCTGGGCGACGGGCCGGACGTCGTTCCGGGGTGTGAGGCCGCGCCCTATGACGAGGCGCGGGTGCGCGCCGGGGTGCGCGAGATCCTCATCGGCATCGGTGAGGATCCCGACCGCGACGGCCTGCGTGACACCCCCGCCCGGGTGGCCCGGGCCTACCGCGAGCTCTTCGCCGGTCTGTGGCTCGAGCCCGAGGACGTGCTCGCCACGACCTTCGAGCTCGACCACGACGAGCTGGTGCTGGTCAAGGACATCTCGCTGACCAGCGCGTGCGAGCACCACCTGCTCCCGTTCTCCGGTCTCGCCCATGTCGGCTACATCCCTGGCGCGGACGGTCGCGTCACGGGCTTGTCCAAGCTCGCGCGCCTCGTCGAGGTCTATGCGCGTCGCCCGCAGATCCAGGAGCGTCTGACGACGCAGGTGGCGGAGTCGCTCGTGCGCGTGCTGCAGCCCCGTGGCGTGATCGTGGTCCTCGAGGCCGAGCACACGTGCATGACGACCCGGGGCGTGCGCAAGCCGGGGGCCAAGACGATCACGAGCGCCGTGCGTGGCCAGCTGCGTGACGCCGCGACGCGCGCCGAGGCCATGAGTCTGATCCTCGGTCGATGACGGTGCTTCCCGGGCCGGTGGCGGGCTGGGGCGGTGGGCGCGCCGTCGTCATGGCCGTCCTCAACGTCACCCCCGACAGCTTCAGCGACGGCGGCCGCTGGCTCGACACCTCGGCCGCAGTGAAACGAGGACGCGACCTGGTGGATGCGGGAGCCGATCTCGTCGACGTCGGTGGGGAGTCCACCCGGCCGGGCGCGTCGCGGGTCGACGCCCGCGAGGAGCAGCGCCGGGTGCTGCCGGTGATCCGCTCGCTGACCGCCGCCGGCATCGCCGTGAGCATCGACACGATGAACGCGGCCACCGCCTCCGCAGCGCTCGAGGTGGGTGCGCGGCTGGTCAACGACGTGTCCGGTGGCCAGTCCGACCCCGGCATGCTCGACGTCGTCGCCGCGGCCGAGGTGCCGTTCGTCGTCATGCACTGGCGTGGCCACGCGGACCGCATGGGTGCGCTCGCGGTCTACGACGACGTCGTTCCCGACGTACGCCGTGAGCTGCTCGACCGCGTGGCCGCCGCGCTCGCCGCGGGGGTGCGCCCCGAGCGCGTGGTCCTCGACCCCGGCCTGGGGTTCGCCAAGGACGCCGCGCACAACTGGGCGCTGCTGGCGCACCTCGACCTGCTGTGTGCCGAGGGCTACCCCGTGCTGGTCGGGGCTTCGCGCAAGCGGTTCCTCGGGTCGCTGCTGGGCCCGCCCGGAGCGCCACGGCCGCCGGAGCAGCGCGACGACGCCACGGCGGCGCTGACTGCGCTCTCGGCGGCGGCGGGGGCGTGGGGAGTGCGCGTGCACGAGCCGAGGGCGAGCCGCGATGCTGTCGAGGTGGTTGCCGCCCTCACGCGTCTGCGGGGAGCGCCGTGATCACCGACTCGATCGCCGTCACGGGCCTGCGCGCCTTCGGGCGGCACGGTGTGTTCGACTTCGAGCGCGACCAGGGCCAGGAGTTCGTGGTCGACGTGGCGCTGCGCGTCGACGTCTCGCGCGCTGCGGCCTCGGACGACCTGGCCGACACCATCGACTACGGCACCCTGGCGTGCGACGTCGTGGCCCTCGTCGAGGCCGAGCCGGTGGCGCTTCTCGAGCGGCTCGCGGACCAGATCGCCACGCTGTGCCTGCGCGACGCCCGGGTGCGCGCCGTCGAGGTGGTCGTGCACAAGCCGCAGGCACCGGTGACCGTGCCGTTCTCGGACGTGACCGTGACGGTGGTGCGGCGGCGTACGTCCGCTGTGGTCGTGGCGCTCGGTGCCAACCTCGGTGACCGGCGGGCGGCCATGCAGGGTGCGCTGTTCGGGCTGGCATCGCTGCCCGGGACGACCGTGCACGCGGTCTCCCCGGTCTACGAGACGCCGCCCATGGGTCCCCCGCAGCCCGACTACCTCAACGCCGTGGCGCTCTTGGCGACCGAGTCCGAGCCCGCGACCCTGCTCGAGCACGCCCATGGTGTCGAGGCCGCTTTCGGTCGCGTACGCGCGGAGCGGTGGGGGCCGCGCACGCTCGACATCGACCTCGTCTGCTTCGGTGCCCGGCTGCTGCGCACCGAGCGGCTGACCCTGCCGCACCCGGGTGCCGCAAGCCGCCCCTTCGTGCTGGTGCCGTGGCTCGACGTCGATCCCGCGGCGGTGCTGCCGGGCGTCGGACCGGTCGCGGCCGCGCTCGCAGCACTGCCGGCCCCGCAGCGTCAGTCGCTGCTCCGCCGCGACGACCTCGCCCTGGTGCTGCCCGAGGCCGGCAACGTGCGGGGGAGCGTCTGGTGAAGCAGCCGACGGTCCCCGCCACCTCGCTGTGGCGCCTCCTGCTTCTCGCGCTGGGCGCCGGCCTCGTCGTCTGGACGGTGCTGCACGTCATCGACGCCCGCAGCGTCGACGCGCTCTCGGGACCCGAGTTCGCCGTGCCGTGGTCGCTGCCCGTGGGCCTGCTCGCGATCGCAGGGGGCGTGGCCGTGACCGCGCGCGCGTGGCATCGCCGGCTCGGCGAGCTGCGGCGGGCCGGCGGCACGCGACCCGACCCCGATGCGCGTGGCGCGCGGCCGCTCGACCCGCTCGCGGCCGCGCGTGGCCTCGGCCTCGCCAAGGCATGCTCACACGCCGGCTCACTGATCACCGGTGCCTACGGGGGCTATGCCGCCCTGCTCGTGCCCGGGGCCGGCGCGCCCCTGCGACACGAGCGGCTCATCGACTCGGGCATCACGGCATTCGCCGCGCTGCTGCTCGTTCTCGCGGGCCTGCTCCTGGAGCGGTCGCTGCGGCTGCCGGACGATCCCGAAGGACCGCTCGGCACCTGACTGCCCGTTCAGCCGGTCTCAAGAGCAGACCGAAAGGTGCTCGTGACATGCCGCGCGGAGCTCACACCGCAGGAATCACGTCTGAGGCCAGGTCGAGCTCGCTCCCGCCGGCTGCCGCATCCACGCTGCGGCGCAGCGCGACGTGCAGCGTGCGCGGGGTGAGGACGCCGAGGTAGCGGTCGCCGTCGAGCACCGCGACCCACCCGGCGTCGTGGGCGAGCATCGCCTGGAACGCCTGCTTGAGAGACGCGCCGACCGGCACCCACGCCTCCATGCGGCGTACGCGCTCGCGCACCGTCGCATCGCCGACGAGCTGGTCCGCGCGTACCCAGCCGCGCAGCGTGCCGTCCTCGTCGAGCACCACGCCCCAGCGTGACACGGCCGACCCGCTCCCCTGCAAGGCGTGCGACGCGGCCGCCAGCCGGTCGTCGATGCCGACCACGGGCGGGTGCTCGAGGTCAGCGAGCTCGATGGGCGTCACGGAGAGCCGCTTGAGGCCGCGATCGGCCCCGACGAACGCCGACACCGTGTCGTTGGCGGGGGACCCGAGAATGGTCGCCGGCGTGTCGAGCTGCTCGATGTGCCCGCCCTGGGAGAACACCGCGATGCGGTCGCCGAGCCGCACCGCCTCCTCGATGTCGTGCGTCACGAGCATCACGGTCTTCTGCACCTCGCACTGCAGGCGCAGGAACTCGTCCTGCAGATGCTCACGCACCACCGGGTCGACGGCGCCGAACGGCTCGTCCATGAGCAGCACGGGCGGGTCGGCGGCAAGGGCGCGGGCGACGCCCACACGCTGGCGCTGGCCGCCTGACAGCTGGTGGGGATAGCGGTCGGCGTAGGTCGCGGGGTCGAGACCGACCAGCTCGAGCAGCTCCGCTGCGCGGGTCCGCGCCCGGCTGCGGTCCCAGCCCAGCAGTGCGGGCACGGTGGCGGTGTTCTCGAGCACCGTGCGGTGGGGGAACAGCCCGACGTTCTGGATGACGTAGCCGATGCGCTGGCGCAGCTTGACCGCGTCGCCGTGTGTGACGTCCACCCCGTTGATGACGATGCGCCCGCTGGTCGGCTCGACCAGGCGGTTGACCATCTTGAGCGTGGTCGTCTTGCCGCAGCCCGACGGCCCGACCAGGGCGATCAGCTCCCCGCGTCCGACCGTGAGGTCGAGCTCGGCGACGGCGACGGTGCCGTCGGGATAGCGCTTGGAGACGCGCTCCAGCACGATCATCGGGTCCCCGGTAGCGTCGCCCTGTGCCATTCGCGCTGGCCCTTCCCTCGGCGACGTCAGGCTCCTGCCTGCGCCGCAACACGTGGATCTGTCCTGACTACGTGCGCAGCTACCACTCCGAGATCCTGTCGGCGCTCGGTCAGCACGTGCTGATCACGGCCTACGCCGTGGTCGCCGGGCTGGTCGTCGCGACGCTACTTGCTCTCGCCTCGCGACGCCTGCCCACCCTGCGCTCGATCCTGCTGGCGACGTCGACCGCCGTCTACACCATCCCGTCGCTCGCGCTGTTCGCGCTGCTGCTGCCGGCGTTCGGCCTGGACCACGCGCAGGCCACCGTCGTCCTGGCGCTGACGCTCTACAGCCTGACCATCCTGCTGCGCGGCATCCTGTCCGGGCTCGACGGGGTTCCCGAGGACGTACGCGAAGCAGCTCGCGGCATGGGGATGGGCCCGCTGCGGCTGCTGGTGGGCGTCGAGCTCCCGCTCGCCGTGCCGACCGTGATCGCGGCCTTGCGGGTCACCACCGTGTCGACGGTCGCGCTGGTCACGGTCGGCGGCATCATCGGCAACGGTGGCCTCGGCAACCTGCTCTATGCCGGCTTCAACAGCAACTTCAAGGCCCAGGTGCTGGTGGCCTGCGTCCTCTCCGTAGCCCTCGCGCTCGTGGCCGACGTGGGGCTGCTCGGGCTGCAGCGCGTCGCGACGCCGTGGCGACGGCAGGGCCTGCGATGAGCGTCCTCTCCCAGACCGTCGCCTGGCTGCGCGACTCCGCGCACTGGCAGGGCACGGCAGGCGTCCCGCACCTCGCGCTGCAGCACGTCGAGGTGTCGGCCGCGGCGCTGGCCATCGCGTGCGCCCTCGCCCTGCCGCTCGGGCTGTGGCTGGGCCACATCGGGCGCGGCGGAGCGCTCGCGACGAACATCTCCAATCTCGGCCGGGCGGTGCCGACCTTCGCCGTGGTCGTCCTGCTCTATCTCGCCACGCTGCCGGGCTTTCTCGACCGGGCGACGGTCAAGACGATCGTGGCGCTCGTGCTCTTCGCGATCCCGCCGATCCTCACCAACACCTACGTCGGGGTGCGCGAGGTCTCGCCCGACGCTGTCGAGGCGGCGCGCGGCATGGGAATGGGTCCCATGGACGTGCTGCGCCGGGTCGAGCTGCCGCTCGCGGTGCCGCTGGTCCTCGACGGCGTACGCCTCGCTGCCGTGCAGGTCGTGGCCACCGCGACCATCGCGGCGATCGTGGGCGTCGGCGGGCTGGGGCGCATCGTGGTGGCGGGGTTCGGCCTGCAGGACCAGGGCGAGATCGTCGCCGGTGCCCTGCTCGTCGGGCTGCTCGCGCTGGGGGTCGAGGGCGGCTTCGCGTTGCTCCAGCGGCGTGTCGACCCGGTGGCGCGGGCCCGCCGCGCCGCAGTCGTTCGCGGATCCTGAGCTCCAGCGTTCGCGAATGTTCCAGGCGCGGTGTTGGATGGCTGCACGGGTGCAAACGTGCCCGTCGGACACGCGCAGCGCCTCCACCACGAGTGCGACCGGGGCTGCGGGACACAGAAGGCGGTTTCACGGCATGCGTCGTGGTCAGAAGATCCTGCTCTCCTCCCTGCTTTCCTTCGCCGTCGTCGGCCTCACCGCGTGCGGCGGCAGCAGCAGCGGCTCCGCGGCCCCCGCCAGTGGGGCCACTGGGGCCAGCAGTGCTGCCGGTGCCGCCAAGGGCACCGTGGTGATCGCCACCGCCGGCTTCGCCGAGATCGACGTGCTGGCGGCGATGTACGCCGATCTCCTGCAGGACGCCGGCTACAAGACCGAGACCAAGACCGTGTCGAACCGCGAGCTCTACGAGCCCGCGCTCGAGAAGGGCGAGATCGGGCTCGTGCCCGACTACGCCGCCACGATGACCGAGTTCCTCAACCGCAAGGTCAACGGCAAGGACGCGGCACCGGTCGCCACGAGCGATGCCGCAGCGACGGTCGCCGCCGGTCAGAAGCTGGCCGGCCCGCTGGGCCTGAAGTTCCTCGACCCGTCCCAGGCCGCCGATCAGAACGCGTTCGCGGTCACCAAGAAGTTCGCGCAGGACAACAGCCTCACCTCGTTGTCGGACCTGGCGAAGCTCGGCAAGCCCGTCAGGCTGTCCGCCACCGAGGAGTGCCCGGCGCGCCCGTTCTGCGCGGTCGGTCTGACCAAGACCTACGGCCTGAAGATCGAGTTCAGCGCGCCGACCAAGTTCGACAGCCCCGAGACGAAGAAGGACGTGACCAGCGGCAAGGCCGACCTCGGCCTCGTCGGCACGACCGACGGCACGCTCGACTCGCTGGGTCTTGTCGTGCTCAAGGACGACAAGGGCCTCCAGCTGGCGGACAACCTGGTCCCGGTGGTGGGCAAGGAGTTCGTGAA
Organism: uncultured Motilibacteraceae bacterium; assembly: GCA_964236445.1. Lineage (GTDB taxonomy): Bacteria > Actinomycetota > Actinomycetes > Motilibacterales > Motilibacteraceae > CAXSDR01. The sequence goes on along the minus strand of CAXSDR010000033.1, from coordinate 14,983 downwards.
CGACGCCGACCTGGCTGCCGCGCTCAACAAGCTGTCGTCGGTGCTGACGACCCAGGACCTCGCGGACCTCATCGTGTCGATCGACGTGAACAGGGAGAAGGCCAGTGACGCGGCGGACAAATACCTCAAGGACAAGGCCCTGCGCAAGTAGCCGAGCGTGAGGCGGTGTCACCGGTCGGTGACGAACCGGCCGGTGACACACCGAGAAACACGTCCGTAGGCGCGCCTGAGCCCATTCGCGAGGTGGCGGCCCTACGGTGACGCCATGAGACGCAGTCGACGCCCCGCGCGCTCCGGGCGCCGTCGCCACGCTCGGCCCTCGCTCATGCGCATGCTGTGGCTCCGTGCCCTTGCTGCGTTCGGGCGTCGGCCGAGGGCGACCCCCTATGAGCCCATCCCCCTCTATGTCAGCGCTGTCCCGGTGATCGGGTCAGCGCCATCGGTGGCGTCGGTTCGCGCCTCCTACCTGCCGACGCTCCAGACAGACGTGGAGGAGCTGCACCAACAGCTGCGAGACGCAGTCGCCGAGGTCCACACGCAGTCGATGGTGCTGGCCGAGCTGGTGGCGTCGGTGCGGGCTCAGGAGTTCGTGCTGCAGAACGTCCTGGCAACGGTTCAGCACGAGCGTGCGATCGGCCAGATCAGCGAGGCGACGCTCGACCTCGCAGCGATCGAGGCGCGGCGCACCCGCACGATCGACCTGCCGGCAAGCGCGGAGTTCTCCGAGGGCTCCGGGCAGCACGAGCTGGTTGCAGCGCCCGGCGCGCCCGCGACTGGCGCGAAGGTCTCCCTCGAACGGCCTTCTCGTGTCTCGCTGGTGAAGGCACCGAAGCCGCGAGCAACACCGAGGGTTTCGCTGGAGAAGGCCGCGCCGGTCAGGGTGTCGCTGGAGAAGGCGGCGCCGGCCCCGCGCGTCTCGCTGGTGAAGCCGGCGAAGGCCGAGCCCGCCGTCTCGCTGGTCAAGCTCGGCAAGCACGCCGCGCCTGTCCGGGTCTCCCTCGAGAAGGCGAGTCCCGTCGCTGCGTCGACCCCATCCACCCCCGTCGCCGAGGACATCTGGGTCTCCATGACGCTGCCCGTCGTGTCCGCCGCGGAGGCCGATGCCATGGGGACGTTGTCGGAGATCTCGTCCGCGCGTCCCGCGACAGCGCCCGAGCCTGTCACGGTCGACCTGCGCAAGGAGTCGCAGGTCGCCTGACCCGACCGGACGGTTCCATCCCACCGACGGCGGACACCGGCGGTGCGGCTTCGGTTCAGGTCGCCTGCGGCAGCTGCTCGGCGGTCGCGGCGACGGCCAGCAGGTCGTCCCAGCCGGCGATCTTGCGGCGGTCGCAGCTGTGCTCGGCGCCGAGCCGGTGCTCGGCCGCGTCGATCGCGCACCAGCCCTGCCAAGGCACGACCGCGATGCCGCGCGTCCGGAGCAGCGCGACGATCGCGTCGGGGTCCTGGTCGGGTGCCCGGGGGAGCAACCTCGCGTCGGCCAGCAGTGATGCCACCGTCTCGTGCGCGTCGCGCCGGTTGCTGCCGATGAGCCCGGTGGGCCCGCGCTTGATCCAGCCCACGACATAGGTCCCGGTGACGGAGCCGAGCGACCCCGCGTTCCCGCCGTGCACGCTCGCAACGCCGTCGTCGATGACCCGGCCGGCGACGTTGGGCACGACGCCGCCCGCCTCGTCGAACGGCAGGCCCGGCATGGGCCGCCCGCGATAGCCCACGGAGCGCAGCAGCAGCTGTGCGGGCAGGTTGAGGAACTCTGCGGTGGACACCGCGCCTCCCGCGCCGTCGGAGGCGGTGCGCTCGAGGCGTACCCCCTCGACGCGGGTGGCGCCGAGCACCTCGACCGGTCGCTGCCGGAAGTGCAGGTGCAGCCGGCGCTGGGCGCCGGTCGGGGTGCGCAAGGACCACTGGCGAAGCACCTCGACGTTGCGACGGTGCGCCGGCTTGGTCGCGAGCACCAGCTCCTCGCTCTCGTCCAGCGCCAGCTCGTCGGGGTGCACGACGACGTCGACGCCGGCGAGCTCACCGAGCTCGCGCAGCTCCTTGTGCGTGAACGTCGCGTGGGCCGGGCCGCGCCGCCCGATCATGTGCACGTCGCGCACCGAGCTGGTCGCCAGCGCCCTGACGACGTGCTCGGGCAGGTCTGTGGTGCGCAGCGCCTCGACGTCCTTGCTCAGCAACCGGGCGACATCGACGGCCACGTTGCCGACGCCGATGATCGCGACGCTCTCGGCGTCGAGCACGAAACGGTCGGGTTCGGCGTCCGGGTGCCCGTTGTACCAAGCGACGAAGTCCGTGGCCGAGACGCTGCCGGGGAGATTCTCGCCCGGCACCCCGAGCTGTCGGTCGGCCGCCGCTCCATAGGCCAGCACGATCGCGTCGTAGTGCCTGCGGAGCTCGTCGAGGCTGACATCGCGCCCCACGCTCACATTGCCGAGGAAGCGCACCCGCGGACTTGTCAGAATCGTCTGCAGCGCGCTCGTGACCGCCTTGATCGACAGATGGTCGGGCGCGACGCCGTAGCGCACCAGGCCGAAGGGTGTGGGCAGCCGGTCGAGGACGTCGACGTGCACGTCCGGGCCCGACGAGGTCAGCGCCTCCGCCGCATAGGTGCCCGACGGCCCGGCCCCGACGACGGCTACGCGCAACATGCCGCGGACGTTACTCGTCCGAGGCGTCGTAGGGTCGCCGCTGTGCCCGCCGACGCGCTCTTCGACCCGCCCGGTCCGGCCTGGACGACGGTGAGCCCACGCCTGGCCGTCGTCCGCCGAGGGCTGCTCGCCGCAGTCGTGCTGGTGCTCACCGTCGGGGCCGGGGTCGCCGCGGGCCTGGTGGGCGGCGTGCGCCCGGCCGCCGTCACGGTGCTCGTCGGTGTCGTGCTCGCCGCGATCGGCTGGCGCATGGTCGGTCGTCGGGTGGCCGGCTGGGGCTATGCCGAGCGTGACGACGACCTCCTGGTGCGCTCCGGCGTGCTGGCGCGGCGGCTGGTGGTGGTGCCCTACGGCCGCATGCAGTTCGTCGACGTCACCGCCGGCCCGATCGACCGGCTCGCCGGCGTCGCGACCCTGCGCATGCACACCGCCGCGGCCACCAGCGACGTCGTGATCCCCGGTCTGGTGCCGCCCGAGGCAGCCCGCCTGCGTGACCAGCTCGCGGCGCGGGGCGAGGCGCGCGGTGCCGGCCTCTGAGCTGCGCCGGCTGCACCCCCTCACGCCCCTGCTGCGCGCGTGGCGCTGGCTGGTGCTGGTCGGTGTCTACGGAACGCAGCGCTTCGACCAGGGGCTCGACTCCGTGCGCGGGCGACAGGGCATGGTCAACGCCCTTGTCGCTCTTGCGGTCGTGTGCCTCGGCACCTTCTACGAATACCTCTCGTGGCGTGCGAAGCGGTTCGCCATCGACGGCGGCGACGTCCGCATCGAGTCCGGGCTGCTCATCCGCCAGTCGCGGCGCGTACGCCTCGACCGGCTCCAGGCCGTGGAGGTGCGCCGCCCGATCCTGGCCCGGTTGCTGGGTCTCGCCGAGCTCCGCCTCGAGGTGGTCGGCGCGCGCAGGCCCGAGGGGTCGCTGGCCTACCTCACCGAGACGGAGGCGCTGCGGCTGCGGGCCGAGCTGCTGGCGCGCGCGGCCGGTGTGCACGCCGACGCTCCCGAGCGTGCGCCGGAGGCCCCGGAGACCGTGCTGCATGCCGTGCCGTTCGGTCGGCTGGTGGGGTCGGTGCTGCTGCGCGTGCCGGCGCTCATCGGGGCGGCACTGGCCGTCGCTCTCGTCGTCTTCGTCGCCGTGACCGGCCGCTGGAAGCTGCTCCTCGTGCAGGGACCGCTGCTCTTCGGCCTCGGCCAGGGTGTGGTCAGCACGGTGCTGCGAGAGGGTGGCTTCACCATCGCGCGGTCGCCCGACGGTCTGCGCATCCGCCGGGGCCTCACCGAGACCCGCGCCCAGACCGTCCCGCCAGGCCGCGTGCAGGCCGTGCGCCTGGTCGAGCCGGTGCTGTGGCGGCTGCGGGGGTGGGCCCGGCTCGAGGTCACGGTCGCGGGCTATGCCAGGGGCCGCACGAGCGACAACACGTCGCTGCTGCCGGTGGCGCCGCGGGCGGCAGCCTACGACCTGATGCGCTCGGTGGTCGCCGGCGCGATCGGCGACGAGTCCTATGCCGGTCCCGAGTCGGTCCCGCTGGTGCCCGTCTCGCACCGGGCCCGCTGGGTCGATCCGGTCGGCTGGCGGCGCCTCGCGGTGGGCAGCGACGCGTCGGTGTTCGTGAGCCGGCGCGGCGTCCTGCGACGCGAGCTCGATGTCATGCCGCACGCCAAGGTCCAGTCCGTACGCCTGTCCCAGGGGGTGCTGCAGCGTCGGCTCGGGCTCGCCTCGGTGCACCTCGACGTCACGCCCGGCCCGATCCGCATGCGTGCCGAGCACCGCACGGTCGGCGAGGCCCGCGAGCTCGTCGACCGGGAGGCAGTGCTCGCGCGGGCGGGCCGTGCCACCGACATCGCGGACCGCTGGATGTCTCGTGAGGCGGCGGCGCTGCCCGAGTAGGCTGACCCCGACGCACCGGACGTCCGGTACCCCTCGTGGACTGGAACGCGACCCTCATGTCAGACCCGTCAGACCCGTCAGACCCTGCCGAGTTCGCGCAACCTGCTCACCCGCCCCAGCCGGCCCCCCGCGACGCGGCCCCGTCTGCGCGCCCGGCCCGCCTCGCGGTGGGTGTCATCGGTGCGGGCAAGGTCGGGGCCGTCCTCGGAGCCGCCCTCGCCGCCGCCGGGCATGGCGTTGTCGCCGTCTCGGCGGTCTCCGACGCCAGCCGGTCGCGGGCCGAGGCGCTCCTGCCGCAGGCCGAGGTCCTCGACCCCGCCGACGTGCTCGCGCGCGTCGACCTGGCCCTGATCGCGGTGCCCGACGACGCCATCGCCTCGCTCGCCGACGGGCTGGCCGCGGCGGGAGCCGTGCGCCCGGGCCAGCTCGTCGTCCACCTCAGTGGCCTGCACGGCACAGCTGTCCTGGCCGCGATGACGCGGGCCGGTGCCCTGCCGCTCGCCCTGCACCCCGCCATGACCTTCACCGGCACCACCGTCGACCTGGCCCGGCTGGCGGGCTGCTGCTTCGCGGTCACGGCCCCGGAGCCGCTGCGCCCCATCGGTCACGCGCTCGTCGTCGAGATGGGAGGCGAGCCGCAGGACGTTCGCGAAGAAAGTCGCCCGCTCTACCACGCCGCGCTGGCCGCGGCTGCGAACAGCACCGTGACCCTGATCGCGCAGTCGCTCGAGCTGCTGGCCCGCACGGGGGTGGCGGACCCTGCGCGGCTTCTCGGCCCCCTGATGTTCGCCGCGGTCGAGGGTGCGCTGCGACGCGGTGACGAGGCCCTGACCGGACCCGTGGCCCGCGGCGACGCCGGCACCGTGACCGCCCACCTGCGCGAGCTGTCCGCCGTCTCGCCGGAGGCGAGTGCGGCCTATCTCGCGCTGGCCCGGCTGACCGCAGACCGCGCGCTCGCCGCGGGGCTGCTCAAGACCCGCGACGCCGAGGCGCTGCTCGACGCCCTCGCGGGGACGCGGTGACGGTGCTGGCCCGCACCCGGGCCGACCTCGACGCCGCGCTGGCGGGCATGCCCCGCCCGATCGCCGTCGTCATGACGATGGGCGCGCTGCACGAGGGCCACGCCGCGCTGGTGCGGGCGGCTCGTGAGCGCGTGCGCGGCCTCGGGACGGTGGTCGTGACGATCTTCGTCAACCCGCTGCAGTTCGGCGCCGAGGAAGACCTCGACCGCTATCCCCGCACGCTCGAGCAGGATCTCGCGCTCTGCCAGGCCCATGGCGTCGACGTGGTGTTCGCGCCGGGGGCGCGCGACGTCTATGCCCACGGCGAGCCGCAGGTCAGGGTTGACCCCGGCCCGCTCGGCGACGAGCTCGAAGGCTCCGCCCGGCCCGGTCACTTCAGCGGTGTCCTGACCGTCGTGCTGGTCCTGCTGCACTGCGTCTCGCCCGACCTCGCGGTCTTCGGCGAGAAGGACTACCAACAGCTGGTGCTGGTGCGGCGCATGGTCGCCGACCTCGGCCTGCGGGTGCGGGTGGTGGGCGTCCCGATCGTGCGTGCCCCTGACGGGCTGGCGCTCTCGAGCCGCAACCGCTTCCTCGACGACGGGCAGCGCGTGGTCGCCCTGGCGCTGCCCGACGCGCTCGCGGCCGGCATGGCGGGGGCGTCGCTGGGCCCCGAGGCCGTCGTGAAGGTCGCGCGGCACCGGCTCGCGGAGACCTCGCTCGAGGTCGACTACCTCGTGGTCCGCGATCCCGATCTCGGGCCGGCGCCACCTGACGGGCCTGCCCGCCTGCTGGTCGCCGCCCGCGTCGGCACGACCAGGCTGCTCGACAACGTGCCGCTCGAACTCGGAGGCTGAACCCCCATGCTGCGCACGATGCTCTCGGCAAAGATCCACCGCGCCACCGTGACCACGGCCGACCTCGACTACGTCGGGTCGCTGACGGTCGACGCCGACCTGCTCGGTGCCGCCGGCCTGCTGCCCGGCGAGCTGGTGCATCTGGTCGACGTGACCAACGGCGTACGCCTGCAGACCTACCTCATCGAGGGCGCGGCCGGCAGCGGGGTCATCGGCGTCAACGGCGCGGCCGCGCACCTCGTGCACCCGGGTGACCTCGTCATCGTCATGGCGTTCGTGCAGGTCGACGACCGCGAGGCGCGTGACCTCGAGCCGCGCGTCGTTCATGTCGACGCCGCCAACCGCGTCGTTGCGCTGGGCGGCGACCCGGCCGAGCCGGTGCCGGGCGACCCGTCGCAACGGCGGCCGGCTTTCGCGGTCTCGGCCCGTTCGGCCGCTGGTGGATCGCGGTGAGCACGCTGCCGCAGCGCCTGCTGGCACCCGAGCCCGGCTGGACCGCGCAGGCCGATGTCGTCGTCGTGGGCAGCGGCATCGCGGGCCTGACCGCGGCCCTCGGCGCCCGCGCGGCGGGCCTGTCGGTGCTGCTCGCGACCAAGACCTGGCTCGAGGCGGGCTCGACACGCTGGGCGCAGGGTGGCATCGCCGCGGCGCTCGGCCCCCTCGACAGCGCCGAGGAGCACCTGCGTGACACCCTCGTCGCGGGCGTCGGGCTCTGTGAGGTCGACGCCGTCCGCGTGCTGGTGACGGAGGGCCCCGACCGGGTGCGCGAGCTGATCAGGCGGGGGGCACGGCTCGACCGCGACAGCTCGGGCGAGCTCTCGCTCACGCGCGAGGGCGGTCACCATCGGGACCGCATCGTGCATGCAGGCGGCGACGCCACCGGGCTCGAGGTGCAGCGCGCGCTGGTCGCTGCGGTGCACGCCGACCCGGGCGTCGACATCGTCGAGCACGCGCTCGTGCTCGACCTGCTGCGCTCCGGGCCCGAGGACGGCTCGCGGGCGTGCGGGCTGACCCTTCACGTCATCGGGGAGGGTGCCCGCGACGGTGTCGGGGCCGCGCTGGGGCGGGCCGTGATCCTGGCGACCGGCGGCCTCGGCCAGGTCTATTCCGCCACCACCAACCCCGACGTCTCCACCGGTGACGGGGTGGCGCTCGCGCTGCGTGCCGGCGCTGAGGTCAGCGATCTCGAGTTCGTGCAGTTCCACCCGACGGTGCTCTGGCTCGGCGAGAAGAGCGGGGGTCAGCAGCCGCTGATCTCCGAGGCGGTCCGTGGTGAGGGTGCGTTCCTCGTCGACGACGGCGGCTTCCGCTTCATGGCGGGCCAGCACGAGCTGGCCGACCTCGCGCCGCGTGACGTCGTGGCCAAGGCGATCCTGCGTCGCATGCGCCGGACCGGCGCCCAGCACGTGTGGCTCGACGCCCGTGACCTGGGCGAGGAGCGGTGGCGCCGGCGCTTCCCGACGATCCTGGCCAGCTGCCGCGAGCACGGCATCGACCCGGTGCGCGAGCTCGTGCCGGTCGTGCCGGCGAGCCACTACGCCTCCGGGGGCGTACGCACCGACCTGCGCGGCCGCACCAGCGTCCCGGGTCTCTACGCATGCGGGGAGGTGGCGTGCACGGGCGTGCACGGCGCGAACCGCCTCGCGTCCAACAGCCTGCTCGAGGGACTGGTGTTCGCTGCGCGCATCGGGCTCGACCTCGCCGACGGTGTGCCCGGGCAGGCCGCGCCCGCGCGCCCGACCGCCTCCGCCGGGCTGCTGCGCGCCGAGGTGCGCGCCCAGGTGCAGCAGGTCATGTCGCGCGACGTCGGCGTCCTGCGCTCGGCCGACACGCTGGCGCAGGCCCTCAACGCGCTCGACGTCCTGGCCGCCGACGGGTGTGACGAGCCGTGCACCGAGTGCTGGGAGGCGACCAACCTGCTGACGGTGGCGACCGCCCTGACGGCTGCTGCGGCGGCTCGTGAGGAGACTCGCGGCAGCCATTGGCGAGACGACCATCCCCAGCTCGACGACGACCGATGGAGGACCCACCTCGTGAGCACGCTGCAGGACGGCGAGGTCCACCTCCGCCGCCAGCCCCTCCGGAGCACCTCGTGAGCGCGATCAGCGAGCCCACCCGCGCCGAGCTGCTGCGTGGCGGCCTCGACCCCGCCTATGTCGAGGACGTCATCCTGCGCGCGGTCGCCGAGGACCTTGCCGGTGGCGTCGACGCCACGACGGTCGCGACGGTCGAGGAGTCCGCGATCTCCGTGGGTGACCTGTCGTCGCGCAGCGCGGGCGTCATCGCCGGCGTGCCGGTCGCCGCGGCGGTGTTCGAGCTGGTCGGCGGCGTGATCGCCCAGCTCGTCGTGCCGGACGGCAGCTTCGTGCGGGAGGGCACCGTGCTGGTCACGGTGCGCGGCTCGACCCGCTCGCTGCTGACCGCCGAGCGCACCGCGCTCAACCTCATCGGCCGCCTCTCCGGCATCGCCACCCTCACCGCGGTCTGGGTGTCGACGGTCGACGGCACGGGCGCCGAGGTGCGCGACACACGCAAGACGACGCCGGGCCTGCGCGCCCTGGAGAAATACGCCGTCCGCTGCGGCGGCGGCACCAACCACCGCATGTCGCTCTCGGACGCCGCGATGGTCAAGGACAACCATGTCGTGGCCGCAGGGGGAGTGGTCGAGGCCTTCCGGCGCGTACGCCGCGAGTTCCCGGACCTGGCTGTCGAGGTCGAGGCCGACACCGTGGCGGACGCCGTACGCGCCGTCGACGCCGGTGCTGACCTGGTGCTGCTCGACAACATGGACATCGCCGACATGCGACGGGCGGTCACCCTGGTCGCCGGTCGCGCCAAGCTCGAGGCCAGCGGCGGCCTCACCCTCGACACCGCGCGCGAGGTGGCGCAGACCGGCGTCGACTACCTCTCGGTGGGCTCGCTCACGCACTCGGCGCGCGTGCTCGACATCGGGCTCGACCTACGTCCGGCCGACGAGCCGGTCGCCGGGCCCGCCCTCGTGCAGGGCGCCTGAGTTGGCGTTCCGCCTGCTCGCCGTCGACATCGGCAACACCCACACCGTGCTGGGGCTGTTCGACGGCGACGAGGTCCTCGAGCACTGGCGCATCGCGACCGATGCGCGGCGCACCGCCGACGAGCTCGCCGTCGTGTTCACCGGCCTGCTGTCGCAGTCGAGGGGCGCCGTCTCCGACATCGACGGCATCGCGGTCTGCTCGACCGTGCCCTCGGTGCTGCACGAGGTCCGGTCGCTGTTCCGGCGTTACTACGCCGAGGTGCCGGCCGTCATCGTCGAACCAGGCGTACGCACCGGCGTCCCGGTCCTGACCGACAACCCCAAGGAGGTCGGCTCCGACCGTGTCGTGAACGCGCTCGCCGCCGTCCACCTGCACGGCGGCCCGTCGATCGTCGTCGACTTCGGCACGGCGACGACGTTCGACGCGGTCTCGGCCAAGGGTGAATATCTCGGCGGTGCGATCGCGCCCGGCATCGAGATCAGCGTCGAGGCGCTCGGCGCCCGGGGCGCACAGCTGCGCAAGGTCGAACTGGCGCGACCGCGTTGCGTGATCGGGCGAGGCACCGTCGAGGCGCTGCAGTCGGGCATCATCTATGGATTCGCCGGGCAGGTCGACGGGCTCGTCGCCCGCATGGCACGCGAGCTGGTCGGGCCCGCCGGCGATCCCGACGACGTGACCGTCATCGCGACGGGAGGTCTCGCCCCGCTGATGCTCGACGAGGCCGCGAGCATCGACGTGCACGAGCCGTGGCTGACCCTCATCGGCCTGCGGCTGGTCTTCGAGCGCAACTCGCCGGGCTGATGCCCGACCACCGGGCGGTGTCGCACCGGGCTCAGCGCCCGGTCGCGCCGTCGTCGCCGCACACGTGGGCGTGGATCTGCGTGGCCAGCTTCGACACCGTCTCGGTCAGCGCGGTGTTGGCCTCGATCAGCTCCTTGAGCCTGGCGGTGTTCTCGAGGGTGTGCACGGCGACCTCGCTGCTCACCGAGTCGGCGCGCTTCGCCGAGATGAGCAGGATCGCGCCCTGCAGGCCGGCGACCATCGAGAGGAACAGGTTGAGCAGGATGAACGGGTAGGGGTCGAAGCCCGAGCGCCTGTTGTAGCCCGCCCACAGCGCCATCGACGCCAGGAAGGCGAAGACGAAGGGCCACGAGCCCATGCCGTTGCGCACGACGTCGGCGGCACGCTCGCCGCTGGTCAGCTGCGCGCCGGTGCGCACCCCCGGGTGGCGATGCCAGACATTCACTGCGTTCCCCGCTCCTGCGATGGCGTCAGGTCGGCCCGGGCTCGGGGCACCTCGTCGCAGTATGTCCGCCGGGTGGCGCTGCCCGCGCTCGATACGCTGGCCCGCGTGAGCGAGACCCTGCACGACCCCCCTCAGCTGCCCGACGACGCGAGCACCAGCGAGCAGGAGCAGGTCCGCCGCGACAAGCTGGCCCGGCTGCGTGCCGAGGGTGTCGACCCCTATCCCGTCGGCTTCGCGCGCACCCACCTCGTCAGCGCCGTACGCGCGGAGCACCCCGACCTTGCACCGGACGCCGCCACCGGTGCGCGGGTCGCGGTCGCGGGCCGCGTGGTCCTCAGCCGCATCGGCGGCAAGCTGTGCTTCGCCAGGCTGCGCGACGTCAGTGGCGACCTGCAGGTGATGCTCTCCCTCGATCGGGTCGGTGCCGAGCGCCTCGCCGCGTGGAAGACCGACGTCGACCTCGGTGACCACGTCGGCATCCTCGGCGAGGTGATCACCTCCAAGCGCGGCGAGCTCTCGGTCCTCGCCGACTCGTGGACGCTGACCTCCAAGGCGCTGCGGCCGCTGCCGGACAAGCACCGGGGGCTGGGCGAGGAGGCGCGCGTCCGCCAGCGCTACGTCGACCTCATCGTCAACCCCGACGCCCGCGCGATGGTCCGCACCCGTGCGACGGTCGTGCGCTCGCTGCGCGAGACCCTGCACGCCGGGGACTACGTCGAGGTCGAGACCCCGGCCCTGCAGGTGCTGCACGGCGGCGCGGCCGCCCGACCGTTCCAGACCCATCTCCACGCCTTCGACATGCCGATGTATCTCCGCATCGCCCTCGAGCTCTATCTCAAGCGCGCGGTCGTGGGCGGCATCGAGCGGGTCTACGAGATCGGGCGCATCTTCCGCAACGAGGGCGTGGACAGCACGCACTCGCCCGAGTTCACCATGCTCGAGGCCTACGGCGCCTACGGCGACTACGACTCCATGGCCGAGCTCACCCGCACGCTGGTGCTCGGGGCGGCCCGAGCCGTCGACCGCACCGTGGTCGCGTCGGGCGAGGCCGAGATCGACCTCGCGGCGCCGTGGCAGGCCGTCACCGTGCACGGGGCCGTGTCGCAGGCGCTCGGCGAGCAGGTCACCGTCGACACCTCGCTGCCCGACCTGGCGAAGCACGCCGCGCGCACCGGTGTGGCCCTGCAGCCGGGCTGGCGCGAGGGTGACGTCGTGCTCGAGCTGTTCGAGAAGCTCGTCGAGCACACGCTGGTGCAGCCGACGTTCGTCCGGGACTATCCCGCCGACGTACGCCCGCTCGCCCGGCCCCACCGCGACGAGCCACGGCTGGTGGAGGCGTGGGACCTCGTCGTCGGCGGGGTCGAGCTGGCCGTCGCCTACAGCGAGCTGATCGACCCCGTCGAGCAGCGCCGCCGGCTGACGGCCCAGTCGCTGCGCGCAGCTGCCGGCGACGTCGACGCGATGTCGCTCGACGAGGACTTCCTACGCGCGCTCGAGCACGGCGCCCCGCCCATGGGCGGGCTCGGCATGGGCGTCGACCGACTCGTGATGCTGCTCACGGGCTCAGGCATCCGCGAGACGATCCTGTTCCCCTTCGTCCGCCCCGAGCGCGGATGAGCGGTTCTCCCAGCCCCGTGACCGTACGCCGGGCCCGCACCGCCGACGTGCCCACCATCCGCGACCTGGTGGACTCCTACGCCGACGACCGCATCCTGCTGCGCAAGTCGCTGGTGAACCTCTTCGAGACCGTCCAGGAGTTCCGCATCGCCGAGGTCGGCGGGCGGGTGGTCGGCTGCGGTGCCCTGCACTGCCTGTGGGAGGACCTCGCCGAGGTGCGCACGCTCGCCGTCGACCCGGTCTCGCGTGGTCACGGTGTGGGCGGCGCCCTGCTGGCCGCGCTGATGGACCAGGCCCGCGAGCTCGGCGTCGAGCGGGTGTTCTGTCTCACCTTCGAGACCCGTTTCTTCGGGGCGCACGGTTTCGAGGAGATCGAGGGCACGCCGGTGTCGCCCCAGGTGTTCGCGGCGCTGCTGGAGTCCTATGACGAGGGTGTGGCCGAGTTCCTCGACCTCGAATGGGTCAAACCCAACACCCTGGGGAACGCCAGGATGCTCAAGGTGATGTAAGCATGGGGGCGTGCTCACTGCGCTAGCGGCCCTGGCCCCTCCGATCTTCATGGCGATCCTCTTCGTGTCCGTCCTCGTGGTCGCGTTCCGCGCCACCGACGGCAAGCACAAAGATCGGCAGTGACGATGCGCAGTCCAGTGGTCGCTGGTTGCGCTTTGCAATGAGATGAGACACACAGATCGTGTCGAGAGCGTGAGCCACTGCCAACGGCCCAGCAATTCGTGATACTAATAGCGCCGATGGGGCAGCCATCTCAATGCGATCTGGAAGGCAATCCTGTGGCACAGAAGACCGTCGTCACCCTCGAGGACGACATAGACGGCGGCACGGCGGAAGAAACCGTGACGTTCGCCCTCGACGGCATTTCTTATGAGATCGATCTCAGCGCACGCAACGCGCAGGCATTGCGTGACGCTTTCTCGGCCTATGTCGGGCACGGCCGCCGCACCTCGGGCCGCGGTGGCGCGCCTCGTGGCACCCGCGCCCGTGCAGCGACGACCTCGACCGGCAGCGGCTCGGGCACCAGCGCGCGTCGTGGCGACAATGCCGCCATCCGCGAGTGGGCGCGCGCGCAAGGGCACAGCGTCAACGAGCGCGGCCGCATCCCGGCCTCGGTGATCAGCGCCTACGACGCGGCTCACTAGCCGCGCCGCCAGCGCCGACACCAGTCTCCACCTAGGGGGCAGCAGCTCCTTCCTGCCCGCCGGATGCGGTGGGGCGCAAGCGCTCAAGCCGCGGGTGCAGGCGACGATGTGGTGCTAAGCGCGTGGGTGTCGGGCCCAGAAGTCCGGCGCCCACGCGTACCCCATCACGACGTCAGCGGGTTCTCCACCCGGGTGTTCGCCTCCAGCGCAACCTGGCCGGCGAGGCAGGGTGGGCGGAATCCTCCGGCGTGCTGGGGAGTTAACCCCACAACTCCCTGTTCGGGCTCCCACTTCGCCGACGCAGGCAGCCGACATCCGCCCTACGGGGCTAGCATGCGGAAGGACAGGGCGCCGGGCGAAGAGCCGGCCCCCAGCCGACCGCTTCGTGAGGAGCGTGCACATGTTCGAGAGGTTCACCGACCGAGCGCGTCGAGTTGTCGTCCTGGCCCAAGAAGAGGCCCGGATGCTCAACCACAACTACATCGGCACCGAGCACATCCTGCTCGGGCTGATCCACGAGGGCGAAGGCGTTGCCGCCAAGGCCCTGGAGTCTCTCGGCATCTCCCTGGAAGCAGTCCGCTCGCAGGTCGAGGAGATCATCGGTCAGGGCCAGCAGGCCCCGTCCGGCCACATCCCCTTCACCCCGCGCGCCAAGAAGGTCCTCGAGCTCAGCCTGCGCGAGGCCCTGCAGCTCGGGCACAACTACATCGGCACCGAGCACATCCTGCTCGGGCTCATCCGCGAGGGCGAGGGCGTCGCCGCCCAGGTCCTCGTGAAGCTCGGCGCCGACCTCAACCGGGTCCGCCAGCAGGTCATCCAGCTGCTGAGCGGCTACCAGGGCAAGGAGACCGCCACTGCCGGCGGGCCGACCGAGGGCGCACCGTCGACCTCGCTCGTGCTCGACCAGTTCGGCCGCAACCTCACCCAGGCCGCTCGCGAGGGCAAGCTCGACCCGGTGATCGGGCGCGAGAAGGAGATCGAGCGCGTGATGCAGGTGCTGTCGCGACGCACCAAGAACAACCCCGTGCTCATTGGGGAGCCCGGCGTGGGCAAGACCGCGGTCGTCGAGGGCCTGGCGCAGGCGATCGTCAAGGGCGAGGTGCCCGAGACCCTCAAGGACAAGCAGCTCTACACCCTCGACCTCGGTGCGCTCGTCGCCGGTTCGCGCTACCGCGGTGACTTCGAGGAGCGGCTCAAGAAGGTCCTCAAGGAGATCCGCACCCGTGGCGACATCATCCTGTTCATCGACGAGCTGCACACGCTCGTCGGCGCAGGTGCCGCCGAGGGCGCCATCGACGCAGCCTCGATCCTCAAGCCGATGCTGGCCCGGGGCGAGCTGCAGACCATCGGCGCGACCACGCTCGACGAATATCGCAAGCACCTGGAGAAGGACGCCGCGCTCGAGCGACGCTTCCAGCCCATCCAGGTCGCCGAGCCGTCGCTGCCGCACACGATCGAGATCCTCAAGGGCCTGCGCGACCGCTACGAGGCGCACCACCGCGTCAGCATCACCGACGCCGCGCTCGTGGCCGCCGCAACCCTGGCCGACCGATACATCTCCGAC
>CAXSDR010000032.1:10130-34048 GCA_964236445.1 uncultured Motilibacteraceae bacterium | reverse complement strand
GCTTGGCATAGTCGACGAGGCTGGACCCGTGCATGATCGCGACGTCGGGGGGGTTCCCGCCGGCGAAGGCGGTGTTCAAGGTGTCGTAGTAGGAGTCCCACGAGGCGCCCCCGAGCCGGGTGACCTTGATGCCCCACTTGTTCTGGGCGTTGAACATGTTGGTCAACGTCGTGATCGTCGGACATTCCCCGACGGCCTTCGACAGGTCCACGTTGGTGCTCATCGTGTCGCTGCAGTCGCCGAAGAATCTGGCGAGCTGGATCGACGTGCCTTTGAGCTGGGCGTCGGTGACGGCGCCCACTTTGGCCGCATCGCCGCCGGAGCCGCCGGAGCTCGCGCTCGGGCCTGCGCCCGTGCTGCTGCTGCCGCACCCTCCGACGACGAGCATCGCGGCGGCGGCGAGACTCGCCGTTCCGAGCAGCTGACGTTGCTTCTTCATACGCATGATGTTCTCCCTGGAATCTTTCTTCGAGTTGTTTGCGTCGAGCCCGGACCAACGATGTCGTTCCTGACCGCTCCGGCCGAGTCGCTATTTATCGGCACTTCCGAGGGTGATGCCGCGGATCAGCTGCGACTGGAACAGTAGGAAGGCGATGACCAGGGGGAGGCTCCCGACAAGGCCTCTGGCCATGAGGTCCCCCAGGTTCGTGGTCGCCGCGAAGTTCGACTGCAGGGAGGCCAGCCCCGTGGTGACGGTGAACCATTCCGTCCGGGTCGAGGCCACGAGTGGCCACAGATAGTCGTTCCACGTGAGAACGAACGTGAAGATCGCAAGTGAGGTCAAGGCCGGCCGGGCCAGTGGCAGCATGATCGAACGGAAGATCCGCCAGTGGCTCGCGCCGTCGAGGCGGGCAGCCTCTTCGACCTCGACCGGTATCTTGCTGAAGAACTGGGTCATCAGGAAGACCCCGAGGGGCGCCGCGAGCCGCGGGAGGATCAATGCCTGATAGGTGTTCTGTTGATGCGCGTCGGAGAACATGAGAAACAGCGGGATGAACATGGCCTCTTTCGGGACCATCAGTCCGGCGAGCACGACGACGAACGCCGCGCGGCGTCCCGGGAACTTGATCCTGGCGAAGGCATATCCCGCCATGGCGCAGATGATCACCGTGACCAACGTTGTCACGGTCGTCACGACGAAACTGTTGACGAACCAGCGCCCGAGAGATCCGACGGTGAAGACGTGTCGCACGTTGGTGGCGGTGATCGAGTGCGGCCACAGCGAACTCGATGATTCCTGCAACGCGGCATTCGAACTGATCGACAGCACGACCATCCACAGCAGCGGCGCGAACCACGCGAAGGCAGCTGTCGCCATCAGCAGGTGGTAGCGCGTCGATCCCGCAGCCGCCTTCAGGCCAGAGCCGCCGCCAGAACCGCCTTCGCTCACGATGGAGGCTGCGTGCGGCGGGCGTAGCCGCTGGGAGACCGACGACGCCATCAGGCAGCCTTTCCGATCAGCTTGAACTGCAATGCCGAGACCGCGGACATGACGACGAACAGGAAGACGGACAGCGTGGCCGCGTAGCCGAGCTGATAGTTCTTGAAGCCCGCCTCGTAGATGTGCTGTATGAAAACCTGTGTGGCTGTTCCGGGACCGCCCTTGGTCATGATGTAGACCTGCCCGAAGACCTGGAACGACGCGATGAGCTGGGTGACTGCCACCAGGACGGTGACGTGTCGCAGGCCGGGGACTGTCACGTTGCGGAAGCGCTGCCAGGCGTTTGCGCCGTCGAGCGCAGCCGCTTCGTAGAGGCTCGCGTCGATGTCCTGGAGCCCGGCAGCGAACAGCACGAGGTTGAACCCGACGCTCCACCACACCGTGGTGGCGATGATCGCCGGCATCGCCAGGTGAGGATCGGACAGGAAAGAGATCGACGACATGCCGAAGGTGTGCAGCACGCCGGCGATGAGGCCCCGATCGGGGTTGAGCAAGTAGCTCCAGATCAAGGTCACAGCGGAGACGGGCAGCACGTAGGGCAGGAAGAAGAAGGTGCGATAGAAGGCGGTGAACCTACGCCTGGTCGTGAGCGCCAATGCGAGCACCAGGCCGAGACCGACGAGCAGAGGCGTCGAGACGCACGTGAAATAGAGCGTGTTCTTCATGGCTATCCAGAACCCCGGATCGTTCCATGCTCCACTGGCGGATGGGTGGAGGCCGAGAACGGCGGCCACGGCCAGGCCCGGCACCGTGGTCAGCACCTGGCGACCGACCGAAGCGCCGCGAGCCGCCGCCGTCCGGACCAACAGCGCCACGATTCCCAGCAAGGCGACACGGACGACCCACAGGTTGCCCAGCGACCACGTCATATCCGTGCCCCACAGCATGCGGGTGTAGTTGTGCAGACCCACATAGGCCTTGTCGCCGCCGAGCAGGTCCCACCTGAAGCCACTGATGTAGACCGCCCGCAGGACCGGCACGGCCAAGAAAAGCAGGTAGACCGCCATGAATGGTGCGAGGAAGCCGCTCGCGTCCCGAAGGGCGCGACGTTTCTCGCGTTTGGCGGTGCCACCCGGCCGTGCGGTGACGCCTCGGGTCAGAGTCCCAACCGTTGCCATGTGCGCTCTTTTCTACGTAGCAGAGCCGCTGCCCGGTCACTATGCATGGGTGCCGAGACCCTGTCAAGCACTCTGCCCCGCCGATATTTGCTACGTTGAAAACGCTGTGCCGTTCGTGCACCATGTGCTCCATGACGGAGTCGATCACGCCCACGACATCCCGCCGCGCCGGCGCGGCGGTCCACCCCCGGCCGCAGCTCACGCGCCGCGTCTGGCGGGAGCTGGACGGTGGCTGGGGGTTCGCGAGCGACGATGGCGACATCGGCCTGGCGCAGCGCTGGTTCGACGATCCGGCGGCGTTCACCCAGTCGATCGTGGTCCCCTTCCCGCCCGAGTCGGACGCGTCCGGAATCGCCGCGCGGGGGTTCCATCCGGTGGTGTGGTATCGCCGCGAGGTGACGGCGGACGACGTACGCGCTGCTGGTCACGGCGCGCAGGGCGAGCGCATGATGCTGCACTTCGGTGCCGTCGACTACGTCGCCGATGCGTGGCTTGCAGGCTGCTATCTCGGTCGCCACGAAGGTGGTCAGACGCCATTCAGCTTCGATATCACGCATGTGGTGGCCCAAGGCACTGCCACGTCATGGCCACTGGTTGTCAGGGCGGCCGACGATCCGCTCGACGTGGCTCAGCCACGCGGAAAGCAGGACTGGCGGCTCGAGCCACATGGCATCTGGTATCAACGCACGACAGGAATCTGGCAGCCGGTGTGGCTGGAAGCCGTTCCCCGAACCGCCGTAACTCGACTCAGCTGGGTCGCCGATCTGGCGACCGGCTCGGTGACGATGTCTCTGGACCTGGGGGACAGACCGAAGACCCCCGTCACTGTGACGGTGTTGCTGAGCTATGAAGGGCGCAGCCTGGCGGAACTCACCTTCAGGCAGCCGGAGCCACGCAGCCGCACGGTCATCAATCTTCATGGCCAGACGAACGGGCAAGAATACGAATCCCTGCTGTGGTCGCCGGAGAACCCCCGGCTGCTCGACGCCTCCGTGCAGGTACGCGACGGCGACGGCGGCGTCGACGAGATCCGGTCCTACTGCGGACTGCGCAGTGTCGGCTGGTCCAAGGGTCATTTCCTGCTGAATGACCGGCCATACTACCTGCGCGGCGTTCTTGCCCAGGGGTATTGGCAGGAGACGCATCTGGCAGCACCGAGCGCCGACGCACTGCGTGCCGAGGTGGAGCTGATCAAGGACCTGGGATTCAACTTCGTGCGGTTGCACCAGAAGATCGAGGATCCGCGCTTCCTTTATTGGACCGACCGGCTGGGCATGCTGGTCTGGGGCGAGAGCGCCAGCGCTTTCGAGTTCTCACCTACCTCGGTCGAGCGCATGACCCGAGAATGGATGGAAGTCATCCGACGGGATCTGTCGCACCCCTCTGTGGCCGTATGGGTCCCGTTGAACGAGAGTTGGGGCGTGCAACATCTGGCGCATGACCAGGCCCAATTGAGCTATGCACAGATGCTCTACCACTTGACCAAGGCCCTCGACCCGTCCCGGCCGGCCGTCAGCAACGATGGCTGGGAACATGCTGACTCCGACCTCTGGACAGTTCACGACTATGGGACGACCCGGGCCGAGGTGGCGGCGAACTATGTCGACCACGCTGCTATTCAGCGTCTGCTGTCGGGCATCGGACCGCTGGGTAGGACGATGAAGCTGCTCTCCACGCCGGATCGCGGCCAACCCGTCATCGTGTCCGAATTCGGCGGAGTGAGCTATGCACCGACCGACGTGGCGAACCCGTGGGGTTATGTGACTTCGACGGATGTCGCGGAGTTCGAGTGTCTGCTCCGCGATATGTTCGAGGCGGTGCAGGCCAGTCCCGTGCTCGCCGGTTTCTGCTACACGCAGCTCACGGACACCCTGCAGGAGGCCAACGGTCTGTGCGATCCCGACCGGAAGCCGAAACTTCCCGTCGATGTCATCCGCGGTATCGTCGCAGGAATCACGGTGGACACGAGCGGGCACTGTCGCCCGAAGGTGCCTGTCGAGCGACCTACCCCACCCCAGGGCTCCTGAGAACTGCGCGCAGCTTGAGGCTATCGAGTGCTGCTCTCGCGGATCACCAGCTGATAACCGCACGTGACCTTGTTGCCGGTGCTGGGCTCGCCTGCGATCTGAGCCAGCAACCGGTCCACCGCAGCTGCGGCGATCGCACCCTTGTCCGGCGATATCGTCGACAGTGACGGAGAACAATAACGGCCCTCCTCGATGTCATCCCAGCCGACGACGGACACGTCGGTCGGAACGTCCAGGCCATGGTCCTTCAACGCACGCATGGCACCGAGAGCCAGGACGTCATTGAAGCAGAACAGTGCGTCGGGCTCCGCGCCCGAACGTAAGAGCGCGTCGACCGCGGCATATCCCGAGGCCCGCACCCAGCCGACGTCGGTGGGCACGTGCATTTCGCGGGCCGGGCTGATGCCGGCCTCCCGATGGGCCTGCACATAGCCCTCCAGGCGTCCCTCGGCGGCACCCGCCTCTTTCGTCGTCAGATCCGCGCCCACGGCGGCGATCCGTCGCCTGCCCGACTTGAGTAGATGCGCGACTGCTTCTCTGCCCGCAGCCACATTGTCGATCGCGACGGTGGTGAGCTGTCCGCCCGGTATCCGCTCGCCGAGCAGCACGGTCGGCATTTCCAACGGGTGCGTACGCAGGTCGTCGGCGGTCATCGCCATGGGACTGAGGATGAGTCCGTCGATCACGTGCGTGCGGTAGCCATCGAGGACGAGCAGTTCCCGGTCGCGATCCGCGCCCGTCTGGTCGAACAGCAAGGTCATGTCTCGGGCGGCAGCGTGGCGTTGGATGAGGTCGGCCATCTCTGCGAAGTAGGCCGCAGAGATATATGGCACCGCCAGGCCGAGAACCCCGGTCCTGCCCGCCCGCAGCGACACCGCGCCGACATGGCGCCGATATCCGAGTTCGTCGATCGCCTGCTGGACGCGAGCGCGGGTGTCGGGTGACACGTGAACATATCCGCGGACGACGTTGGAAACAGTGCGTTGACTGACCCCTGCCTTCGCTGCGACATCGTGCATGGTCGTCACCACCTGGACGCCACCACCCTTCCTCGACCAGCCGGCCGTGATGACACCTGGCCGGTGAGACCTGGGGAAGCCCGCCACAGACGGCGTATGTCGCCCGTTTGCTACGTCTGAAGTCTAGCCCGGGCTCGGGGGACATGATGCTTCTGGTGTCGCCAGGACGACGGCTGAAGCCTCATGATTGCGCCAGCCTGCGGTGCTGCGGCAGGTGCGCAAGCGGGCCGTCCGGCCGGTAGCGTGGAACGGATGCGCAGCCTCGCCGACGACCTCAGGTCACGGGACGACGCTGCCCTGGTGGCGCTGCTGGGAACGCGCGCCGACCTCCTCGCTCCCGTGCCGACTGACGTCGGCGCTCTCGCTGCCCGCGCGACCGCCGCCCCGAGCATCGCCCGCGCGCTCGACCGGTTGACCCTGCCTGCGCTGCAGGTGCTCGACGTCCTCTGCACCCTGCCGGAGCCCACGACGCTCGGTGACATCAGCCGACGATGGGGTGCCGACCTCGCGGCCACGGCGCAGGTGCTCGCCTCCCTGCACGAGCAGGCGCTGGTGTGGGGTGACGCGGACGAGCTGCGCCTCGTACGCGTGGTGCGCCAGATGGTCCGGGAGCCCGCCGGACTCGGCCCCTCCGCTGAGCAGCTGCTCATCGCGCGCTCCCCCATGACGACCGCGCAGCTCGTCGAGGTGCACGGCGGCTCACCCAGCGGTGACCTCGTCGCCGACGCCCGATTCGTCGCCGCGGCGCTGGGCGATCGGGCGCATCTGCAGCGGCTGCTCGACGACGCGCCGCTCGAAGCCGACAAGGTGCTCGCGCGGCTGACGTGGGGTCCGCCGTCGGGCCAGGTGCCGGATGCGCTGCGCAACGTCAAGGTAGCCACCGCGCGTACGCCGGTCGACTGGCTGCTCGCCCGCGGCCTGCTCATCGCGACGACGATCTCGACGGTCATGCTGCCGCTCGAGGTCGCCCTGCACGTGCGCGGCGGGCATGTGCACAGAGAGCCCGCCGTGGCGCCCCCGGACCTGGCGCTCGTCGCGCGAGACAAGCGCACGGTCGAGGCGACGTCGGGCACGGCCGCGTCGGAGATCCTGCGCCACACCGAGGACCTGCTCGAGGCCTGGGGCGTCGACGCGCCGGTCGTGCTGCGGGCGGGTGGTATCGGCGTACGAGAGATCAAGAAGGCGGCGGTGCTCCTCGACACCGATGAGACGACAGCCGCGTTCGTGGCGGAGACCGCTTATGTGGCAGGCCTCCTCGGGCGCAGCGGCGACGCCGACGAGCTGTGGCTGCCGACGCCGGCCTACGACACCTGGCTCGTGCAGACACCAGGCCGGCGCTGGGTCGGCCTGGCCCAGGCGTGGCTCACCACGACGCGGGTCGCGGCGCTCGTCGGCACCAAGGGTGAGCGCGACCGCGTGTACAACGCCCTCGGTCCCGACCTCGACCGCTCGATCGCGCCCGAGGTGAGGCTGGGGGTGCTGCGCGCCCTGGCCGACGCGCCCGTGCACACAGCTGTGCAGGACGACTCGCTGCGCGAGCGGCTGCGCTGGCACCGACCGCGGCGCAGCGGTGGCCTGCGCGACGACCTCGTCACCTGGACCCTGCGCGAGGCCGAGCTGCTCGGGCTCACCGGACGCGGCGCGCTGTCGGCCGCGGCGCGCGACTTCACCGTCGACGACCCCGAGTCGGCGGCGTCACGCATCGCCCGGGCCATGCCCCAGCCCGTCGAGGAGGTGCTGCTGCAGGCCGACCTCACCGCCGTCGCGCCCGGCCCTCTCGTGCCCGAGCTCGCGCGTGAGATCGGGCTGCTCGCCGACGTCGAGAGCACCGGCGGCGCGACCGTCTATCGCTTCTCCCCGCAGTCCGTGCGCCGCGCCTACGACGCCGGTCGCACGGCCGACGACGTGCACGCGATGCTCGCGAAGCTCTCGCGCACCGCGGTGCCCCAGGCGCTGACCTACCTCGTGGACGACGTCGCCCGCCGCCACGGCCGGGTGCGCGTCGGGGTCTCGTCGGCCTACATCCGCTCGGACGACCCGGCTGTCCTCGCCGAGGTGCTCGGCGACCGGCGCGCGGCGTCGCTGCGGTTGCGCAAGCTCGCGCCGACCGTGCTCGCCGCGCAGGTGCCGGTCGAGGTCGTCCTGGACAAGCTGCGCGCCATGGGCCTCGCGCCGGCGGCGGAGTCCTCCGACGGCGCCATGCTCGTGCGTCGGCCCGACTCGCGCCGGACCCCCGCCCGCCCGCGCCCGCCGCGCCTCGTCAGCGAGCCCACGGCACCCGAGCCGACGATGCTCAACGCCGCCGTGCGCGCGATCCGCGCGGGCGACCGGGCCGCGACCGCGGTGCGCCACATCGTCACGCTGCCCCCCAACGGTGGCCTCGTGCGCACGCCCGTGGGCGAGCTCGTCGCCCAGCTCCGGCGCGCGTCGACCGAGCGCTTTCCCGTGGTCATCGGCTACCTCAACGCCGAGGGGTCGACCAGCGAACGCGTCATCGACCCGATCAGCGTGGAGGGCGGTTTCGTCAGTGCCTACGACCACCTGCGCGACGAGACGCGGACCTTCGCGCTCGCGCGCATCACCGGCATCGCCGGGGTGGACGCGGTCGCGGAGTGAGCGTCGTCGGTCAGGATGGCCCGATGCTCTCCGATGACACGCTGCACGACCTCGCCAACCGCCTCGCCCGCATCGAGGGGGTCGTCGGGGTCGTCCTCGGTGGGAGCAGGGCCAGGGGTGCCGCCGGGCCGGACTCCGACGTGGATCTCGGGATCTACTACAGCGGGGCGCTCGACGTGTCCGGCGTGCAAGCCCTCGCGGCCGAGGTGTCCGAAGGTGACGCGCAGGTCACGGCGCCCGGTGGGTGGGGGCCGTGGGTCGACGGCGGCGGCTGGCTCACGGTCGAGGGCACGGCCGTGGACTTCATCTACCGCGACCTCGAGCGGGTGCGCGCGGCCTGCGAGGAGGCCGGTGCCGGACGCTATGCGTTCCATTTCCAGGTCGGGCACCCGCTGGGTGTGCCTGACATCGCCTATGCCGGGGAGATCGGGCTCGCACGGGTGCTCGCCGACCCCACCGGTGCGGTGACAGCGGTCCACGAGTCGATGGTCGAGATGCCCGCGCCACTGCGCGCGTCGCTGCTGCAGGGACTGTGGGAAGCCGACTTCCTGCTGGTGGGCGCCCGGAAGGGCGCTCGGCGCGGCGACACGACGTACGTCGCGGGCTGCATCTATCGCATCGTCGGTGTCGCGCTCCATGCCCTGCACGGTGCCGCCGGTCGCTGGCTGATCAACGACAAGGGCGCGGTCGCCTCTGCCGACGCGCTCGACATCACCACGCCGGGCTTCGCCACCAGGGTGCATGCCGTGCTCGCGGGCATCGGGACCTCACCCGATCAGCTGGGCGCGAGCCTCGACGCCACGGCCGCGCTGGTCGCCGAGGTGCGGGAGTCGTGCGGCACTGTCGTTGAACTCAGCAGCTGACGCGTCGTACGTTGTGACGAGAGTCGTGCTGGACTCCGGTGCAGCACATGGCGAACGGGGTGTGGCGTGGATCCTGTCGGCGGACTGACGGCAGCGAGTGGTCTCCTCGTCCTGGCGATGTTGCTGCACGTCCTGAGCGGGCCGCTCACGCGCGGAGAGCTCGACCGGAACTCGGCGTTGGGCATCCGCACACGCGCCACCAAGGCCTCCGACGAGGCATGGCATGACGGTCACCGCGCCGCGGGGCCGTGGCTGCGAGCGTCGATGATTGCGGGCTACGCCTTCGCCCTTGCCGCGTGCGTCGTGGCGGTCGCCCTGCTCACGGCGGGACGCCAGAGCGGCGCACCCATGGTGATCGCCTTCCTCGGCTATGTGGTGGTCGTGGCGCTCCTGGGCGTCGCCACGGTGAAGGCCAACGCCGCGGCTCGACCGGTCACGCCCACCCGCTGAGAGGTCCGCGGCGACGGCTTTGTCAGCGGCGCAGCAGTCGGCAGCAGAACTGTCGGTGCTGCTGCCTAGGTTGTCGGTCGTGAGCGCAGCTGCGCGCCGCACAGCCGAAGGAGACGCCCATGGCCGAGGCTTCGCAACTGGTGCGCAACAAGATCGCTCTCGTCGCGGGTGGGACTCGCGGTGCCGGTCGGGGCATCGCCGTCGAGCTGGGCGCGAGCGGCGCGACCGTCTACGTCACAGGTCGCAGCACGCGGGCGGGACGCTCCGACATGGACCGCCCCGAGACGATCGAGGAGACCGCGGAGCTCGTGACGGCCGCCGGCGGCACGGGCATCGCGGTGCGTTGCGACCACACCGACAGCGACGAGGTCGCCTCGCTCGTCGACCACGTGCGCGTGGCGCACGGAAGGCTCGACATCCTCGTCAACGACATCTGGGGCGGCGACCGCTCAGCGAGTGGGGCAAGCCGTTCTGGGAGCTCGACGCGGCCAAGCTGAGGTCCATGTGGGAGCGCGCGGTGATGACGCACGTCGTGACCAGCCAGCACGCCGTTCCGCTGATGCTCGGGCATCCCGGCGGCGTGGTCGTCGAGGTGACGGACGGGACGGGTGAGACCTATCGCGGCAACCTCACCTACGACCTGGTCAAGACGGCGGTCAACCACCTGGCGCTCGCCCAGGCCGAGGAGCTGCGCCCTCACGGCATCACGGCATTCGCGATCAGCCCGGGCTTCCTGCGCTCCGAGGCGATGCTCGAGGGCTTCGGCGTCACCGAGGCGTCGTGGCGCGACGCGATCGCCGAGGACGCACACTTCGCCGCGTCGGAGACGCCGCACTATGTGGGGCGCGCTGTCGCCGCCCTCGTCGCCGACCCCGACATCGCGCGCCGGGCAGGCCAGGTGCTCACGAGCTGGGACGTCGCCGAGCACTACGGGCTGCGTGACCTCGACGGAAGCCAGCCGCACTGGGGTCGCCATTTCGCGGACCACCTGGCGGACGCCGCTGCCGGAACCGATGGATAGCCTCCCCACCATGCAGAGCGACGGCGACATCGGCCTGCGCATCGTCACCGACTACCGCGGGCCGACCGCGGGCATCGGCGTGATCGGTGGCTCAGGGCTCTACGCGTTTCTCGACGACGCGGTCGATGTCGAGGTGCCGACGCCCTACGGCCCCACGAGCGGCCCGCTGACGGTCGGGTCGGTCGCCGGGCGTGCGGTCGCCTTCGTGCCCCGTCACGGCCGCGGCCACGTCCACGCGCCGCACGGTGTGCCCTACCGCGCCAACCTCTGGGCGCTGCGCAGCATGGGCGTGCGCCAGGTCTTCGCCCCGTCCGCAGTGGGCTCGTTGCGGCCCGAGCTCGGGCCGGGCCGGCTCGTCGTGCCCGACCAGGTGGTCGACCGCACCTGGGGGCGCGAGCACACGTTCAACGACGCCGGCTCATCGGGCGAGTTCGTCCCCGGTGTGGCTCACGTGGGGTTCGCGGATCCCTACTGCCCGCGGGGGCGGGCCGCCGTGCTCGCAGCCGCAGCCGATGCGACCGACGGCGGCACGCTGGTCGTGATCAACGGCCCGCGGTTCTCGAGCCGGGCCGAGTCGCAGTGGCACGCCGCACAAGGGTGGTCGGTGGTCGGGATGACGGGGATGCCTGAAGCGGGCCTCGCCCGCGAGCTGGCGCTCTGCTACACCACCATCGCGCTCGTCACCGACCACGACGCGGGGGTCGAAGGGATCTCGGCGGTGACCCATGACGAGGTCCTGCGCGTGTTCGCCGCCAACCTCGACCGGGTGCGCGGGGTTCTCGCCGAGGTCATCGCGTCGGTCGACGACGAGCGCACCTGCCCCTGCCCGCACGTGCTCGACGGGCTGCTCGTGCCTTATGCGATCCCCTGAGGGAGCCGCTGTGCGGATCGCCGCGTGCAGGGCCGCTGTCTCGACGTCGCCGATCCCGCGCACGTGCGCGCCTGCCGGGTGCCACACCGCACGACCACCAGGAACCGGGCGCACCGGGACATCGACAGCGGCGACCTGCCCGCCCTCGTGACGCGCGGTGCGAGGGTGCTGCGCCCACCGGATGACGACGTGCGGTGGCACGTACTCGCCGATCCGCAGGGCAACCACCTCTGCGTGTTCGCGACGAGGTAGCAGATCGAGCGCGCTGACCGGCGAGGGGCTACACGCCGCTTGTCAGACGGTGCGCGACCCGAACGCCACGCACCCGGGCCGCGGAGTGCATGCGCGTCAGGCCGGGGCCCAGCGCGTGCCTGCACAGCACCGCCAGACACCTGAGATCCTGGCGGCGACGAGACCAGCGGTGCGGGTCGGGACGACGCGTGGTCGGTGCGGAGTGCTGTCGAGCTATGGACATGGCAGATCCATCGGCGCGATGCCGGTGGCCATGAGCCTTCCTTCGAGCGACTAGGGCCCACCCACCGCGACCGCTCGCCTGACGCTCGTCGTCCTCCGGCGCACGCAGCCCATGGTGGCGGGAACGCTCGCGCTGTTCTCGTCGTCGCATTCCAGGCTGTCTTGTGAGCCCTGCCCGGGCGCATGGTGCGTCGGACGGCGCAGCGTTCCGAACTTGCGACAGAATGTGCGCCCATGACGTCGCAGGCAGCTCGACGGTTCATCGCCCTTGCGTGCACAGCCCCTGGCTGTCACCATCAGCGCGCTCGGCTCGCCCGCGCAGGCTGCGGAACCAGCGATGGCGCTTCGCATGACGACGCTACGATCCGTCATCAGCGACTGCCCGCCGGGGTGCACGGTCAAGGTGGAGCATTCCAACATGTATGCGCCGACCCTTCTCGTGCCCAGTGGGGAGGTGCTGGCGTCCGTGCGCGTACGCAACGGTCGCGCCGAGGTGCGCGTCCCCACGGCTGTGACGCACGGGTTGTTGTTCCTGGTGGCCGATGCCGCCGGGCACGCGGCAGGCGAGGGTGAGGTCGGCGTGGCGCTGCGCTACGCCGGCTTCGCGGTCGGGCGGACCGTGACCAATCGTGAGTCCGACCGGGCGAGGCTCGGTGCCGACTGCTGGGCGGGGACCACGCGCGCCGACGTCACCTTCAGGCTGCAGGCAGAGGTCTTTTCCAGCGTCGTGAACGGCTACAAGGGCGACAGCATGCGGGTGTGGGCCAGCCCGGGTGTGAGGACGTTCGGCCCGATGACGCAGACGTTTCGCGGCAGCCTGCCGAAGCAGGACACCGACTGCTGAGCGCGGGGCCGCGGCCTGCACACCCGCCGTCCCGTGATCATGAGCATGTCCGTTGCTGGTACAGCAACGGACATGCTCATGATCACGGGCTGGGGAGAGCGAACCATCGCTTCTGACGCAGCTGCGAACGCTTCGCCGAGGACCCGCACGTCAAGTTCACCGCGCACGGGGTCGACGTATGGCCCATGATGAGCACCGTGAGTGACTGGCTTACCACGCAACGCAGCATCCCTGGCACTTTGCTGCGCACCGGGACCGTGGCCGCAGTTGCGCTGTGCGCTCTGCCGCACACTCCCACCCCCCACACGACCCCGGGCATCGGCTGGAAGGGCCACAACTGGGGCAACTCGCGCGGCGACCTCGCCGCCACACGCACCGACGGGACGTACGCCGCCGGGCAGGACGCCGGCTCCCTCGCCACCATCACCGAGGCGATCGGCGCCCGGACGGTCTGGGGCCAGCGCGACGCCGCCGGCCGCGCGATCACCGGGCGGGGCGTGACCGTCGCCCTGCTGGACACCGGCGTGGCCGCCGTCCCCGGGCTGGACGGCGCCGGCAAGGTCGCGCAGGGTCCTGACCTGTCGCTGGACACCAACGCACCGCCGCTGCGTGGCGGCGACCACTTCGGCCACGGCACGCACCTCGCCAGCATCATCACCGCCCGCGACGCCGTCGCTGCCGACGCGAGCGGGCGGCCGCTGCCAACGAGCGCGGACAACCAGCTGGGAGTCGCCCCCGACGCGACCCTGCTCTCGATGAAGGTTGCCGCGAGCGACGGCAGCACCGACGTCAGCCAGGTCGTCGCCGCGCTCGACTGGATCGTGGCGCACCGCAACGACAACGGCATGTCCGTGCGCGTCGTCAACCTTTCCTACGGAACCACCTCGAAGCAGGCCTACGGTCTGGACCCGCTCGCTACCGCCGCCGAGAACGCCTGGCACCACGGGCTCGTCGTCGTCGTGTCGGGTGGCAATGACGGCGCCGTCGCCGGCGGCCTGACCGATCCCGCGATCGACCCCTACGTCATTGCCGTCGGCGCCTCCGACGCCAGCGACTCGGTGACCGGCTGGCGCAGGCCGACGGTCGCCACCTTCAGCAGCCGCGGCACCGCCGCGCGCCACGTCGACCTGCTCGCCCCGGGGTCCTCCCTCGTGGGTCTGCGCGATCCCGGCGCCTGGATCGACGTACACAACCCCGAAGGCCGGGTCAGCGGTGACATCACAGGACGGCTCTTCCGCGGCAGCGGCACCTCGCAGGCTGCGGCCGTGGTCAGCGGTGCCGCGGCGCTGCTGCTGCAGAAGGAGCCGACGCTCACCCCTGACGAGGTCAAGGCAGCGCTCGTGGGCAGCGCCCGCCCCGTCAAGGGCGCGGGCGTCCTCGACCAGGGCGCGGGCGAGCTCGACGTCGCGGCCGCGGCCAGGGTCGCGAAGCACGTCGTGGCATCGGCGGCGAGAGCAGCGAGCGCCAGCCAGACCTTCCCCGTCGCCACAGGGCTGGGCTCGCTCGAGGCCGCTCGCGGCGACAGCCACCTGATCGACCCGATCACCGGTGCCGGCCTCGTGGGCGAGCACGATGTGCAGGGCCAGGCCTGGTCGCCGCTCGTGTGGGGTCCCGCCTCCGCTGCGGGCACCAGCTGGACCGGCGGATCGTGGAACAACGCGACGTGGTCGGGTACGGGCTGGGTGGGAGCACAGTGGACAAGCAGCGCCTGGGACGGCGTGCGCTGGACCGGGGTGCGCTGGACCGGGGTGCGCTGGACCGCACAGGCATGGACCGGCGTGAGCTGGACCGGCGTGCGCTGGACCAGCAACGACTGGAACTAGGAGGCGATGCGGTGGCAGACACGCCGGCCAGAGCTACTGGCCTGCTGACGTGTGCCGTCGTGCTGACCGCAGGGCTCGCGAGCGCAGCCACGCCGGCCGTGCCGCTGCTCGGCGACGCCGCCGTCCCTCATGCCGTCCAACCGGCCGTCCTGCTGGCGCTGTTCCTCGCCTTCGTCGGCGCAGAGCTGGCCGTCGTCCACGTCGAGCTGCGTCGGCAGGCCTACTCGTTCTCGCCGTCCGGGATCGCCCTCGTCGTCGGCGTACTTTTCTGCAATCCCCACGAGGTGGTGCTGGCCCGCGTGGCGGGGGCGGTCGTGGTGCTGGTCTGGAAACGCCCGCAGCTGTTGAAGTTCGCCTACAACCTCGGCGCCTACACGCTCGAGGCCAGCCTCGTCGGGTTCGGTGCCCACCTCGTCGTCGGGCATACGGCTGAGCTGACGATAGCGACGGCTGGGGCGTGCTATGCCGTGAGCGCGCTCGTCGAGCTGGTCATGAGCATGCTGGTGCTGCTGGTGATCTCGTGGCATCAGGGGCGGGTCACGCTGCACCAGGTCATCGGGGCGTCGGTGCCCGCTGCGGCGCTGAGCGCGGCCTGCACCACCGTGGCGGTCGCGGCCGCGTTGCTGTTCTCCCACGGCGCACTCGGAGTTCTGCTGCTCACCGCACTCATGGCAGGCAGCGTCGCGGTCTTCCGCACCTACCGCACGCTGCACCGCCGTCACGAGCTGCTGGAACTGATCCACGAGTTCGTGGCGCAGGGTGTCGGGGCGGGCGACGCCGAGCAGCTCTCCGAGCAGCTGCTCGTGCGCATCCGCCGGCTCATGCATGCCGGCTCCGTCGAGCTGACGCTGCCACGCGAGGGAACGCAGGTGCACCTGCGGGTGAGCGAGGACGACGTCCTCCACACGTTCCGCGGCCCTCCGGCGACGACCATCGACTGGTTGTTCACCCGCGTCGTCACCAACCACGAGCCGATCGTGATCTCGCGCAACAACCGCGAGCGTGGGATGCGCCAGTGGCTGCTCGACCACGACATCCGCGACGTGCTGATCGTTCCGCTGGGTGCCCGGGGCACCGGCGACATCCTGTTGGTCAAGGACCGCCTCGGCGAGGCGGCCACCTTCACCACCGACGACCTGACCCTGCTGCAGACCCTGGCCCGCCACATCACGGTCGCCCTGCGCGGGGCACAGCTCGTCCAGCAGCTGCGACACGAGGCGACGCACGACGGGCTCACCGGGCTGCCCAACCGCACCCTGCTCACGGAGCGCCTGCAGCTCGCCCTGCACGACCGCATACCGACGCCGGAACGCCCGACGCCCGGCCTTGCGCCGACACCACCGGTGCCCCCCACCGTGCTGCTGCTCGACCTCAACAAGTTCAAGGAGGTGAACGACGCGCTGGGTCACCACGTCGGAGACGCTCTCCTGCAGGTCGTCGCGACACGGCTGCGCGCGTGCGTACCCGCCTCCGCGACCGTCGCCCGACTCGGCGGTGACGAGTTCGCGGTGCTGCTGCCGGCGACGAGCCCGACGGAGGAGGACTCACCGGCCGTCGCGCGGGCGATCACCCAGGCGCTGCGTACGCCGATCTCGCTCACCGAGGCGGTGGTCAGCACGACGGCGAGCATCGGCATCGCAGCCGCGTCGCCCGGCCTGAGCAGCGCGGACGTCCTGCGCCACGCCGACACGGCGATGTACTCCGCGAAGGACGCCGGCCTGGCGTGCGCGATCTACACCGGCGAGCTCGACCTGGGCCGCGCCGAACGGCTCGCGCTGCTCGCGGACCTGCACCTGGCGCTCGAGCGAGACGAGCTCGAGCTGCGCTACCAACCCCAGCTCGACCTGCGCACCGGCGAGATATCGAGCGTCGAGGCACTCGTGCGCTGGCGCCATCCCACGCAGGGGCTGATGAATCCCGATGCGTTCATCCCGCTCGCCGAGGCCAGTGGCCTCATCGAGGCCCTGACGCACCGCGTCCTGCAGCTCGCCCTCGCGCAGAGCAGGGCCTGGCGCGACGCCGGCATCGACATGGTCGTCGCGGTCAACCTGTCGGCGCACAACGTCAACGTTCCGAACCTCGCCGAGCACGTGGCCGCCGAGCTGGTGTCGGCGGGCGTTCCGGCGAACCGGCTCGTCCTCGAGCTGACGGAGAGCGCCGTCATGGGCGACGCGGAGCGTACGGTGCCCATCCTGCAGCGCCTCGCTGACACCGGCGTGACGCTGTCGCTGGACGACTTCGGCACAGGGTATTCCAGCCTGTCCTATCTGCAGCGCCTGCCTGTGAGCGAGGTCAAGATCGACCGATCCTTCGTCGCCGGTATGGCGGCGGAGAGCGACGGCGCGAGCAGTGTCC
Organism: uncultured Motilibacteraceae bacterium; assembly: GCA_964236445.1. Lineage (GTDB taxonomy): Bacteria > Actinomycetota > Actinomycetes > Motilibacterales > Motilibacteraceae > CAXSDR01. The sequence continues at coordinate 17,126 of CAXSDR010000032.1, read as the reverse complement.
TCGTCCGCAGCATCCTGAGCCTCGGCGTCAGTCTGGGGCTGCGCGTGGTGGCCGAAGGTGTCGAGGACGCGGCCGTGCTGGCGCGGCTCCGGGGGCTCGGGTGCGACCTCGCCCAGGGCTATTTCATCGGCCGCCCCCAGACCGCCGGCGAGCTGGCGAGCACGGTGCTCAGCGTGAAGCGTGCGGCAAGGACGCACCTGACGGTGCTGCCGGGATGACGAGGCCTCGTGGGGCCACCTTCCCATGATCATGAGCAGCTCCGTTGCGCCCTTGGCAACGGAGCTGCTCATGATCACGGAGGGGGGCGGCGTGACGGAGGGGAGGAGGCGTCACGGAGGGGGGAGGCGAGAGTGGCAAGCCACTCCGCGCGCGTGATCGCGTATGCCACCTCGCCGTGCTCGGCGCCCGGGATCGGCTCGTCGACGTCGAGCCCGAACGTGCGTACGTGCTGCATCCCGACAGCGGCCATGGTGGCGCGCGAAGCCACGTTCACCGCCATCGTCTCGGCGAAGACGCGGTGCAGACCCAGATCCTCGAAGCCGTGCCGGAGCAGCTCGCGCGCGCCCTCACTTGCCAGACCTTGGCGCCAGTGCCGGCGCATGATGCGATAGCCGAGCTCGGCCTGGCCCCGCACTGCACACTGGTCCTCACGCACCGGCGGTTCGAGGATCCACCAGCCGACGAACTCGCCGTGGACAAACCCGGCCCAGAAGCCCAGACCGGGCACCCGTTCGGCGACGGCCAACCGTTGAACGTGCAGCGCCTCGACCTGCTCTCGGGAGCGTGCCATCCCGTTGCCGAGATAGCGCATCACGGCTGGATCAGCGTCGAGCGTGACCTCGTGCTCGAGGTGTTCCTCACGAAGGGGAACGAGGTCGATCCGCCTGGTGCGCAAGGCCATCTGTGCCATAGCTGACTATCGCCGTCTGCTAGCCGAGCAGCGCCACTGCCGCTGTCGCGGCCTTCGTCGACAGCGCCTCGGTGTAGGCGTCGTTCGCCGTGACGACGGTGACGTGCGACCCCTGGATCGTGCTCGTCGCCCGGCCGGGGGTGATAGCGACGAGGTAGCGGCCGGCAAGGTAGATCGTGATCCGCCCGGCGACCGTGGTCGTGACGGTTTTGCCCGCCACCTTCTTGCTCGTCGTCGGAGCGCTGACGGTCACGGCGAACGCATGACTCGCCCCTGCCACGACGGAGCCCGGACCAACGCTGAAGCGCAGCCGTGGGCCGCTACCCGAAGGCATCAGCCCGCACGTGGCCGCCAGTGCCCTCGTCTTCAGGTAGAGGCTGCGGGTCAGGGCAGTCGAGGGCGTCTCGATGACGGTCTCGGTGATCGTCGTGCTTCGGTTGCGCGTCGCGCTGAGCCTCGTGCTGGCCAGCAACGTCGTGGAGACCGTGGTCGAGCCGACCGGGTCAGGGCTCTCGCACGCGCTCGCCGTCGTGGTCCTCGGGCTGACCGTCGGCTTCTCCACGACCTGCCAGCCGGGAAACTCCTTGACGGACAGGACACGCGTCGTCAGGGCCGGCTCGGTGGCGGCCAACGCCGTCGTCGGCGCAGCAAGCGCGACGCAGGCGAGGGAGGCCGCAGCGGCGAACCGGAACGTGTGCACGAACATGGAGAGGCCCCCGGGCGTTTGACAGTGATCGACAGTGACCTCGTCTGGTCTCCCGTGGCGTGCCCAGGATCACGATGATCGAACCGCCGGCGCCCGCGGATGGGCGTACGGCTGCGGGTCGTCCTGATTCCCCCCGTGTCACCCGAGGCGGGTCCCGGAGATGCCGCCGTCGACGTACAACGTGATGCCGTGCACCATCGCCGCGTCGTCGGAGACGAGGAACAGCACGCCCTTGGCGATGTCGTCGGGCTGCATGACGACCCCTGCTGGAGTGCTGGCGGTCATCGCGTCCAGCACTGGCCGGTAGGCCTCGTTGCCCGGGGTGCGGGTGACGCCGGGCGAGACGGTGTTGACCCGCACTCCGCGCGGCCCGTACTCCGCCGCCCAGCTGCGGGTCAGCTGCTCCGCGGCGGCCTTCGACGCGGTGTACATGGCCGCGACCGGGCTGCCCACCCGGGCCATCCACGAGCCGATGTTGACGATTGCGCCACTGCCGCGCTCCGCCATCGCCGGCGCCAGTGCGGCCACGAGGACGTGGGGAGCGCGGATATTGACCGCGAGCATCGCGTCCAGGTCGGCGTCGGCGAGCTGCTCGGTCGGCGTCGCGGGGTACAGCCCCGCATTGTTGACCAGGATGTCGACGCGCCCGCCGAGCGCGGCGGTCGCCGCCGTCGCGTAGTCACGCAGGTCCGCGTAGCCGGCAGCCAGGTCTGACGGCACGAACACCGCTTCACCGCCCGCCTGCTTGATCTCCTCGGCGACGCGCTCGCCTCGCTGGACGTCGCGACCGCTGATCACCACCCTGGCCCCCTCGGCGGCCAAGGTCCGGGCGATCGCGGTGCCGATGCCGCTGGTCGAGCCGGTGACGATCGCGGTGCGCCCGGACAGGAGAAGTCGGCGCGGGCCGGTGGACGTGAGGAGACTTGTCGTGGTGGTCATGTGACCTGTCTAGCCCGGTGGCGAGCACAGGACCAGGACTTGTCCTGCCTGGGCAGGACAGGCCCAGGCTGCGCATTCCGTGCGCACCTACCATGCAGGGATGGCCCAGGATCGCAAGGCGTTGGGCGCGTTCCTGCGCTCACGTCGCGACCGCCTCACGCCGACGCAGGCCGGCATCCCCGCTTTTCCGGGCGCGCGGCGGGTGCCCGGGCTGCGCAAGGAGGAGCTCGCGGTGCTGGCCGGCATGAGCCCCGACTACTACAGCCGCCTGGAGCAGGGCCGCCAAGCGAACATCTCCGAGCAGGTGCTGGCCGCGCTCGGCCGCGCTCTGCGCCTCGACGACATCGAGCAGGCTCACCTGCGTGACCTGGCAGCACCTACCGCCGCGCGGCGCGCTCCCGCTGAGGTGACGCAGCGCCCTGACCCCGGCCTGCTGCGGCTCATGACCGCGCTCGACCATGTCCCCGTGCTGCTGCTCGGGCACCGGGGCGAGGTGCTGGCCCGCAACGCCTTGCTGTGCGCGGTCCTCGGCCGGCCGCTGCCGCCGAGGACGTCGTTCCTGCGTTTCCTGTTCCAGGACCCGATGGCTCGCGAGCGGATCGTCAACTGGGCCGACTTCGCGTCCGTCGCTGTCGCCGCGCTGCGCTACGAAGCCGGCCGCCACCCGGACGACCGCCGGCTCACCGCGCTCATCCATGAGCTGCGCCGGACCGACGAGAACGTCGCCCGCTGGTGGGACGACCACGCCGTCCGGGAGTACGCCTCGGTCGTCAAACGCATCGCGCACCCCAACGCCGGCCGCCTGACCTTCGACATCGAGATCGTCGCGCCACCGCACGACCCCGATCAGCGCCTGGTCGTCTACACCGCCGAACCGCACTCGGCGACTGAGCGGATCCTCCCGATCCTGGCCAGCTGGGACACCGACACAGCGTTCGCCACGTGACCACCGCGAGCCTGTTGCGCGTCCGGCGCAGGACGGTAGCGTCGACACATGACCCCGCAGGAGCTCGAGAGCCTGACCTCCCTGCGACGCGCCCGGGACCTGATCGACCGTGACTACGCCAAGCCGCTCGACGTCCCGACCATGGCTCGCAAGGCGCTGATGTCACCCGCACACTTCTCGCGCCGGTTCCGCGCGGCCTACGGCGAGACGCCCTACAGCTATCTGATGACCCGCCGGATCGAGCGGGCGATGGCCCTGCTGCGGGCGGGGGTCAGCGTCACGGACGCGTGCATGACCGTCGGGTGCACCTCGCTCGGCTCGTTCAGCTCGCGGTTCGCCGAGATCGTCGGGGAGAGCCCGTCGGCCTACCGGCGCCACGGGCACGACGCCGTCAAGGCCATGCCTGCCTGTTTCGTCAGAACCCACACGCGACCGCTGCGCCACGCATCGAGCAGGATCGGAGAAGCGACCCGCGGCGCCGCTGCCTAGAGTCGCGGTCATGACCATCGCACTGCAGTACTGCAACATCACCGTCAACGACGTCGACGAGTCGATCGCCTTCTACGGCGACGCGCTCGGCCTCGAGGTGCGCAACGACGTGGCCTCAGGCGAATACCGATGGGTCACGCTCGGCAGTGACTCCCAGCCCGGGCTCGACATCGTGATCTCCGTGCCCCATGCCGGCCGCTCACAGGCCGACGGAGACGCGCTGCAGGAGCTCCTCACCAAGGGCGTGCTCCCGATGCTCGTCTTCCGCTCGGACGACCTGGACGCGACCTTCGAGACCGTACGCGCCTCCGGCGCCGAAGTCCTCCAGGAGCCGATCGACCAGGGCTGGGGCCCGCGCGACTGCGCGTTCCGCGACCCGTCGGGCAACACCGTCCGGATTGCGCAGGCGCCTGCGGCCTGAGCACCGCCTGCCACCTGGACGTCGGCTCCGTCACCCGATGCCAATGCGGCCCGTCGTTACGTATCGTGACTGACTCTAGACGCAGAGGCACCGACTGGTGTAGATGTGATCCACCACCTCAGCGTGCGGCGTCGGGGTCGGGGTCGAGGGTCGGGGGAGCTGTGGGCGCGGAGGAGAAGCTGGCGCAGGTCCTGGCGGAGTTCGCCCGTATCTTGGGCACCGACTTCTCCATCGGAACGATTCTGGACCGGCTCGTGACACGGGTGGTCGACGTGCTGCCGGTCACCGCGGCCGGGGTCATGGTCATGGGCGACGACGACGAGCTGCACTTCCTGGCCGCCTCGAACGCGACGATCCGGGCGATCGAGGTGTTGCAGAACACCTATGACGAGGGTCCGTGCCTGGAGGCCTACCGCAGCGGAAGCTCGGTGGCGGTTCCTGACCTGAGCGACGACCAGCGGTTCCCCCGGTTCTCCCCGCGGGCGCTGGGGGCCGGGCTCGCTGCGGTCTTCACGTTCCCGATGCGGTTGGACGGGCGGCGCTTCGGCGCGCTGGACCTCTACCGGGACAGCGTCGGCGCGCTCGACGCCGGCGACATGGCCGCAGCGCAGGTGCTCGCCGACGTCGCCGCCGCCTACATCGTCAACGCCCAGGCCCGAAACGCCGCCGCGGACAGCGTCGAGCGGCTGCGGCACGCCAGCCTGCACGACCCGCTGACGGGGCTCGTGAACCGCACCCTGTTCGCAGAGCTCCTCGAGGTGGCCGTGTCGCGCGCTCGGCGGTCCCACCTGGTCGCCGCGGTGCTGTTCGTGGACCTCGACCGCTTCAAGACGGTCAACGACCGCTACGGCCACCACGTCGGGGACCAGGTCCTGGTCACCGTCGCCGAGCGGCTGTGCCGGGTGCTGCGCCCGGGAGATGACCTGGCCCGGCTGTCCGGTGACGAGTTCGTGATCCTGTGCCAGGACCTCAAGGACCCGGCACAGGCGGAGCTGGTCGCGCATCGGGTCGCCACGGCCCTGGCCGAGCCGATCGAGCTGGCGGGCCGCCGGGTGCAGCTCACCGCCAGCGTGGGCATCGCCTTCTCCGGACCGGGGCAGGACATCCCTGAGTCGCTGCTGCGCGACGCGGACTTCGCGATGTATGAGGCTAAGGCCGCCGGCGGCGGACACCACCGGGTCATCGACCGCACCGCGCGCCTGGCGGCGGACCACCGCTCTCACCTCGAGGACGACCTGCGGGCGGCGCTGCGCGCGGAGAAGTTCCAGCTCGCCTACCAGCCCATCATCCACGCCGACGACGGCGCGCTCGTGGCCGTGGAGGCGCTGCTGCGCTGGCAGCGCCCGGACGGCGGGCCGGTCGCCCCCGACGTGGTGATCCCCATCGCCGAGCGCCTCGGGCTGATCGTGCCGCTCGGGCAGTGGGTGCTGCGCCACGCCTGCGAGCAGTTCGTTCGCTGGCGGTCGGCTCACGGCCCTGTCGTGCCACAGCTCGCGGTCAACGTGTCGGCTCACCAGGTGATCGGCCCGGAGTTCGCGCGCACCGTGGCCCGGACCCTCGCCGACACCGGCATGGAGCCTGAGGCCCTGTGCCTGGAGGTGACCGAGAGCGTCTTCCTGCACGACGCCCCTCGTGCCCGGGCGATCCTCGGCGAGGTCAAGGACATCGGTGTGCGGCTGTCGCTGGACGACTTCGGCACCGGCTACTCATCGCTGACCTACCTGCAGCGGTTCCCCTTCGACGGAGTCAAAGTGAGCGGCAGCTTCATCGCCGACCTCACCGGCCCAGACCCCGCCGCGCACGCCATCGTCAGCTCGGTCGTCGATCTCGCCCACGCCCTCGGTCTCAGCGTCGTCGCCGAAGGCATCGAGACCCAGCACCAGCTCGACACCGTCATCGACCTCGGCGCAGACCTCGCTCAAGGCTTCCTCATGAGCCGCCCACTGCTCCAGCCGGACTTCGAGGGCCAGATCCTGCACACAGCTGCCCATAGCTCCACCGGCTCCACCGGCGCCACGGGCGATGAGGTCAGAGCACATCCTCGATCCGGATCGGCAACCGACGGTGCCTACGACCCGTGGCGTGGAACAGCGCGTTGGCGATCGCCGGTGCCACGCCGACCATCGACACCTCGCCCAGGCTCTTGACCCCGAGCGGGTTGAACATCAGATCGGGTTCGCCCACGAAGTGGACCTCGATCTGCGGCAGGTCTGCGTTCACGGGGATGGCGTAGTCGGCGAGGTCGTCGTTGAGGAAGCCGCCGTAGCGCGGGTCCACCTCGCTGAGCTCGCGCAGCGCGGCACTCATGCCCCACAGAACACCGCCACGGAGCTGGCTCGCGGCGGTGACCGGGCTGGCGACGCGACCACAGTCGGCAACACTGACGACCCGGGCGACCCGGATCCGGCGTGTGGTCCGCTCCACGCGGACCTCCACGAAGTGGGCGGCATAGCTGAAGGTGGTGAAATCGGCGTACTCCGGCCCGGCGGGAGCAAGGTGGCCTTGACGCAGCTGCTCGATGACCTCCGGCGGCTGGCCCGGTGCCGGTCGCTCGACCTCGACCTCGACGACCTCCGTGCCGCCGG
>CAXSDR010000032.1:0-10030 GCA_964236445.1 uncultured Motilibacteraceae bacterium | reverse complement strand
CGACCGGGTCCTGCCCGCAGGCATAGGCGAGCTCGTCGACGGCACCCTCGAAGGCGAATGCTGCGGCGTGCTCGTGGGGAGCACGCATATAACCCGGGGTCTGTACGTCGGTGCGCACCAGTCGCTGGCGCCCACGGAAGTTCTCGATCCCGTAGAGCCGAGACGTCATCTCGGTGTAGTTGGCAGGGAAGAAGTCGTGCCGTGACGTCTGTTGGTCGACCTCATGGATCGCGGCGACGAGTCGCCCTGATCGCGTGGCGCCCAGCCGGACCCGATGGTGGTTCGCCGGCCGGAAGGACGCGCCCAGGAACATCTGGCTGCGCGTGAGCACCAGCTTCACCGGCCGCTGCAACCGGCGGGCCGCGATGGCGGCCAGAGCCGTGTGCGGTTGCAGGGAGTTCTTGTTGCCGAAGCCGCCACCGACAGACGGCGAGATCACCTCGACGTGCGCCGGATCCACACTGAGCTGGGTGGCGACACCGAAGCGCACGGCGTTGGCGTTCTGCGTGCCTTCGTGAATGGTCAATGTGCCGTCGGCCCAGTCGACCACGCACCCGATCAGCTCCATCGGTGCGGGGTGCTGCGGTGGCGAGTCGTATTCCGCGTCGACCCGCACGTCCGCCCTGTCCAGCGCGGCGTCGGCGTCGCCGACGACGGTGTCGGCAAACATGGGCAGCGCAATCGCGGTCGGCTGGTCGACGACCTCGACGCCGTGGCCGTCCAGGGTCACCGACGCCGCCTCACTCTCGTAGTGCGCGGTGACGAGGCGAGCCCCCTCGGTGGCTTCGTGCAGCGTCTCGGCGACGACAAGCGCAATCGGCTGGCCGCGGTAGGCGATGTGGTCGCCGGTCAGCGGCTGAAAACTCTGAAAGCCGTGGCCGCCCGCCATCAGGAATCCGGCCGAGGTCAGCTCGTCGGGCTCGAGTCGGGTGAGCACCAGGCGCACACCCGCCGAAGCCGACGCGGCGCTCGTGTCCAGGGAGATCACGCGACCCAACGGCACGGTGGAAACCGCGAACACCGCATGCAGCAATTCCGCCGGAACACGGTCGGTGCCGTAGAGCACGGCGCCGGTCACCTTGCCGCGCGCGTCGACCCGCCGCAGCGCGGGTCCGCTCATCGGGCCCGCCCCGCTGCGATCAGCACGGCGTCGGCAACGGTGCGCACGGCGAGTTCCACGCGAAAGCCGTTCTGCCGGCCCGGCCTGGCTCCCACGAGCGCCGCTTCTCCTGCCCGCCGGGCGTCCTCACTGGTCGCCCGAGTGCCGAGCAGGACGTGCTCTGCCGCCGGAGAGCGCCAGGGACGGGTGACCACGCCGCCGAGCGCGACCTTGGCGTCGCGTACGGTCCCCTCGACCACGTGCAGTCCAACGGCGGCCGATGCCAGCGCGAAGGCGTACGACTCCCGATCTCGGATCTTGTGAAATGTCGAAGCCGGCCCGGAGCTCGTGACCGGAATCCGGATCCGGAGCAGGAGCTCGTCGGCGGCGAGCTCATGCTCGCGATCAGGGCGGTCACCGGGCTCGCGGTGGAGTTCGGCGATCGGCATGCTGCGCTCGCCGTCCGGGCCGAGGATGTCCACGACGGCGTCGAAGGCCACGAGTGCGACCGCCCAGTCGCCGGGGTAGTTCGCGATGCAGGCTGGACTGGTGCCGACCAGCGCGAGGGCGCGGTCTGCGCCGCCCTGAGCCGCGCAGCCACTGCCAAGCGTGCGCTTGTTGCAGGGGAACGCTGCGCCGCCTCGAAAGTAGGTGCACCGGGTGCGCTGCAGGAGGTTGCCGCCGACCGTCGCCATCGTGCGCAGCTGCTGAGAAGCCGCCTTTGCCAGTGACTCGGCCAGCGCCGGATAGTCCACCAGCAGCACGGGGTCCTCCGCCACTGCGCTCATGCGTGCGCCCGCGCCGATCACCAGCTCGTCGGACCGGCCGGTGTCCACGGTCGCGAAGCCTGGGATGCGCGTGATGTCGACGACTGCCGACGGCACTTCCACGCCGAGTTTCATCAGGTCGTAGAGCGTCGTGCCCCCCGCGAGGAACTTCGTGTCGGGCCCGCCCTCGCGCATCAGTCGCACTACGTCCTCGGGAGATCGCGCGACTGCATAGCCGAAGCGCTGCACCGGTCAGCCCTCGTGCTGGATGGTCGCTGTGACCGCGATGGTCGCCGTCGCCGCGGCGGCGATCGCAGCGCGAATGCCGGCATAAGCACCGCACCGGCAGAGATTGCCGCTCATGTATTCCGCCACCTCCGCTTCGTCTCGCGCGTGGCCCTCGCCGATGCAGGCGAGCCCGGACATGATCTGCCCCGACGTGCAATAGCCGCACTGCAACGCGTCGTGCTCGATGAAGGCCTGTTGCAGAGGGTGCAGCGTGCCATCGGCTGCTGCCACGCCCTCGATGGTCGTCACCGCGATGCCCTGCGCCTGCGCGGCCAGCATCAGGCACGACAACGCGCGACGACCGTCGAGGTGGACGGTGCATGCCCCGCACTGGCCGTGGTCACAGCCCTTCTTGGTCCCGGTGAGGCCCAGCCGCTCGCGCAGGACGTCGAGCAGGGACTCGCGTGGGTCCACGCCCAAGGACACCGGTCGCCCGTTCACGGTCATCGTGAGATCGACAGCATCGGCATAGTCGCTCGCACGCGGGTCAACCGGCGTCGGGACACTCACGAGCGGAGAGGGTCGGCCATGCCGGGAACGCTATGAAGCCCGGGCGGGGCACCGCAAACACGACGTTGCGCCGTAGCGTCGATTTCTTGCGGTCCTTCGTGTGCGGCCTATCGCCAGACGTAGGCGTCGGAGCCCCGGGTCAGCGGCGGACGGCGCGATAGGCGGTCGGCGACATCCCCATCCGTCGCCGGAAGGCCGCCGCCAGATGCGACGGGCTGCTGAAGCCGCACAGATGGGCGATGTCGCTCACCGCCAGCTCCCTCCGCTCGAGATGCTGCCGGGCTGCGTCGACCCGAAGTCCGGTGAGGAACTGGCGCGGCGGCTCCCCGGTGCAGACCTTGAACAGTCGCATGAAGTGGAAGACGCTCAGGTCCACGGTTGCGGCGATGTCGGCGAGCGACAGCGGCAGCGCGAGGTTGTCGTGCATGAATGCGATGGCAGTGCGGATGCGCGCGTCTTCGGGCACCGGCTCAGGCCGCGCCGATTCTCCGAGCTGTGCGGTGAGCAGGTGGACGGCGAGGAAGTTCAGTGCCGACTCGGCATAGAGGTCGTCGGCACCGGCTCTGGCAGCGTCGCACATCGCCCGCATCGTCGCCTCGATCAGCGGGTCATCGGTCGACAGAGTGTCAGGAAGGTCATGGACCCGCAGGTCGCGGCTCCACATCTGCTCCGCGACGTCACGCATCACGGCGCCGGGGAGATAGACGTGCAACGTACGGTGCAGCTGACTGGCGGTCGTCCGCCAGCGCAGTGTCGACGAGCGCCCGGGAGCGGTCATGCCGAGCCGACCCGGCACGTAGTCCGCTCGCCGCCACCGACTTCCGTCGGCGACCTCAATAGTCGCCCGGCCCGCGGTCACCAGCACCAGCAGCTGGTCCCCGGTCGCTGCGAGCTCGAGGTCCTGGACCACCGCATGGTTGTCCAGCAAGCGCAACAGCACCGAACGCCAACCACTCTGGTGCCAGCTGCAGAACCGCCGCACAGCGTGCCCGCTCTCATCGAGCGCGACCGCCTCCGGGGAAGGGCGTCTGCTCGCGGCGACCTCGCTGCTCGCCGTAGACGACATCGCGCCCCCGAACAGGTGTTTGCCGCTCGGTCAGCTGCGGTCGATCAACGTCGCGAGGACCGCTTCGGGGCTGTCCATGGCCTCGATGTCTGCACGCACGGTCATCGCGGCTGCGCGGTAGGACGGCTCGGCCAGCAGCCGGGAGAGGGCGGTGGCCACCTCCCCAGGCCCGTCCACCACGATCGCGGCTCCCGCAGCAGCAGCGCGCGCAGCGTTCCACGGTTGGTCCAGGCCCATGGGCAGGATCACCGCCGGTATGCCCTGGCTGAGCGTGCCGAACAAGGACCCGGCTCCCCCGTTGGAGACGACGGCCGCCACGCCGTCCAGCAGACGGTCGAAGGGAACGAAGCTCACCGGTTGCACACGCGACCGGTCGACGGCGAGGTGCTCGATGTCGGTCTCCCGGGGATAGGTGACCACCATGTTGACGTCGACCGGGCTCACATCGTCGGTGAGGTCTCGCAGAATCGCCGCGAGAACTTCGGAATCAGTCAGCGTCGTTCCGAGTGTCACGAGAATGCGCGGCTGGGTTTCGCGACCGGGGAAAGCCGCGGCCGTCCAGGTCGCACCGACCTGGCGATGAGCCCGCGGCCGGATGCCCACGCGATTCGCAGGCGGGACCCACCCCGGTGACTGCAACGACGGTGGGCAGGGGTCGACGTACGCCAGAGGAGCCGTCGGACTCACGCCCCGCTCTGCGAAACGGGACGCCGCCGCACCATCCATCGCGGCGACCAGCTCGTCAGGAAGCGCGAGCCCGAGCGCGTGCGACGCCCATGGCACATCGAGCAGGGCCGCCACCAACGGCCCGACATAGTCGGTCACCTCGGCGATGATCAGATCCGGCGCGAACGCCCGGGCGGAGGCGAGGGCCTCATCGATGGAGAGGTCGACCCGAGACGCCCCGAACGTCTCCGCGGGAGTCGCATATCCCTGCCACACCAACGGGTCTGCACCGTCGTTGCGCCTGCTCGCCTCCGCCAGGACGACGTCGAGCCCTGGGCCGCCGGGAAGCAGTGTGTAAGGCGCCACCAGCTCCGCCATCGACGTGCTGCTCAGGACGGCGACCTCATGGCCGGCATCGGTCGCTGCTTCGGCAAGTGGCATCAGCGGCACGAGGTGCCCGACGGCGGGCGTGCCTGACAACAGGATGCGCATGCGGGGAACTCGCTTCCACTGACGTCGGTGTGTCGGATGGCTGGGTGCGACGAGCTTGCGGAGCATCCGCACGAGGCACTTTCCTCGGGGAGCCTATCCGTGGCGTACGTCGAGTCAACCTCTGCGCGCGGGGCGTACGCGGGTGTCCCGAGCCTGCGCCGACACCGGGCTACCCCCGGAAACGACGTCACCCCAGGTCGTTGACCTGGGGTGACGTGGCGGAGCCGCCTATCGGAGTCGAACCGATGACCTACGCATTACGAGTGCGTCGCTCTAGCCGACTGAGCTAAGGCGGCGAACACCCGGCTGACCGGGTGCGTGCGACGAGCATACCGGGCGCCGGGTCACGGGTCGCCCGGCCCGCCGAACCTCAGCGACAGAGCGTCCCGTCAGCGGGAAGCGTGCCGTCGATGAGGTAGGCGTCCACGGCGTTGTCGATGCAGGTGCTGCCGCGCTGGTAGGCCGTGTGGCCGTCACCGTTCCAAGAAAGCAGGTGCCCGGACTCGAGCTGGGAGGCCAGCGACTCGGCCCAGACGTACGGCGTGGCCGGGTCCCGCGTCGTACCCACCACGAGGATCGGGGCGGCGCCGTGGGCGGTGACGCGGTGCGGTGTGCCGGTCGGCGGCACCGGCCAGCTCGCGCACGGCAGCGACGACCACGCGAGGTAGGCGCCGAAGCGGGGCGACACCTTGGCAAGGCCGGCGGCCTGGGCACGCAGCGCGTCGGGCGTGCTGGTGTCAGGGCGGTCGAGGCAGTTCACGGCATAGATCGCGTCGTTGGAGTTGTCGGCGTAGGTGCCGTCGTCGTTGCGGTCGGTGTAGGTGTCGGCCAGCGTCAGCAGCACCGCACCGTCGCCCTTGAACGCGTCGGTCAGGCCGAGGCGGAGGTAGGGCCAGAACGAGTTGTCATAGAGCGACACCGCGATCCCGAGAAGTCCCAGCGCCTGTGTCAGCGGCCGTCCCTTCGCGGCGGGCAGCGGCTTCGCGTCGAGCTGTGCGAGGAACGCGTCGATGCGGCGCAGGGCCGCCGCCTTGTCTCCGGACAGCGGGCACCCCTTGGTCTTGAGGCAGTTCTCGACGAACGAGCCGAGCGCCTGCTCGAACCCCGCGGCCTGGCCCGCGTTGACCTCGTCGGTCGTCGAGCTCGGGTCGAGCGCGCCGTCGAGCACGAGGTGACCGACGCGGGTCGGGAACTGCTCGGCGTAGGAGGCGCCGAGGAAGGTGCCGTAGGACTTGCCGAGATAGGTGAGCTTGTCGTCGCCGAGCGCCGCGCGCAGCAGGTCCAGGTCGCGCGCCGCGTCGCGAGTGCCGAGGAACGGCAGCTCGGCGGCCGACTTCGCCTCGCAGCCCGCGGCGAGGCCCTTGCTCAGGGTGACGAGCTCCTGCTCCTCGGCGGGGGTGTCGGGTGAGCCGTCGGCCGCGATGATCTTGTCGGTTGCCGCCGCGTCGAGGCAGTGCACCGGGGCGCTCGACGCGACACCGCGCGGGTCGAACCCCACGATGTCGTAGCGCGCGCGCACCTTCGCGGTGACGACCGACCGGGCGTCGCGGGCATAGCTCAGACCGGAAGCGCCGGGGCCGCCGGGGTTGACGACGAGCGAACCGAGACGCTTCTTCTCGTCCGAGGCCGGCAGCCGGTTCACCTTGATGCCGAGCTGGGCGCCCTCGGGGTGGGCGTAGTCGAGGGGCACCTGCAGCGTCGTGCACTCGAAGTGGTCGCCGCACCCCTTCCAGACGAGCTTCTGTGCAGCGAACGCCCCGAGGTCACCGACGGGCGCGGAGGTCGACGGGGTCGCACCGGCCGACGATCCGGAGGCGGTCGGTGACGCGCTGAGGGTGGGAGGCATCGCCCCTGTCGGGGCTGTCGAGACCGACGGTCCGGGAACGGCGACGCGGGTGTCGGAATGGGAGGAACAGCCTGCCAGCATCGGAAGACCGAGCAGTGCACCCGACATCGTCACAGCGAGGGCGCGGCGGGGTCGGAGGTCGCGCATGCGGGTCACCGGTGCAGCCTATGGCGCGCGGCTGGCACCCTCAGCCTGCCCGGAGCGCGAGCGCCATCGCCTCGACGGCGAGCAGCGGGGCGACGTTGGAGTCGAGCGAGGTGCGGCACTCGAGCACCGCCTCGATGCGGCGCAGGGTCGCCTCGGGGGCACCCTGGCGAGCCACCGAGGTGATCGCCGGGCGGAGCTCCTCGTTGACCAGCTCGACCCCACCCTCGAACTGCAGCACGAGCACATCACGGTAGAACGAGATGAGGTCGATCAGCGCGCGGTCGAGCGCGTCGCGCTGTGTGCGCTTGGCGCGTGTCTTCTGCTGGCGCTCGAGGTCCTTGAGCTGAGCCGCCGCCCCCGTGGGCATGCCCCGCCCGGTGGTCCCCGCGCCGAGCGCGCGAGCCAGCTCGGCCGTCTCGCGCCCGTCGAGCTCGCCGGTCTCGGTCTTGGCCTCCTCGGCCGCCGCCTCCACGAGGTTGGAGGCTGCGGTGAGGCAGTCGCCGACGGAGCTCAGCTGCGTGGGCAGGCGCAGCGCGTCGTTGCGGCGCAGCCGGGCGTGCTCGTCGGTGGCGAGGCGCCTCGCGCGCCCGATGTGGCCCTGCGAGGCACGCGCGGCGAAGGCCGCGAGCGCCCGGTCGACACCGTCGCGGCGTTCCAGCACGTCGGCCACCGCTCGGGCCGGCGGCGTGCGCAGGCTGACGTGCCGGCACCGCGAGCGGATGGTCGCGATCACGTCTTCGAGCCCGGGCGCGCAGAGCAGCCAGACGGTGCGCGCGGGCGGCTCCTCGACCGACTTGAGCAGCGCGTTCGCCGCCTGCTCGGTGAGCCGGTCGGCATCCTCGACGATCATCACCTGCCACCGGCCACCCGCGGGGCGACGCGCTGCCCGGTCGACCAGGGCACGCGTCTCGGCCACACCGATGGACAGCATGCGCGTGCGCAGCACCTCCACATCGGCGTGCGACCCGGACAGCGTCGTGCGGCACGCCAGGCACATCGCGCAGCCGCCGTCGGCGCACTGCAGTGCCGCAGCGAAGGCTCGTGCGGCGTTGGACCGCCCGGAGCCGGGCGGCCCGGTGAACAGCCAGGCGTGCGTCATGCCCGCGCCGGCCCCACCCACCAGCACCTCGGCGCCGGCGCGTGCGGCCGTGACCAGCTCGTCGGCCACCCGCTCCTGGCCCACCAGGTCAGCGAAGACGCTCATCCATGCCCTGAGCCGTCGGAGCCTCGGGTGGAGCTGGAGCGGTCGGAGCCCCAGCCGAGCAGGTCGTCGGCGAGGCTGCGGGCCTGCGTGAGGTCGACGTCGCGTCCGGTCGTGTCGGCCGGCTGGTCGTCGGGCTCGTCCTCGTGCCGGCGACGCAACCGTGCCGGCTTGGCTCGCACGGGAGGGCGTGCCGCGTCGAGATCAGCGCGCCGGAGCACGGTCGTCTCGTCGTTGGCGGGGATGCGGCGACCGTCGTTGGAGACGTCGACCGGGACAGCGGCGGTGGTGGTGGTGTCGTCGGCCAGCGCCGCTGCCCGGCGCTGCTGCTCGCGCAGGTCGTCGGAACGCTGGCGCTGCGCGCGGGCCTGCTCCGCCGCCGCCACCTCGACAGCACGCTGAGCCGACTGCGCCGCGGCGCCCGCCGCGGCCTGCTGACGGGCACGCTCCCGCTGCAACCGCTCTCGCTCCTGGTGCGCCTGCTGAGCCGCTTCGTCGCGGTCGGCCTGCTCGCGCGCCAGGCGCCGCGCCTCTCGCTCTGCCTGCTCGCGGGCCTCGCGATCGGCGCGCTCCTGCACCTTGCGCCGGGCCTCACGCTCGGCGAGCTCGCGCGGGCTGGCAGGGACCATCTGGCGCAGCCGCTCGACGACCTGGCGGGCCACGGTGTCGGGGTCCTGTGTCGCGTCGACCACGACATAGCGCTCGCCGCCCGTGCGCGCCAGGGTGAGGAACTCGCGGCGTACGCGCTCATGGAACTCGCGCGGCTCGGCCTCGAGACGATCGGGCGTGCTGCCCGCACGGGCCAGGCCGAGAAGGGGCGGCACGTCGAGCAGGGCGGTGAGCGAGGGCGTCAGCCCTTGGCTCGCCCACGACGACAGCCACGCGATCTCGTCGCGGTGCAGCGACCGGCCCGCGCCCTGGTAGGCGATCGAGGAGTCGACATAGCGGTCGCTGATGACAACGGCGCCACGCTCGAGCGCCGGTCGGATCACCGTCGCGACGTGCTCGGCGCGGTCAGCGGCATAGAGCAGCGCCTCGGTGCGCGAGTCGATGCCCCCGGTCGTCGGGTTGAGCAGCATCGCGCGCAGCCGGGCGCCCACCGGCGTGGCTCCGGGCTCATGGGTCAGCACGACCTCGTGCCCGCGGGCACGGATAGCGGTCGCGAGCCGCTGCGCCAGCGTGGTCTTGCCCGACCCCTCGCCGCCCTCGAGCACCAGGAAGAAGCCGCTGGTGGGAGCTGTCGGCGCGACCGGCAGCGCCGCGCCGCGCATGACCGCGACGACGTCCGGCGCGAGCGGCATGCCCGCCCGGTCGTCCATGGCGCGGTAGGACACGACGCCGAGCGCCGCCGCGAACAGCCCCGCGACGAGCAGGGTGATCGACGCACCGCTGAGCGTGAAGCGCCACGAGTCAGGGCCGAGCGCGTGACGGCCTATGGCACCCGCGAGCAGCGGTGCGACGGCCAGGATCGCGATGAGCACGACCCGCACGAACAGCTGCAGAGTCGCGAAGACGCGCCCCCGGACCTCGTCCGCGACCTCGAGCCCGAGCAAGGTGTAGCCGGTCACCCACGACAGACCCGCGAACGACCCGATGAAGACCGTCAGCACCACGCCGATCGCGAGGTTGGGGACGATCGCGAGCAGTGCGAGCGAAAGCCCGGCGCCGCAGATCGTGAGCCCGAGCAGCCGTCCGCGGCTGAACCCGGTGACCAGGCGCGGCCCGATGCCCATGCCGGTCGCCATGCCGATGAACACCGCCGCGAACAGCACGCCGTAGGCGGCGTCGCCACCACCCAGCTCATGGACGTAGGTGCGGGCGAGCCCGATCACGGCACCGCCGGCAGCGAACGCACCCAGCATCGCGACGACGATGCCGCGGATGATCGGCGTCGTGCCGACGTAGCGCCAGCCGTCGACGAGCGCCTTCATCGGCGACTCGGGCGGCG
>CAXSDR010000031.1:21302-34413 GCA_964236445.1 uncultured Motilibacteraceae bacterium | reverse complement strand
AGATGGGCGTCAACACCGGCTCCACCCCGACCACGACCCCCTCACCCACGAGCACGCCCACCGTCACGCCCACCGTCACGCCCACCGTGACGCCGACTGCCACCCCGACGACCGGCCCGACCCTCCCGACGTCCGACACCCCGAACTTCGGGCCGAACGTCGCGATCTTCGACCCGAGCATGTCGACCGCATCGATTCAGGCCAAGCTGGACGAGGTGTTCAACGCCAACAAGGACACCGGTTCGGCCCAGTTCGCCAACCGTCGTGACGCGCTGGTCTTCAAGCCGGGCAGCTACGGCAACTTCGCCAGCACGGCGCTCTACGCCAACATCGGCTTCAACACCTCGATCCTCGGTCTGGGCATGAGCCCCGACGACACGACGATCAACGGTGCGGTCACCGTCGACGCCTTCAACGGCTCCGATGCGGGCAACGCCACGCAGAACTTCTGGCGCTCGGCGGAGAACCTGGCGGTGAACACCAACGGCGGAAGCGACCGCTGGGCCGTCGCCCAGGCTGCGCCCTTCCGTCGCATGCACATCAAGGGCAACCTCGACCTCTTCCCCGCCAGCTATGGCTGGGCGAGCGGCGGCTACATCGCCGACAGCAAGGTCGACGGTCAGGTCTCGTCTGCCTCGCAGCAGCAGTGGTATTCCCGTGACAGCAACTTCGGCAGCTGGGCGGGCTCCAACTGGAACATGGTCTTCTCCGGTGTGACCGGCTCTCCCGCCGCAAGCTTCCCGAAGCCGCCCATGACGGTGCTCGACACCACCCCGGTGTCGCGTGAGAAGCCGTTCCTCTATCTCGACGCTGCGGGGAAGTACCGCGTCTTCGTCCCGTCGCTGCGCACCAACGCTCGCGGTGCGAGCTGGACCGGTGGCACCACCGCCGGTTCGTCACTGCCGATGAGCCAGTTCTACGTCGCGAAGCCCGCTGACTCCGCGGCCACGCTGAACCAGGCGCTCGCCCAGGGGCTGAACCTGTTCTTCACACCTGGCATCTACCACGTCAACCAGGCGATCAACGTGACGCGCGCCGACACCGTGGTGCTCGGCATCGGCTACCCGACGATCATTCCCGACGGTGGCGTCAACGCGATGACCGTCGCAGACGTTGACGGTGTGAAGCTCGCTGGTCTGCTCTTCGACGCAGGCACGACCAACTCCTCGGTCCTGCTGACCGTCGGCGGCGCCAAGGGTGCCAACCACGCCGCCGACCCGACGACCATCCAGGATGTGTTCTTCCGCATCGGTGGTGCTGTCGCCGGCAAGGCGACGACCAGCCTGCTGGTCAACAGCAACAACGTGGTCATCGACCACATCTGGGCATGGCGCGCTGACCACGGCGTCTCCGCCACCGGCTGGACGATCAACACCGCAGACAACGGGCTCATCGTCAACGGCGACAACGTCGAGGCGACCGGCCTGTTCGTCGAGCACTACGAGAAGGTCGAGGTCCTCTGGAACGGCAACGGTGGCAAGACGATCTTCCTGCAGAACGAGATGCCGTACGACGCGCCGAACCAGGCGGCGTGGATGGAGTCTGCCAGCGTCAAGGGCTACCCCGTCTACAAGGTCGCCGACAACGTGACCACGCACGAGGCGTGGGGGCTGGGCAGCTACATCTACACCCAGGTCGACCCGTCCATCCACGCGTCGCACGCCTTCGAGTCACCCGTGACTCCGGGTGTGAAATGGCACAACATGTCCACGGTCTCCTTGGGCAACGTCGGCACGATCGACCATGTCATCAATGACACCGGTCCGGCCACCCCGACCGACTCCACCGCCGCCACGCTGACCAGCTTCAACTAGGTCCGCTCCGGCTCGGCGCCTACGCGCCGAGACTGACCGCTCCCCACCGGACGCCGGTCGTCCCGACACCAGTCGGGGCGGCCGGCGTCTGGCGTACGCGCCTGGTTGCGACGAGGGGTTCCCGGCGGACGGGGCGGGTAGCGAGAAGGAGGGGCACGACACGCACTAGCCTCGGTAGAGATCTTGAACGGTCTTTGCGACGACAGGCTTCGAAGGAGCTTTCATGGCGGACTACACCCTTCCCGACCTTCCCTACGACTACAGCGCTCTCGAGCCGCACATCTCCGGCGCGATCATGGAGCTGCACCACGCGAAGCATCACCAGGCCTACGTCACCGGCGCGAACACGGCGCTGGAGAAGATGGCCGAGGCCCGCGACACCGGCAAGTTCGAGTCGATCGCGATGCTCGAGAAGAACCTGGCCTTCCACCTCGGCGGTCACATCAACCACTCGGTGTTCTGGGTGAACATGTCCCCGGACGGTGGCGACAAGCCGGCCGGCGAGCTCGCCACGGCCCTCGACGAGCACTTCGGCTCGTTCGACGCGTTCCGCGCGCAGTTCGCCGCGGTGGCTAACAGCCTGCAGGGTTCCGGCTGGTCGATCCTGCTGTGGGACAGCCTCGGGAAGAAGCTGCTCATCAACCAGCTCTACGACCAGCAGGGCAACGTGCCGGTCGGCCTGGTGCCGCTGCTCATGCTCGACATGTGGGAGCACGCGTTCTATCTGCAATACAAGAATGTGAAGGCCGACTACGTCACCGCGTGGTGGAACACGGTCAACTGGGCCGATGTCACGCGCCGCTTCGAGGCCGCGCGCGTGTCGTCCCTGATCTAACGCACCCCATCTCCTGAGGTTGGGGACTTCTGCGCACCCCCCGCGGGCACAGAAGTCCCCAACTGGTGCAGCGGTCAGGTGTCGCTGCGCACCCAGGCGAGCACATCGGCGGCGGTCGCAGCGAGCGGCGTCGTAGGCATGCCGGCGGCGTACGCCTTCGCCGCGCTCCGGCGGAACATCGGGTCCCAGCTCTGGTCGCGCAGGGCGAGCGGGAAGCCCGGGTCGAGCGGGGTGGTGGGCACCAGGTGGGCGTCCGTGCCCGCTGTGGCCGCGCAGATCTGCACCAGCGACGTGAAGGTCACCGGCTCCGACGGACCTACGGCGTTGTAGGCGCCCGAGCGGTCCTCCTCGACGAGCACGGTCACGAGCCGCGCCAGATCACGCGAGGCCACCACCTGCACCGGCTGGTCGGCGCGCACGGGCGCTTCGATCGCGCCGCCCGCAGCGGCGGCGCGGCACCACCAGGTGAAGCGGTCCGTGGGATCGTGCGGTCCGGCGACGACACCCGGCCGCACGAGGGTGGCGCGCTCGCCGTGACGCGCGAGCACGTCGTCCTCACAGGCGACTTTCAGCCTGCCATAGGACTCGGACGTGACGATCTCGGTGTCGCGTTCGGGCTTGAGCCGTGGTGCACCCTCGGTGAGCCCCTCCTCGGGCGCGAACGCGTGGTCGTAGACCGAGCCGGTGGAGATGAACAGGTAGCGGCCGAAACGGTCTGCCAGGCTGTCGCCGGCCTGGGCGACGTGGCGCGGGACGTAGGCACTGACGTCGACGACCCCATCCCATTGCCCATGCCCCAGGCTCGTGTAGTCGCCGGCTTCGCGGTCGCCTGTTCGCCGCTCGACGTCGGGAAAGAGCTCAGTTCCCGTGATTCCCCGGGTGAAGAGCGTGAGCTCGTGACCGCGGGAGAGTGCGTCCTCGACGATCGCGCGGCCGACGAACGAGGTGCCACCGAGCACGAGTAGTCGCATGCTACGAGCCTAGACGCGACGAGACAGCGTCAGACCGCACGGTTCGCCGACGACGCAGCTCCGGCGAGCAGGCCGGCCGTCCACTTCTCCTCGATGCGGCACAACCGCCACACGGCCAGTGCCACGAGCCATGTCACGACGAACACGCCGACGATCGCGTAGCCGACGATGTTGAGGTTCAGCGAGCTGATGGTCGCCAGCGGGCCGGTCGTGATGCCGAGTCGGTCGGTCGCGATCGACACGAGCTCGATCGTGCCGATGACGAGGGCGACAGCGACGGAGAGCCCCGTGATCGTGATGTTGTAGTAGACCTTGCGCACCGGCTTGGAGAAGGCCCAGCCATAGGCGAAATTCATGAAGCAGCCGTCGATCGAGTCGAGCAGGCTCATGCCCGCGGCGAACAGGATGGGCAGCACCAGGATCGCGTACCACGGCAGCGAGAACGCCGCAGCGCCACCGGCGAGGACGAGCAGGCTCACCTCGGTCGCCGTGTCGAAGCCGAGACCGAAGAGCAGGCCCACGGGATACATGTGCCAGGAGCTGGCGACAGCCCTCGTGGCCTTGCCGAGCACCCGGTTGAGCAGGCCGCGGTTGTTGAGCTGGTCCTCCAGGGCGGCCTCGTCGTAGATCCCGCGGCGCATCGCGCGGAAGACCTTCACAATCCCGAACAGAACCACCAGGTTGAGGATGCCGATGATGTAGAGGAAGACACCGGAGACGCTCGTGCCGACCAGGCTCGTCACGTTCTGCAGGCTCGAGGAGCCGTTCTCGACCTGCGACGCGAGCGAGCGGACACCCAGCGCGAGCAGTGCGCAGAGCCCGAAGACGATGCTCGAGTGACCCAGGGAGAACCAGAAGCCCACGGACAGCGGGCGCTTGCCCTCCGCCATCAGCTTGCGGGTCGTGTTGTCGATCGCGGCGATGTGGTCGGCGTCGAACGCGTGCCGCATGCCGAGGGTGTATGCCGTCAGGCCCAGGCCGATGCCGAAGACCTGCTTGCTGCCGAGGTCGTAGTGGTGCGGCGCGATGACACCGATGAGCAGGCCCCATCCGAGCACGTGCAGGAAGATCACGAAGGCCGCCATGCCGGCTATCGACGTCCACTCGGCGCGTGTCAGTCCGGAGCGCATCCGGCGTACGCGCTGGGTCAGCGCGAGCGTCGGCTTGCGCTCGGCGATCATGCCGGACGTGACGGTCATGGCTCTCCCTGAAGGACGGGTGACGTGGCGCGAACGCCGGCTAGTTGCGAGCAGTTCGCAACAGCAGCCGATCCGGATGGGTCGGATGAGCCCGACTCTTGTTGCAAGTATCTCGCAACAGCGTGCCACGCGCAACCGGCAAGGGCGGCGCCGTCGGACGCGGGATCGGCGTTCGAGGGGTGAGCCGGCCGTTTGGCGCTCATACTTCCTGGCACATACTGCTGTCGGAGCCCGCCGCGTCCTGGAGCTTGCCTGGGGTGTTGCATGGGCGTCGCCAGCTCCCGCCCGGAAGGTGTCTCCTTTGACCAGTGGTCTGCTCGACTCTGCCGCAGGTCGGCCCGAACCCGAGCCGTCGAATATGTCGATGCGGGAGCGCCAGTGCAGCGCCTACGCCGAGCTGACGCGGTTGATCCAGGATGCCGGTCTGATGAAGCGCCGCTACGCGTTCTACTGGGTGCGGATCGTGGCACTGATAGCGGCCTTCGTCGCCGTCTGGGTGGCCTTCGGGTTCATCGGCAACTCGTGGTGGCAGCTCGCTCTCGCGGCGGCGCTCGCGGTGGTCGTGACGCAGTTCGGCTTCCTGGGCCACGACGGCGCGCACCGCCAGATCTTCGCGTCACACGCGTGGAACGAGTGGACCGCGCGACTGCTGGCCGGTGTCTTCGCCGGGCTGAGCTACAGCTGGTGGTCGAGCAAGCACAACCGTCACCACGGTGCCCCCAACCAGATCGGCAAAGATCCGGACATCGGTCCTGGCGTCCTGGCCTTCACCCCCGATGCCGCCGACGCCCGCTCCGGCTGGCGCGCGAGCCTCACGAAGCGTCAGGGCTGGTTCTTCTTCCCGCTGCTGTTGCTCGAGGGAGCCCACCTGCACGTCTCGAGCGTGCGCACCCTGATCGGGCGCAGGGACACGCCCCACCGCAACATCGAGCTCACGCTGATCCTCGGCCGGCTCGTCGCCTACTTCGCCGTGTTGCTGGTCTTCCTGCCGGTGGGCAAGGCCGCGGCCTTCCTCGGGCTGCAGATGGGGCTCTTCGGCCTGCTGCTCGGCGGTTCGTTCGCGCCGAACCACAAGGGCATGCCGCTCGTGCCCAAGACCATGAAGCTCGACTTCCTGCGCCGCCAGGTGCTGATGTCGCGCAACATCGACGGTGGGCGGTTCACCGACTTCGCGATGGGCGGACTGAACTACCAGATCGAGCACCACCTGTTTCCGAGCATGGCGCGGCCCAACCTGCGCGCCGCGCAGCCGATCGTGCGTCAGTTCTGCGAGCAGCAGGGCGTGACCTACACGCAGATGAGCCTGGTGCGGTCCTACGGCATCGTGGTGCGCTATCTCAACCAGGTCGGCCTGCGCGCGCGCGACCCGTTCCTTTGCCCGCTGGTGTCGCAGTACCGTGCGTGAGCGCGGTTGCTTGAGCTGAGCTCCACGTGACCGACCGGCGCGAGCTGTCGCTGCTGCGGCTCGCTTCCCACCGGTTGATCGGTCCGCCGGCGTCGACCGCCCGTGACGCCGTGCATTGGCTGACCGCGGTGCAGGCGCAGGACCTCAAGGGCGCGCTGCTCTCGGTCGCTCTTCGTACGCGCTCGCGCAGCCGGGCAGACGTCACCGCGGCGCTGGTTGCCGGCGAGGTGGTGCGCTCGTGGCCCATGCGCGGCACGCTGCACCTCGTCGCGGCCGAGGACCTGCTGTGGATGCTCGATGTCGCCGCTCCGCGCATCATCAACGCGATGGCCGGCCGCCACGCGCGCCTCGGGCTCGACGCGCGAAGCCTGGACTGCGCGCGCGAGCTGGCCGAGGGCGCGTTGGGGGGCGGGCGGTCCCTGAGCCGGGCGGAGCTGTTCGCAGTCTGGCGCGACGGCGGGCACGACACGGCAGGCCAGCGCGGCGTGCACACGCTGTCACACCTGTGCCGCGTCGGGGTGCTGTGTCTGGGCCCGTTGGACGGCGCCGAGCAGCGGGTCGTGCTCGTCGCCGACGCGATCCCTGTGCCGCGGCGCCTGGAACGCGACGAGGGGTTGGGGGAGTGGGCGCGCCGCTACGTCGCCGGCCACGGCCCGGTCACCGTGAAGGACTTCGCGCGATGGGCCAACCTGACCCTGACGGAGGCTCGCGCAGGGCTGGCCACGGTGCGGTCCGAGCTGGACAGCATGCGAGTGGACGGCATCGACTATCTGCTCGACGCGCGCACCCCCGAGCTGCTGAGCGCGAACCGCGACGAGGCTCTTGGCGTGCTGCTGCTGCCGGGCTTCGACGAGCTCATGCTCGGCTATGCCGACCGGAGCGCCGCGCTGCCCGCGGCGTTCGCGGACGCGATCGTCCCCGGCGGCAACGGCATGTTCCGCGCGACTGTCGTCAGCGCCGGCCAGGTCATCGGCACCTGGCGCACGGTGGGCACCGGCGTCAAGCGCCGGATCGAGGCGACCCCCTTCACCACGTTCTCCGCCGCCGAGCTGGCCGGGATCGCGAAGGCGTACGCCGATCTGCCCTAGACCAGCCCTAGACCGCTGAACGAAGATGCCGAAGTGGGTCGTGTGACGCACGATGGCATCTTCACCGACACGAGGAGACAGCGATGCGCGCACTGTGGAACGGCAAGGTCATTGCGGAGTCCGGCGACACGGTGGTCGTCGAGGGCAACCACTACTTCCCCGCGGCTTCCCTCGATCCGGGCGTCATCTCGCCGAGCGAGACGACGAGCGTCTGCCCGTGGAAGGGCACGGCGTCCTACTACTCGCTCACCGTCGACGGGAAGACCAACCCGGATGCGGTCTGGTTCTATCCCGAGCCCAAGGAAGCCGCCTCGCAGGTGCGCGACCGCGTGGCGTTCTGGCGTGGCGTGTCGGTCGAGGCCTAGCGCTCACCGTGTTGACGGTCGGCGGCCTGAAACGGGGATCGGTCCTCACGTTCGTGTGACGCCGCGGACGACGTCGGTCTGCTCGTTGCGGCAGTCGGAGGACCCGGTGCGGAAAGCGCGTCAGGACCGCCCACCGGCGTGCGATCGTGGGGTCAGCCGAATCGAAGGGGCCGCATGCCCGAACTGACCCGGGCCGCCCAGCCGCGGCGCCCGACCATGCATGACGTGGCGAGCCACGCGGCTGTGAGCATCAAGACGGTTTCGCGGGTCGTCAACAACGAGCCCGTGGTCGCCGCGCACCTGGTCGACAGGGTCCACGCGGCAATCGCAGAACTCGGCTTCCGCCGCAACGACATCGCGAGAAATCTGCGCTCGCGCAGAGTCAACGCCACGATCGGTCTGCTCATCGAGGAGATGGCCAATCCGTTCTACGCGGCCATAGCGAGCGTCGCAGCTGAGATCGCAGCGACGCATCAGACGCTGCTCATCGTCGCCTCTTCGGAAGAGGATCCCGAACGCGAGCGTGAGCTGCTCCTCGACCTCGCTCAACGCCGCGTCGACGGGCTCCTCGTCGTGCCGGCGGGCAAGGATCACTCGTTCTTGCAGCGGGAGCTCGACATGGGAATCTCGATGGTCTTTCTCGACCGCCCGCCCGAGCGACTCCGGGCCGACGCTGTGCTTCTCGACAACCAGGGCGGAACCCACGCCGGCATGGCCCAGCTGCTGGCGGCCGGTCACCGGCGCATCGGGTTGCTGTTCGATTCGCTCGGCGTGTGGACGATGCGCGAGCGACTCGCGGGAGTGGCATCGTCCTACCAGTCCTTCGGGGCCGGTATCGACCCGACGATGATTCGCGATGAGGTCAAGGGTCCCGAGGATGCGGCCCGTGTCGTGGCGGGCATGCTGCAGTCAGCGGAGCCGCCCACGGCCTTCTTCTGTGCCAACAACCAGCTGTGCGCAGGGGCGTTGATGGCGCTGCACGAATACGGCAGCCCGGCGCCGCTTCTCGGGTTCGACGACTTCACGTTGTCGCACTTGATGCCACGACCTTTGACGTTGATCTCCTATGACGTCCACGAGCTCGCTCGGGTAGGTGTCAACCGGGTCTTCTCCCGCGTCCACGGCGACTCGTCACCGCCGACGATCACCGTGCTGCCGACGCATCTCATCGAGCGAGGGTTGCGCTGATCACGCTGTCCCCGTCCACGACTTGGCTGACGGGAGAAAGTGATCGTGTGCGCCGTGCGTCGCAGGGGGACACCGGTGTGATCCGCAGCGCTCGTTGGCACGTTTATTCGCCGCTTGTTGCACGCCTGGGTCAGCCGCCGACGACAGACGGTCTCGCGTGCTGCTTCAACTACTTCGCTGGTGATGGAGCTGAGGTGGTTGATGGCGCGGACGCGTTGGTAGCGCAGGGCCTCATCCAGCGCCGGGCGTCGCGCCAAGGTGCCGGAGGCGTGCTCGGTGAACACCTGCTCGCAACCCGCAGCACGCAGCGCATCGACCTGCGCCTCCGGATGCTGATCCCGGGTCGATACGCGCGCGTATCCGACCAAACGCCATGCGCGAGACTGTGGTGCGAACGGCCTCCCGTCACATAGATCGCGGACACGGGTCATGAGACATGGACGTACGCCGAGCAGCGACACGCCCGCACATCTCGCGTTTCCGTCGCGCGGCCATCACCTCGAGTCACCTGACCAAGTTGCGCGCAGGCACTCCCGCAGTCTCACGAGCAACGCAACACCATCGGGTAGGCGGCGGCTTGACCGCGAACAAAGCCCCAACCCACCCGGCTGCGAGGCCTGCAGCTACACTACTCCGGTCACCACAGGCACTCTCGCCGCTGCCGTAAGGCCGGCGGGCCGGACCTGCACGGGAGAGATCCGGCTCGTGTTGACCCCTCCTGGCACGGCACATAGCCTGGTCCCGGCCGCAACTGGCGCTCGGGTGGAGCACCACCGGGGAGCGGTCCGTCACTACACGAAGCCGCGCGCCTGGGCACCCTCGTCTACACCGGGAGTTGCCATGCGCGGTTCGTCGTCTCTCTCGTCCACTGCCGCGAACGCGGCTCTCGCTGTTATTGCTGAGGTCGAGCCAGCAGTCGCTGCAGCCATCCGGCAGGAACTCGCAGACCAGCGGGAGTCGCTCAAGCTCATCGCAAGCGAGAACTACGCCAGCCCGGCGGTCTTGTTCGCTATGGGCAACTGGTTGAGCGACAAGTATGCGGAGGGAACCATCGGCCGGCGCTTCTACGCGGGCTGTCAGAACGTCGATGACATCGAGCAACTCGCCGCCAACCAGGCCAAGGCGCTCTTCGGTAGCGCACATGCCTACGTGCAGCCGCACTCGGGGATCGACGCGAACCTCGTCGCGTTCTGGTCGATCCTGGCAGCTCGGGTAGAAGCGCCGGCCCTGGCTACTGCTGATGTGCGGCACGTCAACGACCTGTCGGACGACGCGTGGCGGACACTGCGTACTGCGTTTGGAACGCAGCGCCTGCTCGGCATGTCCCTCGACGCGGGCGGCCACCTGACTCACGGCTTCCGACCTAACATCTCCGGCAAGATGTTCGACCAGGCCAGTTACGGAACGAACCCGGCGACCGGCCTGCTGGACTACGAGGCGCTCCGGAAACAGGCTCACGAGTTCCGACCCCTGATCCTTCTCGCCGGCTACTCCGCCTACCCCCGACTCGTGGACTTCCAGCGGATGCGGGAAATCGCCGACGAGGTGGGCGCCGTGTTGATGGTCGACATGGCGCACTTCGCCGGCCTTGTGGCGGGCAAGGTATTGACGGGCGTGCATGACCCGGTGCCCTTCGCCGACGTCGTCACGACAACGACGCACAAGTCGTTGCGTGGCCCGCGTGGAGGCATGGTGCTCTGCACCGATGAGTACGCCGTCCACGTGGACCGTGGATGTCCGATGGTCCTGGGCGGCCCACTGCCGCACATCATGGCCGCCAAGGCGGTGGCTCTGGCCGAGGCCCGGACCGAGCAGTTCCAGCAGTACGCCCAGCGTGTCGTCGATAATGCGAAAGCCCTCGCCGACGGGCTGCTCCGCCGAGGGACGACGCTGGTGACAGGCGGGACCGACAACCACCTCCTGCTGATCGACACACGTACGTTCGGGCTGACCGGAAGGCAGGCTGAGGCGGCGCTCATCGAGGCGGGGATCGTCGCGAACCGGAACACGGTGCCGAATGACCCGAACGGCCCCTGGTACACCTCCGGTGTTCGCATGGGTTCGCCAGCGTTGACGACGCGAGGACTGGGCACTGCGGAGATGGACGTCGTGGCCAGACTGACCGTCGAGGTCCTCCGGGCGACCAAAGCCGGGCAAGACAGTAGTGGTGCCAGGTCCAAGGTCAAGTACCAGCTGGAACCAGCACGGGCCGAAAAAGTTCGACAGGAGACGCTCGAGCTGCTTTCGGACTTCCCTCTCTACGGGGAGATCGAGCTCGAGTCATCGTCGGTGCTCAGCTCGGCCTCGTCCTTGCGGGACGGCACCGTCCGGTGACGGAGCCTACGACGGGGCTCCCGTTGTTGCTGCTCGTAGCAAGTGGGCGCAGGGATGAACCCCGTCTCGAGGTGTAAGTGGCGGACGCCGGCTGCTGAGGCGAAGTCCAGAGGGCCATAGCCGCCGACGGTCCGGTCGCCGAAGACGCCCTCGCCGACGAGTCGGCGCGGGCCAGCGTCGAAGCCGGTGTGGACGGCTTGACTCGGCCCCACCCCTGACCTGACTGGTCGCACGAGACGGCCTGGGCTGCGCTTCGCCCGTCGAGGTGCCACGAAGCCCTGCGGGTGGATGCCATGTAGTGCTGAAGGTCACAGCACACCGATGGCTCTATTCTCACAGACTTTCTGGCTGACGTTTCACCCTGACCTCGCCTGATTCAGCGAGCGCTCCGGGCTACCGCGCGCGCCGCTCGGCGAACATCCCGCGTAGCTTCCACGCGACGAGCCCAGCAACCACGATGACGACGAACACCACCGCGACGCCCTTGCCCATGACGCTCTCGACCTTGGCGTAGGACTCGCCGGCGAAGTAGCCCAGCAGCACCACCGCGACGCTCCACACGATGCCGCCGGCGGCGTTCCACACCAGGAACTTGCGGTAGGGCATGCGTGAGGCGCCCGCGAGGGCAGGCATCACCGCACGGAAGAACGCGACGAAACGGCCGAGGAAGACCGCCGTGCCGCCGCGCCGGGCGAGCAGGTCCTGCGCGCTGTCGAGGCGGTCGCGGTGCCCGCTGAGCCGGTGGTTCGACAAGATGCGCCTGCCCAGCCTGCGTCCGACCTCGTAGCCGACGCTGTCGCCGATGACCGACGCGGCGATCACGGTCGCGAGGACCGCCGCGAGGCTGACGTCGCCGCGGCTCGCCACGACACCGGCAAGGACCGCAGCAGTCTCACCGGGCAGGACGAAACCGATGAACAGCGCGTCCTCCGCGAACACCAGCCCCCCGGCGGCGAGGCAGACGGCCCACGCCGGTGCCGACAGCAGCCGCTCGAGCAGGGAGTGCACGCTGGGGTTGTCCTCAAGGGTCGCCTGAGACGGATCGCGCGGCGGAGTCGCGCCTGGTCAGCATCGCACCTGCGGCGTCAGCCGGGCGGCGCACCTCCGGGGAAACCGCCGGCGGCGCCGCCGGTCCCGTTGCGGGCAAAGCCGCCGGCGCCGCCGAAGCCTCCCGCGCCCGCGATGCGTGGCGTCGTGCTCGAGCTGGCGGGCAACGCCGCTGTCCTGTCGGCGAGCACCACCTCGTCGCCCGGCGCCAACCCCGAGACGACCTGCGTCTGGAAGGCGCCGACCACCCCGACCTTGACCGTCTTGCGTGTCACGGCGCCCTTCGACAGGACGCGCACGGTGGCGGTGCTTGCGGTGGTGGCGGTGGTCATCGCCGAGTTGGGCAGGGTTGCGACGTCGGCGACCATGGCCAGCACGATGCTGACGGCGGCCGATGAGCCGCTGCTCAGGCCGGGGCCGGCGGGCACGCTGACGACGACCGGGTAGGTCGTCGTGCCGGTCACCGGCAGCAGGCCGATCGACACCACGGAGCCTGCCACCGGGCGCGTCGACCCGTCGGGCGTGACCGTGGCGCGCTGGCCCACCTTGACATGCGGACGCCAGGTGAGGGGTACGGCGACGGTCACCCGGACGTCACCGTCACCCACCACGACGACCTGGTCCGTGGCCGACACCTGAGCGCCCGCGGTGAGGGCCGACGACGCGACCGTCCCGCCGATCGGCGCGCGCAGCGTGGCCCGCGTGAGGTTGTGCTGCGCGGCCTTGAGGGCGGCGGTGGCCGTCAGGATCGTCGCCTCGTCGGCGGAGGTACGCCCGGCCAGCGACTGGGTCGACGACGCGGCGGAACTGCGGGCGGTCGATGACGCCGAGGAGGACGACGCCGAGGAGGACGCCGAAGAGGGGG
>CAXSDR010000031.1:0-21202 GCA_964236445.1 uncultured Motilibacteraceae bacterium | reverse complement strand
GAGGACGCCGAAGAGGGGGCAGTGGCGGCGGTGGGCTTCGTCGACGCGGAGCCGCTCGTCGAGGCCGAGGACTGCGCAGTCGTGGCGTTCACGGCCAGGGCCAGCGCGGTCTGCGCCGTAGCCGTAGCCGACTGCGCGTCGTGCACGGCCGTCAGGGCGCGTACGCAGCCGGCCAGTGCCGCCGTCGTCGTGGCGGTCGCTTCGGAGGGCGCCGCGCTGGGTGTCGGAGCGGAGGGAGACGGTGGGGTGGCTACGGGAGCGGGTGCTTCGAGCGCGGTTCGCCGCCCCCCTGCGCCGGAACCGGGTGCGGCGGTCGCGCCGGCTGTAGGTCGCGCGCCTGCGCCGGACGTGGGCTGGGTGGGCTGGGTCGGCTGGGTCGGCTGGGTCGTGGTGGTGGGGCTCGGCACGACCGTGGCGCACGCGGCGTTCGCCGCGACCTGGGCGCTGTCGGAGGCGAGCAGCGCCTTGCTCGCATCGGCTTGCGCCTTGGTCACGGGCGATGTCGTCGTGCCTGACCCCGCTGTGCCTGACCCCGCTGTGCCTGACCCCGCTGTGCCTGACCCCGCTGTGCCAGCGCTGCTCGTGCCGCTCGTGGGTGTCGTCGAGCCGGTCTGCTTGGTGGTGGTCGCTGTAGTCGCTGTGGTCGCTGTCGTCGCCGCGGCCTTCTGGTCGGTCTCCAGCGTGGCGCGAGCGGCGGTCAGCGTGGCATCGGCCCTGGTCACGGCATTGCGCAACCCCGTCGGATCGATGCTCGCAAGAACCTGCCCGGCCTCCACCCGGTCACCGACGTGCACCCTCACCGACGTGACGGTTGCGGCGACGGGGAAGGTCGTCGAAGCCTCGTCGCCGGCGGACACGGATCCGGTGAGGCGGAGCAGCTGCTGCAGGGACGCCTGCTGCACCCGCACCGTGCGGTAGCGCGCGGTGTCGTCCCCGTTGCCCGCCCACGCCACCGCCGAGCCCGCTGCCACGAGCCCGACCACCACGACGACGGGAATCCCGCGCCGCAGCAGCGTGCGTCGTCGGCTGCTGGGGCGCCGGGCCGTGAGCACCCGCTGCGGCTCAGCCATTGGGCTGACCGGTTCCGCGACGGCCGAAACCGGTCGTGCAGGTGCCGTCAGTCTGCGCCGGTCGGCTCGCGATCGACGTGGCCGCGACGGTGCCCATGTCGTCGGCCTTGCCCAGGGCAGTGACGCAGGTGCCCGTCTTGAGCGCTGTGGCTGTGCTGGGCGCGGTCACCGTGTAGGTGGTCGTCGCCGTGACCGTCACGGTGGTGACCCGCGTCGTCGACGATGCCGACGGGGCGGGGGAGGCGCCGCCGGCGCGTACGGCGGGAACGGTGCCGACGACGGTGAAGGCGCTGCCGTTCAGCGCGGTGACCTTGCCGAATGCGCCACCGAAGCCACCGCGGGCTCCCCCGGCTCCCGGCGCACCGCCACTGGGCGGCGCGCTGCGGCCGCCACCGCCGAACCCACCGCCACCGCCGAACCCACCGCCACCGCCGAACCCCCCGAACCCGCCGGCGCAGCTGCCGGCGACCGGCTTGCTGAGCGCCACGGTGATGGCGGCCAGCGTGCCGGTGTCGGTCGCAGTCGCGGTGCCGCCAGTTGCCCCGACCCCGCTGCGCACCTGGGCGCACATACCGACCGCGACGTCCTTCGCCGTGCCGGCCCGGGTCGCGGTGAACGTCGTCTTCGCGCTGTAGATGACGGCCGTCTGGGCATCCGCGCTCTGCACCTGCAGCGTCGTGCCGCTGATGTCGGCGAGCAGGCCCATCGCCCCCGGAAACGCGAACTGTCCCTGGCCGGGCTGACCCGCAGCGGGAGTGGCCAGCGCTTCGGGCGCTGCCGTCGAGGCCTTCGCGCCGGAGCCGGATCCGCCGCAGGCCGACAGCACGAGCAGGGCAGCCATCGCAGGGATGACGGCAGAGACGACAGTGACGACGGAGCGGTGGGCGGGCATCGGGGCAGACATGGCAGTCCGTTCGGTGAGGGGTGCGGGGGGCGCGTACGGCATGGGGGTCACTCGTTGCGCAGGGCGTCGATGGGCGCGAGGCGGGCGGCTCGGGCGGCCGGATAGACACCGGCGACCACGCCGATCACCAGCGCGACTGCCACGGCTCCGACGGCCGCGACCGGCGAGACGGGCACCGGCTGGTCGAGGACCCTCGGCAGGCAGAGTGCACCCACCAGGCCCAGCACGAGCCCCAGCAGCCCGCCCGTCATGCCCAGCGTGCTGGCCTCGAGGAGGAACTGGCGGCGGACGGCGGCGGGCGTCGCGCCGAGGGCCTTGCGCAACCCGATCTCGCGCACCCGTTCGGTGACCGAGACGAGCATGATGTTCATGACCCCGATGCCACCGACGAGCAGGCTGATGCCCGCGACTCCGGCGAGCAGGATCGTCAGCGTGCGGTCGGTCGAGGTGGCCGTGGACAGCAGCGACTGCTGGCTGCTGATCGTGAAGTCTGCGGTCGCACCGTTGGTGGCATGCGAGGTGAGCAGCGCGGCGTCGGCTTCCTGGTAGGCCGAGGACAACGCACCGGACGACGTCGCCTCGAGATAGATGGCGGACACCGCGGTGCGCGTGGTGCCGTAGGCGACACGGGCCGCGAACGCCGTCTGCGGGACAAGCGCCTGGTCGTCCTCGTCACCGGAGGACGACGAGCCGATCGAGGTCAGCACCCCTACCACGGTGAAGGCCGAGCCGTTGATCGTGACCGTCTGCCCGACCGGGTTGCGGAAGCCGAACAGCTCCGACGCCGTCTCGGAGCCGAGCACGGTGACGCTCGCGGCGTCGTCGACGTCGCGCGTGGAGAGGAATCGCCCGGAGCTCAGCTGCCGGGCGCGTACGCCCACCCACGTCGGGGTGGTGCCCACGACGCTGGTGGTCCAGTTGGTCGTGCCGACCGTGAGGGCCTGGGAGCTGGTCGATGTCGCGGCGACGCGGCGGATGTCAGGCGCGACGACGGGCGAGGAGAGCAGCGTCGCGTCGGCCATGGTGAGGGTGGACGCGGAGCCACGCCCCGCGCGTACGCCCGTGGTGCTGGTGGTGCTGCCGGGCGAGACGATCAGCAGGTTGCTGCCCAGTTTGTTGATCTGGTCACGCACCTCGACCTGGGCGCCCTGACCGAGCCCGACCGTGAGGATGACGGCAGCGATCCCGATGAGGATGCCGAGCATCGTGAGCAGCGAGCGCATGGCGTGCGAGCGGATGGCTTCGAGGGCCGTGCGCAGGGTCTCGGACCAGCTCATGCGGCACCCGCCCCGACGACCGCGTCGGACTCGACGAGCCCGTCGCGCAACTTGACGGTGCGCTGCGCGACCGCGGCGACGTCCGGTTCGTGGGTGATCAGGACGATCGTGCGTCCCGATGCGTGCAGCTCGGCGAACAGCCCGAGCACGTCGGCCGTCGAGGCCGAGTCCAGGTTGCCCGTCGGTTCGTCGGCGAGGATCAGCGCCGGGTCGGTGACCAGGGCCCGTGCCACGGCGACGCGTTGCTGCTGGCCGCCGGAGAGCTCGCCAGGCTTGTGGTCCATGCGGTCCCCGAGGCCCACGCGCTGCAGGGCCGTCGTCGAACGCTCGCGGCGCTCGTCGCGGCCCACGCCGGCGTAGGCCAGCGGCAGCTCGACGTTGCGCCAGGCGGGCAGCGACGGCAGCAGGTTGAACTGCTGGAACACGAACCCGATGTAGCGGTTGCGCACCTCCGCCAGCTCGGTCTCGGTCATCTCACTGACATCGGTGCCGGCCAGGTCGTAGGTGCCCGCGCTGGGGATGTCGAGGCAGCCGAGGATGTGCATGAGCGTCGACTTGCCCGAGCCGGACGGGCCCATGATGGCGATGTAGTCGCCCTGCAGCACGTCGAGGGAGATGCCGCGCAGCGCCTGCACCTCGAGGCTCCCGGTGGCGTAGGTCTTGCTCACCTCGCGGAGGCGCAGAATCGCGGGCGCGCTCATCCGGCACCCCCGCCGAAGCCGCCGAAGCCACCAGCACCGCCGCCGGTCGTGCCACGGTTGCGACCACCCGCACCACCGACACCCCCGACACCGCTGGGGCGTACGAACGTGACGACCACCTGGTCACCGGCCTCGAGTCCGGAGACGACCTGCGTCGAGGGGCCGTAGCTCGTGCCCACGACGACCGGGGTCGTGACGTCCTTGCCAGCTTTGCGCACCGTCACGGTCGTCGTGGCACCCGTGGTCTTCAGTGCCTGCGTCGCAACTGTCAGCACGTTCGGCACCTGCTTGACGATGATCGACACGGTCGCCGTGCCGCCGGCGTAGAGGCCCGTCGGCTTCCCGGTGACGTTGATGGTGACCGGGAAGGTTGCGCTGCCGCTGGTGGAGGACGACGCCATGATCCCGACCGACGACACGATGCCGAACGCGGTCGTCGCACTGCCGGTGGGCGTGATCTGCGCCTGCAGTCCCTTCTTGACCTGCGCGAGATCGGCACTGCCTACCGACGCGTCGACCACGAAGGCATCGGTCGAGATCACGACGATCTGGGCTGACGTGGACGTGGTGCTGGCGGTCGTGGCGGTATTCGACCCCGTCGTCGTGCGCGCGCTGTTGCTGGCGCCTGTGACGGCCGTGCTATTGCCCGAGCCCGAAACTGTGTCGCCCACCGCGAGGGTCAGGGACGCGACTGTTCCGGCGATCGGGGACACGAGAGTGGCAGCGGCGAGGCTGGTCCTGGCGTCGCTCAGGGTGGTGCGGGCAGATGCGAGCTGCGCCTTCGCGGACGCGAGCTGCACCGTGGTCGCGGCGGCGTCCTGCTGTGCCGTCAGCTGCTCCGACGCCGCTGTCACGTTGGCGCTGGCGGCGTCGACCGCCGCCTGGAGCGCCGTCATATCGACCGTCGCGAGCCGTTCGCCCTTGACGACCTTCTCGCCCACGGCGGTGCGGACCGCCGTGACCTCGCCCCCAACGGCGAACGAGAGATCGGCCTCGCGGGCCGGTCGTAGTGTTCCCGACGCCGCTACGGTCTGGCGGATCGTGCTCCTGGCGACGGTGAGCACCGTCGAGGTCGCCGCGTTCGTGGCGCTGGCCGGCGTCGAGCGCGTCATGGCGTACGCCGTCCCGCTCCCGCCGACCACCACGGCCACGACGGCGGCGGCGACCCAGCGGCGTCGGCTCCTGCGCGTACGATCCGAGCTGCGCGGACTACGCGCCATGCCTCACCTCTTGACGTCTGGGGCTCCGGCGGCCCTGGGAAACTCAGCGTCGAGCGTCAGCCTGTGGATCACGTGGGGCTTGGCTGTGAGTTGGCTGTGAGCGTGGAGCCGGTGCTGTGGAAGGTAGTCATCGGGATCCGCGCGATGACCGACAGCTCGTCAGCGAGCTCGATGGCTCGTTCGTCGTGTGATGGTTCGAGGCCGCTGCGCGGGCCCCGAGCTGCCGGTGGGGACAGCTCGGGGCGCCGCGGTGTCGGGCAGGGCCTACGCGCTGGTGTTGTTGGCGCTGTTCGTTGCCGCGCCGGTGCTCGGAGCCGGGATGCTTGTCGGTCCGGTTCCGAGGCTGCCGCCGACGCAGAGCCCGACCTCGTCGACTCCAGCGATGATCTTCGCCTGGAGGCCGACGACTCTGGTGTCGGCCTCGGCCTGGGTGAGCTGGCCGGCGGACACCGCCGCCGCGATGCGACTCTTGGCAGCCGTCACCAGCTTGGACACGAGCGTCGCCTTTGCCACGCCCTTGGTCGCCGCGACCTGGGTGAGGGTCTTGCCCGAGGCCAGCGCCGTACGCAGCTCGGTCTCGGTCATGCCGATGACCGTCGCCGTCTGGGCGAGCTGCATGCCACCGCCGTACCCGCCCCTGCCGCCGTGCCCCCCGCCGCCGATCTCGGTGCCTGTGACGGCGAAGTCCGCGCCGATGAGCACCGTGAGCCACTGACCGGACGCGGCGGTGATGTGAGCCTCGTAGGCGCCGCCGGCGTTGGTCTCCACCCGCAGTACGGTCGCGCCGGGGTATTTCGCGAGAGCGGCCGCCGTCACCTTGCTCGCCGTGTCACCGGTCAGCAGTCTCTCGTCGGCTCGCTGTGACAGGGACGGGTCCATGGCGCCCATGGCGCCCGAGGCGCCCGAGGCGCCCGAGGCGCCCGAGGCGCCCGAGGCGCTCGAGGTGGCCGAGGGCGACGGCGTCGTTGCAGCGTTTGCCGGGATCGCTTGAGCGGCGACGGCGCCGAACGCCATGGTGGCCATGACCACCCCTCCGGCAGTGGTGTAGCGCTTCCAGGTCGTCGTGGTCTTCGTCATCGAATTGCCTTCCGGGTGAGGCGCTCACGTCGA
Source organism: uncultured Motilibacteraceae bacterium (assembly GCA_964236445.1). Taxonomy (GTDB): domain Bacteria; phylum Actinomycetota; class Actinomycetes; order Motilibacterales; family Motilibacteraceae; genus CAXSDR01. The sequence continues at coordinate 14,920 of CAXSDR010000031.1, read as the reverse complement.
GCGCCGTTGCCCTGAACTTTCGAGGGCGGCCCTGGCAGTGCCCTGTGCTTCGCCCGCACGAGCCCTGTCAGCATGTACGCCCGCTTGGCTGCCGCCACCCATCTCCGCTTGACCGCGGCTCTTGAAGGATTTCTCGCCCCTCGGGTGGCGGCCGGGTATGGTGATCCGGATGTCAACCGGGCGCGGCGGACGAGAAAGAACCGCCGGAACAAGGCCTTGCGCCGAGGTGCTGCTGGTCTGAGGCAGATGCTCCCTGATACCTGATGGCTGCGACTACAGATCGTAGGAATCGACTGTGACGAAGCGACGCGAGAACGCTGATGTCGAGGCGCGCCCGGCAGGATCTCCTCGCTCTGTCGGCGCACCGCGCCCCCGCGTGCTGGTGCTGGGCTCGGGATTCGGCGGTTTCTTCGCTGCTCGCAAACTGCAGCGCTCAGATGTGGACCTCACCGTTCTGGCCGCCACGGACGGGATGCTCTATCAGCCGTTGCTTCCCGACGTGGCAGTCGGTGCACTGGACCCCCGAGCTGTTGTCGTGCCATTGGCGACCACGTTGCCCCGCGCGCGGATCATCCGTGGACACGCGGACGACATCGACGTGGCCGCCAAGGTCGTCGGATACACCGACGGTGCTGGGACCACCCGCAAGCTGGCGTTCGATCGGCTGCTGCTCGCCGCCGGCGGCGTGACACGACTCCTCGACATACCAGGTCTCGCGGACCACGCTATCGGGCTCAAAACGGTGACGGAAGCACTCTATCTACGCGACAGGGTTCTCGCTCAGCTCGAGCTCGCCAGCCTGGTCACGGATCCGGTGCGCCGCCGTGCGGCGTTGACGTTCATCGTCGTCGGCGCTGGTTATGCCGGAGTCGAGATAAGTGCGCAGATGGCGCGGCTGATCAGCAATCTACTGCCGCTCCATCCGACGCTTCATCCGGATGACGTGAAGTGGTTGCTTGTCGACGTCGCTGATGCGGTGATGCCGGAACTCGGCCACGATCTCGGCGTCTTTGCGTTGAACGTTCTGCGCGAGCGGCGGGTCGATGTGCGTCTCGGGACCAGTCTGAGCAATGTCACGGACGCGCAGGTGACCTTGACCGACGGCAGCGTTCTCGACTGCAACACCGTCATCTGGTGCGCAGGCGTGACCGCCAATCCTCTCGTCAGTGGTCTGGACCTGCCGCTGGCCAAGGGGCGCCTCGTCGTCGATGACTACCTGCGCGTGTCCGAGCATCCGCATGTCTATGCGGTCGGAGACGCGGCTGCTGTTCCCGACCTCACGGCTCCTGTGGACGCGCATGGCAACCGGCCGTTGTGTCCGCCGACGGCGCAGCACGCGATGCGCCAGGCGAACGCTGCCGCCCGCAATATCCTGGCCGATCTCGGGCACGGAAGCGCGCGGCCTTATCGGCACCGCGACATGGGCCTGGTCGTTGACCTGGGTGGGTCTGCAGCGGCGGCAACGCCGTTGGGTCTGCACTTGAGTGGCCTTCCGGCCAAGGCGATCACTCGCGGCTACCACTTGTATGCGCTACCTACCGCAATGCGCCGCATCCGCGTTGCAGTGGAGTGGGCGCTGGCAGGCCGTCGTCCTGACGATGTCTCCCTCGGCATGATCAGCGGCCGGTCAGGGCTGATCGCCGAGAGCGAGGATGCATCCGGGGCGGCCTGAAGGTCGACCGAGCACCGAGCACCGTGCCCGTCGACAGCTCGGCGCAGCCAGCCACTCAGCACTTTCTGGAGGATCGCATGAAAGCGGAACAGAACGCGTCGGTGTCCACCGGCTTCATGTTGAGTCAGGACGAAGGAGACGCCTACTTCTGGCTCGGCTCGCTCTCGATCAACAAACTGCTGTCGTCCACGACACAGGGCAAGCTGAGCATCGTCGACCACCGCGTACCCGCCGGATATGCACCGCACCCCCACCAGCACCTGGATGACGAGGCTTTCTTCATCATCGATGGACAGTTCGCCGTCAGGTGCGGCGATCAGTCGTGGCAGGCCGGACCCGGGTCGCTCGTCTACCTGCCGGCGGGCATACCGCACGGGTTCGTGGTGTCCGACGACGGTCCCGGCCGCACTCTGCTCATCACCGCGCCCGGTGGCTTCGACGAGGTCATCAGCGGGCTCGGAACACCCACCAGCAGCCGGTCGCTTCCGGGGAAAGACGTCGCCATGCCGGACGGCGGGCAGATCGACGCCGTGCTCTCGGCTCACGGCATCAGCAACGTCGACTTGTAGCACCCTCGAGGACTCTCGTGTCTCTTTCTCTCGGTCGTTCGCCTCTTGCGGAATACCGCGGTCGGCTCAGGGCCAACGGGCCTGGCCTCCTGTATTCCGAGCCGTGGCCCAGACGCATGCGGGCGCAGCTTGCCGGTCATGCGGTGCTGGACAGCACGGGTGGCGTCATCGTCTATCGCACAGGTGCGTTCCCTGCGCACTACTTCCCGCTGGGAGACTTCGACCCGGCGGCGATCGAGCTTGCCGACTCCCAAGCCGATGGGCGCCAGCACTGGACCGTACGCGTCGGCGAGCGCGTCGCCCGCGCGGCCCTGCACGGGCCGACTACAGATCTACAGGAACTCGGCGACGCCTCGCCGGTGGCGGGTTTCGCCACTCTCGACTTCGGTTCGATGGACCGCTGGTTCGAGGAGGACGAGCCGTTGTACGGCCACATCCGAGATCCCTACCACCGGGTGGACGTGCGTAGCTCGCATCGCCACGTCGTCGTGAGACTCGGTGACACCGTGCTGTGCGAGAGCAGCCGGCCGAAGCTGCTGTTCGAGACGTCGCTGCCGGTCCGCTACTACGTGCCGTTCGCCGATATCGCGCTCGAATATCTCACGCTGAGCGACACCGTCTCGGAATGCCCCTACAAGGGCGACGGCCAGCACTGGAACGTCACCGTCGGAGACACCACTGTGACCGACGCCGCCTGGAGCCTGCCCCATCCCCTGCCTGAGGGCAGCGCGGCGGCCGAGCATGTGTGCTTCTACAGCGACCGAGTCGACGTGACCGTCGACGGAGAAGTCCTGAGTTCCTGACGTGTCTGCGAGCTCTCGGCGAGCGAGAAGATCGGTGGGTCCTTTCCGCCATGAGCCTGACGCCGGCGGGGTGATGACCCCGCCGGCGCGTCGGGCTCAGGACGTCGGAGCAGGCGACGCCGACGTGCCCGGCTTCACGGGGCGCGGGGGGCGAGCAGCGTCGAGCAGCGTCTCGTCGCCGATGCGCTTCGCTGTTGCCGTGCTACCGGCCTCCGTGGCCATCACATCGACGGTCGCGCCGACCTTGATGGTGCTGATGCCGTCGCGCGCCGCGTTGACGAGCGTGTCGGCCGCGACGACGTAGGTCTTGCTGAAGCCGTCTTCGGACTTCACCGTGATCGACGTCGAGCTGACCGCGGTGACGGCCCCGACCTGGGTGTCGACGGTGCTGTAGGTGCCGGTGCCCGTGCGGATGACCGCCTGGGAATGCAGCGCCGGGCCGAAGCCGAAACCGCCCATCGGACCGCCGCCGCCGCCGCGGAACCCGCCGTGCCCGCCCATCCCCTTGCCGGGCCTGTCGGGCACACCGTCCTCGTCCGGACCCCGGTCACCCGGGGCACCCGGGACCTGCGCACTGCTGGTCGGCGAAGGTGAAGGCGAGGCGGCGCTCGCGATGCCGGTCAGCGAGAGCGCGCCGGCACCGAGGGCGAGGACGGCGACGCCGCCTGCGACAGTCGCCGCGCGACGACGGTTCAGCCCGCGCGGGGAAGCGGTCGCTGTGGACTCGGTGAGGCTCGGCCCGTCACCGAACCCCAGGTAGTCCGGCCCGGTCGGACCCGACTGGCCCTCCGGCGAGTGGTGGAAGTCGTTCACTGTGGTCCTCCTGCTCTGCCGCCCCGAGCGGGGCGGGCTGAACCCAGGATGTGCCAGCAACCTGTGACGGACCTGGGAGTTCTGCGAGCCGTTCGGGGGACGCGAGGGGCAGGCGTACGAGGAACGCCGCCCCGTGGTCCGGTGCCGTGCGCAGCTCCACCTGACCTCCGTGTGCCGCGACCAGCGCGCTCACGATCGACAGGCCGAGCCCGCTGCCCGTCGGCGCCGCGGCGTCGGACTCGTCGTGACTGCGACTGCGTGAGGTGTCGGCCCGGAAGAAGCGCTCGAAGACCCGTGCCGCCACGTCGGGTGCCATCCCGGGGCCGCTGTCGCGGACCTCGACCAGCAGCTCGGTGTCGGTGTTGCCCAGGGTGACGTCGATGCGCGTCCCCCCCGGCGTGTGGGAGACGGCGTTGCCGAGCAGGTTGGTCAGCACCTGGCGCAGCCGGGCCTCGTCGCCGATGACGGTCGTGCTCGCCGGCCCCGGTGCGGCGAGCCGCAGGTGCAGCTCGGTGGGGTGTGACCCCCCGTCGATCGCACCGATGTCGTGCACCGCGTCGGTCGCCAGCAGCAGCATGTCCACCGGCTCGCGCTGCAGCGGACGCTGCTGGTCGAGCCGCGCCAGCATCAGGAGGTCATCGACGAGCAGTCCCATGCGCTTGGCCTCGGACTCGATGCGGCCCATCGCGCGCCGCAGGTCCTTCGGGTCCTCCACCGCACCCATGCGGTAGAGCTCGGCGAACCCGCGGATCGAGGTCAGCGGCGTGCGCAGCTCGTGGCTCGCGTCGCCGACGAACCGGCGCATCCGGTCCTCCGACGCGCGTGCCTCGTGCTCGGACTCCTGCTGGCGAGCGAACGACACCTCGATCCGGTCGACCATCGCGTTGAAGGCGCCGGCGAGCCGGCCGACCTCGGTGTGCGGGTGCTCGAGCGGGACGCGGTGGCTCAGGTCGCCACCCGCGATGGCCTCGGCGGTCTGCTGCACCTGGGCCAAGGGGCGCAGCCCCGCGCGTACGCCCCAGGCGGCGAGGGCGCCGAGCAAAGCGAGCACGACGAGGCCGACGAAGAGGTTGATGAGCAGCAGCCGGTTGACGGTCCGGGAGACGTCGTCGACCGGCACAGCGACGAAGATGCTGTCGTCGTTCCCGGCGATGACATAGCCGCGCCACGGCACGTTCCCGGTCACCGCGGGAAGGTCGAAGGTCTTGCCGGTGAGCTTCGCGGCGTGGCTCGAGTCGAGTGGGGGCAGCCGGGGACCCGGAACGCCCGGACCAAGCGGCTGGCTCAGCGGGATAATGGGGTTGCCGTCGGCGTCGAGGATCTCGGACACGAACGCCGTCTCACGACCCAGCGTGTAGGGGTCGCTGAACTGGCGCGGACCCCGCCCCGCGAAGTGCGTCACCTGGGCGAGCGCGTCCGTGCCGATGCTGTGCAGCCGCGCGTCCTTCTGGTTGAGCAGATATCCGCGCAGCGCCGTGGTGCCGGCGATCGCGGACACGGCGATCCCCGAGAGGGTGAGCAGCAGCAGCAGCGCGACGAGCTGCACGTGCAGCGGCGTACGCAGGCGTACGTCGCGCAGGCGTGAGCGGCCCGCCGCCAGGGGTGATGTCATCAACTAGGTCCGGGGCGCACGCAGCACGTAGCCGACGCCCCGCACGGTGTGCAGCAGCCGGGGCTCGGTGGTGTCGACCTTGCGGCGGAGGTAGGAGACGTAGGACTCCACGACGTTGGCGTCGCCGCCGAAGTCGTAGGCCCACACGTGGTCGAGAATCTGCGCCTTGCTCAGCACCCGGTTGGGGTTCTGCATGAGATAGCGCAACAGCTTGAACTCCGTCGGCGACAGCGTGACGGCCTCGCCGTTCTTCCAGATCTCGTGCGTCTCGTCGTCGAGCTCGATGTCCGCGAACCGCAGCGGTGCGGCCGACTGGGTCCCACCGGTGCCGGTCGTGCGCCGCAGCACCGCCCGGATGCGCGCGACCACCTCTTCGAGGCTGAACGGCTTGGTGACGAAGTCGTCGCCGCCGACGGTCAGGCCCATCACCGCATCCTCGGCGGCATCCTTCGCGGTGAGGAAGACGACGGGGATCTGCACGCCCTGGCCGCGCAGGTGGCGTACGACGGAGTAGCCGTCCATCCCGGGCATCATCACGTCGAGCACCACGAGGTCGGGCCGGAAGTCGGCCACCCGCTCGATCGCGTCGCGCCCGCTGCGTGCGGTCGCCACCTCGAAGCCGGCGAAACGGAGGCTGGCCGAGAGCAGCTCGACGATGTTGGGCTCGTCGTCGACGACGAGGAGCCTCGTCTGGACGCTGCGCCCAGCACCGGAGAGCGAGGTCGCGCTGGCGTTGCGTACGGCTGACTCCACGGGACGCCCGTCCTTCGATGAGGGTGGCGCCGCGAGCCGGGCGCTGTCCTTCACCATCGACCTCCTGGCTGGGCGTCGCCTGCGCGCTCCCTGGACATTTGCTGTGAACGTCCAGTGTGCGCGATGGCGCGCTCGACGCAGGGCCGAGCTCGCCGGGTGTCAGCTACCGCGCCGGGCGGGGGTAGATCATGAGCACATGCCGTCCGAGCCCGCCATCACCCTCATCCGCCCCCCGCAGCTGACGACCAAGGCGCCGTACGCCTATGCCGCAGTCACCGGCGCCGGCCAGCTCGTCTTCACCGCCGGTGCCTGCCCGTTGGACGCCGACGGCAACACCGTCGCGATCGGCGATGTCGCGGGCCAGGCCCAGCAGGTGATGGTTAATCTCGCCATCGCCCTGCAGGTCGCCGGCGCGCAGCTCACCGACGTCGTCAAGACGACCGTCTACGTCGCCTCTTCCCGCAAGGCCGACCTCGGCACCGCCTGGCACCGCCTGGCACGTCGTCCGCGCAGCCTTCGGCGAGCACGACGCCCCGAGCACGCTGCTCGGCGTCACCGTGCTGGGCTACGACGACCAGCTGGTCGAGGTCGAGGCGATCGCGATCTGTCCAGGTGGATGGGCTGGCAGCTCACCGTCGTAGGGTCCGACCGTCGGGCAGGGCGCGGCCGCTCATGAGTGCGACCAGAGCGCCGCTGTCGGCGCGGACCAGCCGGCCGTCTCCCCAGCTCCACTCCGTGTCGGCGGCCTCGAGCCGGACATCGGTCAGGTCGATCCCGAAGAACGTGCCGTTTGCGGCGGTGAGCAGGTCGAGGACGGCGGTCACGGCCTCGGCCGGTGCGACCGCGGGCCGAGCGAGCGCGAGGGTCACATCGAGGGAGTGGATGACGGCGTGGCTCAGTGCGCCGACTGCACCTCCGCCCGGCGGCTGCCACGCGTGCAGTGCCGACGACCGGAGCTGGGTGAGGAGGTCGGCGACGGGCAGAGACGCGTCCCGCGTGGCTACGATGTCGGAAAGTGCGGTGAAGTCGCCGCCGGCCGCCGCCATCTCGACCCTGAACTGCTCGGGAGTCAGCCGCACCGGCATCGTCACGTGCGCGACCACGTGGCGCACCAGCCACTTCTCGCACAGCGAGGGCGCGACCCACGCGCCGACCGCCGAGGCGGTGAGGAGGTCCGCCAGGCCCGTGTAGGTCGGCGCTACCCACGACTGCGGGTCGGTCATGATCGATTCCCCTCGATGAGGTAGAGCGAGGTGGTGCTCGACGTGATGGCGTCCGCCCACAGTGCGGTCGTCTCCAGCCGAGAGTGACAGAACAAACGGTGGCAGCGGTGGCCGGACGGGAGGCGTGGGGCCGGCGTCGCCCGACGAGCGCACCGACTCCTTGAGCACCCCACGCTCAGCCCTCGCGCATGAAGGCCAGGACATCGGCGCGCGTGGTGGCGACATGTCGGTACGACAGCGACTCAGCCGACGTGACATCACGATGGCGGATGGCTTCGACGATCGCCGCGTGCTCGCGCACCGACTTCTCCCGTCGCCGCGGCACGACCGCCGAGCAATAGAGCCGGGCCCGCAGGCTCAGCGCTCGCACCGCCTCGGCCAGCAGCTGGTTCTGTGAGCAATCGGCCACCAAGCCGTGGAACTCCGCGTTCATTCGCGCGAACTCGACGTCGTCCGGGGCACCGCGCTGACGGCACAGCACCTCCTCGAGTTGCTCCAGCTGCTCAGCGGCCCGCCGCTCCGCCGCGAGGCCACCGGCCTTCGCCTCCAAGAGGAGCCGCATCTCGAAGAGGTCGGCCAACTCATGCTCACTGCGCGGCCGGACAAACGCTCCTTGGTGCGGGCGAATGTCGACCCACCCCTCCGCGGCCAGGGACCGCAAGGCCTCACGCACGGGGATGTGGCTCACACCCAGCTGCTTGGCCAACCCGTCAGCGTTCACGTGAGCACCCGGCTGCAAGGCACCGGCGAGGATCGCCTCCTCGATGAGGTCACGGACACGGTCGCCCGCGCGCCCGCCGCCGTGCGTCCGCCGACGCGCATCGGTCTGCGTCGTCAACATGCCCAGATCGAGCGGCACTGAGGTCACGTGCGCATCTCCGGCCTATAGGACAGCACTCTTGTGTGACCACCCATGGTGTCACGCCGACGGCTGCGACACGCGGGAAGGGTGGAGCCGCACACGTTACGGTCGGGAAACCATCATGAAACACGCCACTGTCCTATAGGAACCACTGCGGCCTGTCCCGGCCTCGTCAAGATCGGAGCCCCCACTCATGGGTTTGCCTACCAACGTCCACAGCCGGCCAACACGCTCTTCACTGGTGCGACTTGTCGCCTTGGTCGTGGCTGGCATGCTCGGACTGTCTGCCTGTGGCGGTTCGGGCAGTGTCGCCAGCACGGGCCCCGCCGACCGCGTCGGGTACGGCGGGCAGGCGAAGTCCATCAAGGTGGGCATGTTGCGACAGCCGCACTTCGCCGCCGCTTTGTTCTACCAGAAGTTCGCTCCGGTGGGCATGAAAGTCGAGGTCGTGCCGTTCGCGAACGCGACGGAAATTCAGAATGCGGTGGCCAGTGGCGACCTGCAGGTCGGCGTCTCCGGAATAACCGCCGCGATGCAAGGGGCCGCCGGCGGCGCGCAGATAGTCGTCGTGGCCGCGGCGGCTGACGGCGGCTCAGCCATCGTGGCCAAGAAGAATCTCACGACCGTCGCGGCCCTTAGAGGCAAGAAGATCGGCTACGTCCCCGGATCAGCCCAGGACATTCTCCTGCGCCTCACCCTCAAGCAGGCCGGCATGGACGCAGCGAAAGACGTCCAACTGGTGCAAGTACAGTTCGCTGACATGGCCGCCGCGCTTGAGCGGGGCGACATCGATGCGTTCGCCGGTGCGGAGACGGGCCCGTCGGACTCGCTGGTCAAGGGCAACAGCGTGCTCGTAACGCGTCCCTACGACACTCCCATGGGCAAGATCAACATCGTCCTCATCACCAACAGGGCACTCATCGGCAGCGATCCTGCGCTTGTTCAGGCGTTGGTCGAGATGCACGCGAAGGCAACCGACTACATGTTGGCCAACGTTGGCGAGTGGAAGAAGACCGTCGAAGACAAGTATGGCTTCAAGGTGGCTTCACTGGACAAAGCCGTCCAGAACATCTGGCTGCGCTGGGGAATCGACGATGCATACCTCAAGCAGATCAACGTGCTCGGTGAGCAGCAGCTGGCCCTCGGTCAGATCAAGAAGCAACCCGACTACACGGCCTTCATCAACACAACATTTCTCCAGAAGATCGCGAAGTAGCGATGCACACACTCGGACGACTCGGCTCGCGTCGGTCGCTTCTGGCGCTGCCGGTGCCCATACTCGCGTTGACCGTCTGGCAGATCTCCGTCGAGCAGGGTGGGTTGTCCAACCTGCCCAGCCCCACGCAGATAGGTGCGGAGCTCGGTCGGCTCATAAGCGGGCAGCCGATCTTTGACGCAGACCGCGGCCAACACATTCTGGCCAGCTTGGGCCGGGTTGCGGCCGGTTTTGGCATCGCCTGCCTGATCGCGATTCCGCTCGGCGTCTTCATGGGCCGCTCACGGCTGCTTGCCTCGATGCTCGACCCGATCCTCAACGTCCTGCGTCCGATTCCAGTGACGGCTTGGGCGCCCCTGATGGTCGTGGTGATCGGCATCGGCACGAAGTCGACGATCATGCTGATCACTATCGCCGCGTTCTATCCCGTCCTTCTCAACACGCTGGCCGGTGTGCGGGCGGTACCGCCGCGCCTGCTCGAGGCGGCAGCCATGCTCGGCACCAAGCCGCACAACACACTGTGGCGCGTCGTTCTGCCTGCCGCCGTCCCCAACGTGTTCGCCGGCATGCGGATCGCGCTCGGACTCTCCTGGGCAGTGCTCGTGGTCGGCGAGACGGTCGGCGTGCCGACCGGTCTCGGTTCCTTGATCATGCAGGCATGGCAAGTGAGCCGCACCGACGTGCTCATTGCCGGCATGGCGGTGATCGGCCTTGCGGGGTTCCTCTCGGATCTCGCCCTCGTTGCGCTGTTCAAGGTTGTCCTTCGCAAGCGCCCACTGCTCGTTACTTAGGAGACGCGGATGACTGACACCATGACTGATGACCAGGCCTCCTTGCCGATGCGGCCGGCGCGGCGCGGCAGCCTCCAGATCACTGCGGTCACCAAGACATTTCCGTCCGGCCGCGGGGGCGCAACGGTCGACGCCCTGCGCGACGTGTCGCTCGATGTGGCGGGTGGAGAGTTCGTGTGCATCCTCGGAGCAAGCGGCTGCGGCAAGAGCACGTTGCTGCGGCTCGTCGCCGGTTTCGAGTCGTTCACCGACGGTTCGATCCGCCTCGCCGGCCGGCACATCCGCGGGCCCGGTCCCGAGCGTGGAGTGGTGTTCCAGGACTACGGACTCTTCCCTTGGCTATCCGTCGCAGCGAACATCGCATACGGGCCGCGTCAGCGTGGTGCATCCAAGTCCCAAGTCAAAGAAGTCGTCCAGCGGTACCTGTCGATGGTGCGCCTCGAAGCGTTCGCCGAACGCTTTCCTGCGCAACTGTCGGGCGGCATGCAGCAGCGCGTTGCACTGGCACGAGTGCCGGCCAACCAGCCCGACGTGCTGCTCATGGACGAGCCTTTCGGCGCGCTTGACTCGCTCACGCGTGAGCAACTGCAGCTTTCGCTGCTCGACATCTGGCACGAGCTCAAACCGACCGTGCTCTTCGTCACGCACAGCGTTGAGGAGGCCGTACTGCTCTCCGACCGGGTGGTCGTGATGAGCGGCGGTCCGAACCATGGAGTGCCCGGATTCGTCGCGCAGACAGAGAGAATCGACCTGCCGCATCCGCGCGATGTCACGTCACCCGAGTTCAACGTCATCAAGCGACGCCTGCTCGACGCAGTTCATCGCGACATCAGTTCCACCAACCACTGACCGGGGATTTTCTTGCCGAACGAAGCGAACCGCCCTGCCCTCCTCGCTCTCGGGGGCACCATCAGCATGGCGATCCAGGACCGGCTGGCCGTACCCGCGATGGGCGCGCGCGAGATCGCCGCACACGCCGGCCTGAGCGGAGCAGTGTCGCCGCACGACGTTGCGAGGGTCGGCGGATCTGAAGTCGACCTCTCTCATCTGACGCAGTTGACCGAGGCGGCACGAGTAGCTGTGGCCGCAGGTGCACCGGGCATCATCGTCACCACCGGCACCGACTCCATCGAAGAAGTCAGCTGTTGGCTCACCCTCACGGGGCCGTGGAGTGTGCCGATCGTCGTGACGGGCAGCATGCGCGCCGGCAGCCTCACCGACACCGATGCGATCGCCAACCTACGACTCGCGTTAGGTGCCATCGAGAAACCCGTGTGCTCCGACCCTGTCGTCGCTTTCGCCGGCCGCATTTGGCTGGGCCGGGCAGCGCAAAAGACGAGGGGGATCGAGTTGGCTGCCTTCCTCACGCCTGGCAAGGCACCCTTGGCTGTTCTCGAAGCAGGCGAGTTGGTGCGCTCGTCCGTCACCGTCACCCCTGTGGCCGGTTTCGGTCCGCCGCCGGGCCCGTTGCCGCCGATCCCGCTCGTCACTGTCTTCCTCGGTGACGACGGTGCACTGCTGCGCCACGCCGCGAAGGGCGTCGTCGCCATCGTCGTAGCGGGCAATGGTGCGGGCAACGTGCCCCCCGCCGTCGCCGCTGTGATGCTCGACCTCATCGGCGAGGACGTGCTCGTCGCGCTTGCGACGAGGGCTCACGACTCGCGCGTCGAAGCGGTCTATGGATATCCCGGCGGGGGTGGTCTGCTCGCGCGGGAAGGCGCCGTCCTCTGTGATGGGTTGACTCCGCACCATGCCCGTCTCGCGCTGGCCGTCGCCGCTTCGGGCGGCGCGCGTGGCGCTGCCTTGCGCGACCGCTTCACGACCTACCTTGACTCCGTCACGTGCTGACTCTCGTCGTACGACGCTGGCCCAACCTGTCACCATCGATGGCGCTGCACGCACGGTGACGGGCGAGCAGCTCGTTGCCGCTGTTCTCATCGTTGCGGTTGCCGCCGCGCTGCAAGCAGCGGTGGGTTTCGGATTCAGCCTCATCGCTGCGCCACTTTTGCTCTTCGTCAAACCCGGCTTGGTGCCCGGCCCGACTCTTGTCGTGCTTCTCAGCCTCGCAACGATCCAGGTCATGACCGAATGGCGGGCAGTCGACCGCCGAGGGTTGAGTCATGCACTGCTGGGCAAGCTCCCGGGCACGGTGGTCGGGGTTTTCGCCCTGACTCGCCTGTCGCTCATGGCCCTTGGCATCCTCACCGGCGTCAGCGTGCTCGCCGCCGTTGCCGCCAGTGAGATCCATTCGGCCCTGCGACCGACTCGTCGGGTGCTGCTGCTGGCTGGCGCTCTCTCTGGCTTCACCGAGACGACCAGCAGCGTTGGCGGTCCCCCAGTCGCGCTTGCCTACCGCAACGAGCCGCCCGCGACGCTGCGCGCGACCCTCGCGGCGTTCTTCGTCATCGGAGGCTTGATCTCACTGGCCGCACTGACGTGGGCCGGCAGATTCGGCAGCCAAGGTCTGCGCTTGTCCATGCCCCTGTTGCTAGGGGTGCCGCCCGGAGTAGGTGCGGCCCGCATGCTACGGCGACTCCTCGGCCCGCACGCCGCTCGGGTCGTTCTCACATTGAGCGTTATCAGCGCTGTCGTTGTGCTCATCCGATCGGTGGGACCACTCGTTGCCGACTGATGGCGCGCCAGCGCCGATGACACGATCGTGGAGACCGTTCGAGGTCACGCAGGGCCCGAACCCGGCACGCCTGTCGCGTCGGTGACAGTTGCCAGATGCGCAGCTGCACGGGCGAGGGCTGGGGTGAGCAGTGCCGACACCGCGAGGGACCCCATGGCGAGCAGCGTGATGGTCGCAGCGACGCCGGCCATGTCGGCGATGGCTCCGGCGAGCACAGCGCAGATGCCTTGGACAGTCATCCGCGCCGAGGACTCCAGGCCCAGCGCCTGACCTTGCACGTCGGCAGGGGCCAAGGCGACAAGTAGTTCCTGTTGCGCCAGCGAAGCGCCGTAGCCCACTGAACCGACAGCGATCAGGACGGCGGCGACGGGAAGGTCCGGACGCAGCACGAAGGGCGCGAACGGCACGGCGAGGAGCAGACGCAGCAATGTCGCAGCTCGGCGGCGAGCGCCCGCGGCGAGGAGGCGACCGACGAGGATGTCCCCACACATCATCCCGAGGGCCCCGGCGGCGAAGAGAACCCCGGCCGCGGATCCGGCGTAGGGCACGAGGAGCGCTTCGCAGCCGACGATCAAGCCATTCGGGACGCACAACGCAACGAGCACAGGACGAACGTGCCGCTGCCCGATGAGCAGATGATTGCCCCGCCACGTCTCCCGCAGCCCGGGCCGGTTCGCTCGCCGTGGCGACTGCTCGGAAAGGCCGAACCACAGGATCGGCACGGCGATCGCCGACAGCACGGCGGAGAGGGCGAACACCTCGCGAATGCTGAGAACCTGCAGCAGCAGGCCACTGGTGGCGAACCCGACGACCTGAAAGGCACCTACGGCGACGTTCATCGCCGACCGCGCAAGCGCGTACGCGCCGTCGGGAAGCAGCTGGGACAGCAGTCCCCATCGTGCCCCGGTGCCGAGCGAGGCGACGTACGCAGCGGCGAACGTCAGCGCGAGACGGCCGGGCGGACTGAGGGGAAGGACCGCCTGGCAGACGACGACCGCCGTCACGACTGCCCCGATGCGGATGAGGGTGCGTCGCGGGGGGCTGGCATCTGCCATGGACATGAAGGTCGAAGCCCCGAGGATCTGCACGAGTGACGGCCCGAACAACGCCAAGGCGGACAGCAACGCGGAACCGGTCTGCTCGTAGACGTCCGAGGCCAGCGCCAGGCTCGACATGGTGGAGGCTGCGACCATGAGAGCCGTGCTCGTCCACAACGCCCGGTAGCTGGAGTTCGCGAACAGTTCTCGGTATGTCTGCACAGGGACAGCGTCCCGGCATGGTCGGTTGGTTCCCCAGTGTTTCGGCTACGTTCGAAATATGGGTGAGTTCATCGTCGACGCCGACGTCCTGGCGAGGGCCCGATTCGGCACCTCTCAGCTAGCCGAGACGCTGGCCGCCCTGATGATCCTCACCAGGTCGCAGACGCAGCCCTGGCACCGCCGCTGGCGCGACGTGCACGCCAGCTCCTTCACAGCTCGCCTCGCCGCGGACCCGGTGGCCGCCGCCATCGTCAACCATGCCTTCAGTCCGACGTGGACCGCAGACTTCCTCACCGTTCCACCAGCCGCGCCCGACCTCACCCTGCTGGCGGAGCTGGGGCACCTCGCGTCCCTGCGCGATGAGGAAATCCGGGCGGACCTTGCCATGGTGAAAGGACCGCTACCCCGCGAGCTGACGGCGACGGACCTGGCGCACGTCGCGACGAGCCTGCTCCTGTGGGTGTGGGACACCACCGTCAGCGGTGAATGGGCCCGCAGGCGCCGCGTGCTTCAGGCTGACGTCGTCTCCCGGACCAATCGCCTGAGCAGCCAAGGCTGGTCCGGGGCGCTCAGCGACATCGGGCCGGCGGTGCGCTGGCTGGGAAACGGCAGGCTGCAGGTCAACGCAGGGGCGTATCCGCCCCGCGATATCCGTGGGCGGGTGTCAAGTACCGGGTTTGATGGAGGCTGCGAACTGCCGCTGAGCGGTTTGCTC
>CAXSDR010000030.1:0-34624 GCA_964236445.1 uncultured Motilibacteraceae bacterium | reverse complement strand
GTGTGCAGGCACATGCCGCCGGCGCCGGGCTGCCACTGCGGGCCGGTGTCGTGCTGGCGCAGCCCCGACAGCTCGGACCACGTGGTGCCGCCGTCGGTGGACTTGAACAGCGCCGCGTCCTCCACCCCGGCATAGACGGTGTCTGCATCGTGCAGCGAGGGCTCGAGGTGCCACACGCGGGTGAAGGCCCACGGACGGAGCGTCCCGTCGTACCACTGGTGCTGACCCGGGACGCCGTCGTAGGTGAAGTCGTTGCCGACCGTCTCCCACGATGCGCCGCCGTCGTCGGAACGCTGGATCACCTGGCCGAACCAGCCGCTCGTCTGAGAGGCGTAGATGCGGTTCGGATCGATCGGCGACGCCTTCAGGTGGTAGATCTCCCACCCCGCAAAGTGCGGCCCGTCGACCGTCCAGTCGGTCCGCGCCTCGTCCGAGGTGAGGATGAATGCGCCCTTGCGGGTCCCGACCAGGACACGTGTGCCACCCATGTGCTGCTCCCTTCGTGTCGACCGCCATGCGGCGTGGTCGGGACGCTACTCGTCTCGCCCGACGGTGTGGACGCTCCGACGCGGTCGAACTCATCGGTCAGGAAGCGGTGACCATGAAGCCGGCCCTCAGCAGAACCTCTTCGCGCGACGAGGGACCGACGAGCAGCTCGAGTCCCCCGGGTTCGACGATGCGAGCGCCGCGCGCGTCGACCAGGGTCAGTGCCGTCACCGGCAGCTCGAGGTCGACCACCTGAGACTCACCCGGCGCCAGAACGACCTGCGTGTACGCCTTGAGCTCCTTCTCGGCCCACGTCACCGACGTCACCGGCCGGTGCACATAGACCTGCACGGTCTCGCGTGCGGGTCGCGCGCCGGTGTTGGTGACCGTGACCTGGGCCCGCACCGACTCGCCTTCCCCCACCGAGGGAGTGAGCACCAGCAGGTCGGCGTACGCCACCGTGGAGTAGGAGAGCCCCTCGCCGAAGGCGAAAGCCGGGCGCTGGGTGAGGTCGGCATAGCGGGTGCCGTGCTGGCCGGGCAGCTGGTTGTAGTAAGTCGGCTGCTGCCCCGCATGACGGGCGTAGGAGATCGGCAGCCGGCCCGACGGTTCGATGATGCCGAGAGCGAGCTCCGCGACCGCGCGGCCACCCTGCATCCCGGGGTTCGCCGCATGGATCAGCGCGGCGGCCTGCAGCGCCGACTCCGGCAGGACGAGCGGCTTCGAGCTGATGACGACGACGACCACAGGTGTCCCGGTCGTGGCCAGGGCGTCGAGCAGGGCAACCTGCGCACCGATGAGCTCCAGCGTGGCGGTCGACTTCCCTTCCCCGACGAGCTCGGCGCGGTCGCCGACGACCGCGACCACGTAGTCGGCGGACTGCGCAAGCGCCACCGCTTCGGCGAGTAGGGCGTCGTCGACGGGCGCGGGCGCGACGATCTGCGGCCGAGGTTGGCCGTCCGGGAAGTAGGCACCTTGTGGGTCTGGCACCACGGTGAGGATGTCGGCTCCGCGGGCATGGCTGACCGTCCAGGACCCGGGTGCGCATGCGCGCACGCCGTCCAGCACGGTGGATGTCAACTCGCGGGGATGGCCGTGCATCAGCCACGGAGCCTGCCCCGACGCCCCGGCCCAGTCGCCGAGATGAGCGTCGGGGTCGTCGGCATTCGGGCCGATGACGGCGATCGACTTGGTGGTCGCGGTCGACGACGCGGCTCGTCCCGACTCGTCCGCGGCGAAGCCGCCGTCCAGTGGAAGCGTTCCGTCGTTGGTGAGGAGCACGAGCGAGCGACGAGCTACCTCGAGGTTCAGCGCGAGGTGCCCGGCCGCGCCGATGACCTGTGCCTGGCGGGCGACGTCGGGTAGCCGTGGGTTCTCGAACAGCCCCAGTTCGAACTTCAGGGTGAGGATTCGACCGACGGCACCATCGAGCTCCGACTCGGCAAGAAGGCCGCGCGCCACGGCGTCCTGCGCGCCCTCGAAGAACTGGGGCGTCGTCATGACCATGTCGTTGCCCGCGCGTACGGCGGCCACGGCTGCTTGCGTGTCATCGGGATAGACGTGTTGCTCCCACACCATGCGGCCCACGTTGTCCCAGTCGGTGATCAGCATGCCGGTGTAGCCCCACTCGGTGCGCAGCACGTCGTTCAGCAGCCAGTTGTTGACCGTGATCGGGACGCCGTCCATCGACTGGTAGCCGAGCATGAAGGTCGCACACCCCTCGCGGGCGACGCGCTCGAACGGCGGCAGGAACCAGGAACGCAGCTTCCGCTGGGAGATGTCGGCCTCGCTCGCGTCGCGACCGCCTTGGGTCTCGGAATAGCCCGCGAAGTGCTTGGCGCACGCGAGGATCGCGGTCGCGTCGGACAGGCCGTCGCCCTGGTAGCCGCGCACCATCGCCGACGCGAGCTCGCCGATGAGGAAGGGGTCTTCGCCGAATGTCTCGCTGACGCGGCCCCACCGCAGGTCGCGCGCGATGCACAGAACCGGCGAGAACGTCCAGTGGATGCCGGTGGACGCCACCTCCACGGCGGTCGTACGCGCGACCTGCTCGATCAGTGCGGTGTCCCAGGTGGCAGCCATGCCCAGCTGTGTCGGGAAGATGGTGGCGCCCTCGAAGAACGAGTGCCCGTGGATGCAGTCCTCCGCGACGAGAAGCGGGATGCCGAGACGGGTCTGTCCCGTGAGCTCGCCCGCCTCCATGACGCGCTCGGGCGAGGTGTGCAGGATCGACCCGACGTGCCTGTCCTCGATCAGCTCGCGAACCCCGTTCTCGGCCGTCAGCTGCAGCATCTGCCCGACTTTCTCGGGCAGCGTCATCCGCGCGAGCAGGTCCGCCACTCGCTCGTGAACGGGCAGTGTGGCGTCGAGGTAGGGCAGTGCGGTGGTCACGCGTCGTCCATCCGGCTCGGGGGTGCGATTCCCGCCACCGTAGCCCAAAACTGACCGGCTGGTCAGTATTGCGCGAGCGTGAGACGGTGGCCGGGAACGTCCGTCTCGCGACGCAAGGGGTGACGGTGACGACCGAGGTCCCACGCGGCTATGCCAGGGGACGAGCGACTCGACAGGAGATCATCGAGCGCGCCCTGGGCGTCTTCGGCGAGTCCGGCTACCGAGGTGCCTCGCTGCGCGAGCTGGCGTCACGATGTGGCATCTCCCACCCCGGCCTCATCTATCACTTCCCCACCAAGGCCGCTCTGCTGCTCGCCGTGCTCGAGCAGCGTGACGCCGTGGACGATGCGTGGCTGTCACCGCAGACGACGACGGGCGCCGGGACGCTGAGCCGGTTGATCGGACTCGTCGCGCTCAATGCGAGCCGGCGAGGCATCGTCGAGCTCTTCGTCGTCCTTTCCGCGGAGGCGACAGCGGCCGAGCACCCAGCCCACGCTTATTTCGCGCAGCGATACAAGAACGCGGTCTCCAGCGCGACACGTGCCTATGTCGAGCTGCAGGCGCGAAGCGAGCTGCGCGAGGACATCGACCCCGATGTCGCCGGCCCACAGCTGGTCGCCCTCATGGACGGGTTGCAGGTGCAGTGGCTGCACGACGGCGGCGCGACCGACATGGCGGGCATCATCGGCGCGCACGTCGCGGCGCAGCTCACCGTGCCGCTCGGGAGAGGCGGTGCCGGTAGCGAGCGTTCACTTGCCTAGGCAACCGCCATGGGCTACATTGAGACTTGCCGGGGCAAGTAGGACGATCAGAGAAGCGACGTGATCAACCGTGAAGACATCGACATCGGCGACCACCGCGAGCAGCTTGACTCCCGTTGTCCGGTCCGATCGACCAGCAGGGGCGTATGACGACCACCTTGCCCGGGTGCTGCCGCTGGCACGCGCGCAACCCGCGTGGACTCCTGCCGCCGGGCCGCTGCCCAGCCTCTTCGTCAGCCACGGAGCCCCGTTCACCCTCGACGATCCGCAGTGGCTCGGCGACCTGTTCAACTGGTCCCAGTCCTTTCCCAGACCCAGGGCCGTCGTGGTCATCTCGGCGCACTGGGAGCAAGCGCCGGCCGCGATCTCCGGAACAGCTGCCGGCACCCCGCTCTTTTACGACTTCAGCGGCTTCCACCCCCGATTCAAGACGCTCCCCTACGCGACCCCGGACGCCACCGAGCTGAGCCGCCGGCTCAAGGGGTTGTTCAGTCGTACGACGACGGTGCACGAGTTCACCGACCGCGGTCTCGACCACGGCGCGTTCATCCCGCTCATGGCGATGTACCCGGCCGCCGACGTCCCCGTCGTGCAGCTCTCGATGCCAAGCCTTGACCCGCGTGCCCTGCTCGAGCTGGGGGCACGCCTGCAGCCCCTGCGCGAGGAAGGAATCCTGGTGCTCGGCTCCGGCTTCATGACGCACAGCTTCGCTGTCTTCCGCCAACCGGCACTTGTCGCTGAGACCGAGGCATTCGACGAGTGGGCAACCGACGCTCTCGCACGAGCCGACGTCGACGCCCTCGCCGACTACCGCAGCAAGGCGCCCGGTGCCGCGGTCGCCCATCCGACGGCGGACCACTACGTGCCGCTGCTGGCCACGGTCGGCGCCGCCTCGGATCGCGGAAGTGCCGTGAGTGCACTCGACCGGATGGTGATGGGCAACTCGATCCGGTCGCTGCAGATGAGCTGAGGGTCCGCCTCGGCGGGGTGAAGAGGAACCTCGATCGGCGGAAGCGGACGGCGAGCACGCCTCTGCCACAACATCAACCGCAAATATCAGAAGGAGAAAACCCATGAAGGCAGTGCGTTTCCACGAGTTCGGCAGCAGTGAGGTCCTGCGCTACGAAGAGGTCGAACGCCCGGTCCCCGGCGCCGGGCAGGTGCTGGTGCGAGCCGCGGCCACGTCCTTCAACCCCGTCGACGACCACATTCGTGCAGGGGTCCTGGCCGAGATGATTCCGATCACTCTCCCGTTCGTGCCCGGGATCGACCTCGCAGGCACTGTCGCCGAGCTCGGCGTGGGGGTCACGGGTGTGGCGGTCGGCGACCGAGTGGTGGCGATGCTGCCCCTCGACGCCGGCGGCGCGGCCGCCGAGTACGTGCTCGCCCCGGCCGACGCCGTGGTCGCGGCGCCCCGAACGACCGAGTTGACCGATGCCGCGGCGCTACCACTGAGCGGCTTGGCGGCCTGGCAGGCGCTGTTCGAGCTCGCAGAGCTGAAGCCGGGTCAGACCGTCCTGGTCAATGGGGCGGGAGGCGCAGTGGGCAGCCTCGCGGTCCAGCTCGCCGCTGATGCCGGGGCGCAGGTGACTGCCGCGGATGACCCGCAACATGCGGACCGCCTCGAGGGTTATGGCGCGCACCGGATCGTCGGCCGCCTGGATCTCGCCGCAGGTCCGGACGCCGTCGGCGGTCCGTTCGAGGTGGTGCTGAACCTGGTACGCGTCACTCCGGACGACGCGGTGGCGCTGTCCCGGTTCGTCGCCGACGGTGGGATCGCCGCCAGCACAGCCGGCCCGATACCCGAGGATTCCGCTCGCTCGGTGCGCTCGGCCAGTCTGTGGGTGCGCAGCGACGCCGCCCAGCTGCGTGACCTGGTCGCCAAGGTGGATGCCGGCCGACTGCGGCTGCACGTGGCCGACCGCCGCCCGATCGTCGAACTGCGAGAGGTGCACGAGAACGCCGGCGCCGGGCGACTTCCCGGCAAGACCGTGCTCGTCGCACCCTGATCACCACACTGCCCGCTGTACGGGCT
Organism: uncultured Motilibacteraceae bacterium; assembly: GCA_964236445.1. GTDB lineage: Bacteria > Actinomycetota > Actinomycetes > Motilibacterales > Motilibacteraceae > CAXSDR01. The sequence continues at coordinate 28,951 of CAXSDR010000030.1, read as the reverse complement.
CCGAAGCGCCGCCTGCCGTCGGCAGGCGGCGCTTCGTCACTACGACGGATCTCGCGGCGCGAGAACCCACGCTCCGAGGTTCGAGGCGAGAAGGGCGGACAAGCCATGCAGCAAAGGAGCACCGGCGACGCGCAAGTATGTTGGGCCACATGAACGCGCCGTTCTCCTGGCTCGACGACGACCAGCAGGACCTGTGGCAGGCTCTGCTCACCGTGGTCATCGCGCTTCCCATGGTCCTCGACCGTCAGTTGCAGGAAGACGCAGGCATCTCCAACTTCGAATACAGCGTTCTGGCCCGGCTGTCCATGTCGGACGGGGGGACGATGCGACTCAGCGATCTGAGTCGGACCTGTGATAGCACCCAGCCGCGCCTCTCGAAGGTGATGGATCGTTTTGAGGCCCGCGACTGGGTTGCCCGTCGACCCGACCGTACCGACGGTCGATACACGCTTGCCACCCTGACGGAGGCTGGACGGCAAAAGGTCGTCGCGAGCGCACCGGAGCACGTGGCGCAGGTCAAGCGACTCGTGTTCGATCCCCTCAGCGCCGCCCAACAGCGCCACCTCGGCGCCGCGCTCAGCCGTGTCGCGGCGAGCGTGCGCCAGGAGTTCGACGGACGGTAGGTGTCGGCGCGATCCTGACCCTTAGCTTAGCTAGGCAATGTCCAGCGCTGGGCGCTCGTGCCGTTGCAGTCGAAGATGTCCAACTTCACGCCGTTGCTGTTGTCGGAATTCGGCACGTCGATGCACCGACCCGACTGCGGATTGACCAATGCCTGCGTCGCCGTGTTGTAGGTCCACTGCTGGGCACCCGAACCGTTGCAGTCGTACAGGTCGACCGGGGTGAAATCAGCCGTGAGTCCACCCGATGCCTCGACGCACTTGCCGACGATCCGCAGCGTCCCGTCAGTTCCGACGGTGACCTTCTGCGGATTTCCGCCGTTGCAGTCCCAGATCTGGATGAGGCTGCCGTTGCTGGTGCTGGCGTCCGTATCGTCGAGGCACTTGCCTCCCAGCACGGAGATCACGGCGCCGGTGCGTGTCGTCGAAGTGCTGGTCGATCCCGTCGATGCTGTTGACGCGGTTGGTGCCGTGAATCGTTGTGCGTTGCTGCCGTTGCAGTCCCAGATCTGCCACTGCGTCCCGTCGACCGTGCTGCTGTTGGGGTCATCGAGGCACCGGCCCGAAGCCGGGTTGCGCAGAGCTCCGGTCGCGACGGAGTAGGTCCACTGCTGAGGTGCGCCGCCATTGCACGTCCATAGCTGCAGCTTGCTGCCATTGCCGGTGCCGGAGTCGATGACGTCGAGACACTTGCCGAGTGCACGCAGGGATCCGTCGCCAGGAGCCGTCCAGGTCTGGGCGGGGGAACCGTTGCAGGACCACACCTGCACCTTGGTGCCGTCGGCGCTGCTGGCATGGTCGACATCCACGCACTTGCCGGGAATCGCTGACACGATCGGCGCCGTCGTGGTGCCTGCCATCGGGGGAAACGCGCCGCCGTCACCCGCGTACGACGGGGGTGCGGCCGCCGCATCCGTCGCCCAACCGGTGTTGGCGCTCGTGCCGAGCGTCAGGTTCAGCGTTCCACCGCTGATGGGGAACGACGCGGGAAGATAGGCCTTGTTCCAGGATGACCCGTTCAAGCTCGCCGATTGCACGTAAGGCGCGTTGTCGGCGGCTTGTGGTGCATTGATGGTCATCGTCGACCCGTTGCCGAGCGAGACGCTCACATTCGTGAACAGCGGGCTGCTCAACGCGAGGTCAGCGGTGCCCGGCGTCATCGGATAGATCCCCATGGCCGACCAGACATACCACGCGCTCATCGTGCCGAGGTCTTCGTTGCCGAGGCCCCAGTGGGCGGGATCGTTGGTCCACAACTGGTCCTCCACCTGGCGCACGATCTGCTGGGTGCGCCACGGTTGCCCGACATAATCGTATTCGTAGGGCAACTCCATCGACGGCTCGTTGCCCATGTCCGCGGTGCTGGAGTTGTTGCTCGCCCCATGGAAGTCCGACAGCACGTGGTCGAGGTAGGAAATCATCTTGGCGTTGCCGCCCATGGCGTCGGCGAGCCCACGGACGTTGAACGGCACCATCCCGGTGTATTGCCAGGACGTCCCTTCGACCATGTCCTGAGAGCTGGCAGGGTCGAAGTTCGCCCGCCAGGTTCCGTCTGCGAGCTTCGGCTGCATGAAGCCGCTGGAGGTGTTGAACAGGTTGCGCCAGGTCTGAGCGCGGTTGGCGAACTGGCTTTGCGTCGTCGTGTCGCCGAGACGTCCTGCGTACGCCGAGATCGCGAGGTCCGAGGAGGCGTACTCCAGCTGGGTCGCCACCGAGCCGTAGAAGCCCGGCTCGTAGACGCCGTCGGACGGCAGATAACCGAGTTCACTGATGTAGTGCTGGCCCTTGCGGATCCTGTTGGTGCTGGTGGCCTGCTTGACCATCGCCGCCTTGGCTGCGGCCGTGTCGAAGTTCGTCGCACCGAACGCTGTGTAGTCGGAGATGATGATCGGCGCCGGATCACCGTTCATCATGTCGGTGTCGGTCTGGTTCAGCGGCCACTTGGGCAGGAAGCCGCCCTGGGCATAGTCGTTGATGAGGCTTTGGGCGCTGTCGCTGGCCTGTTGCGGCGCGACCAGTGCCTCGAGCTGGGCCTGCGTGCGATAGATGTCCCAGCCCGAATAGGTCGCGTACTGCACCTTCTGCGATCCCGAGACCGCGTGCACCTGGTTGTCGAATCCGGTGTACTGACCGTTGGCGTCGCTGAAGACGTTCGGATGCAGCAGCGAGTGATAGAGCGCGGTGTAGAACACCACCTGCTGGTCGTGTGTGCCGCCGGTGATGGCGATGCGGCCGAGCATGTCGTTCCACGCGTTGTGGGTCGCGGTGCGGGTGGCGTCGAAGTCCCAGCCGCTGATCTCGGCGTTGCGGTTGGCGGCAGCGTTGTCGTCGGAGACATAGGAGACGCCCACCTTCGCCCGCACCACGGAGTTGCTCGACGCGTCGAACGTCACGTAGTTCCCGTTCGACATCGATCCGTTGCCCGACATCGCGCGGTCGAACACCATGTCGAAGTGCAACGTGTAGGTCGGGCTGTCGGCGCAGAAGTGCCCGGATCGGATCCAGCCCTTGACCTCGGTGTCGCTGACCTTCGTGAAGCTCATGGCGTCCGTGGTGGTGGCCGCCGAGCCCAGCTTGAACAGCAGGTTGGCCTGATTGGTCGACGGGAACGTGAAGCGTGCCATCCCGGTGCGCAAGGTCGCCGTCAACTCGGTGCGTACGCCGTTGCCCAGCTTCACGGCGTAGGACCCGGCGCTCGCGGTCTCATCGCTGTGGGAGAACGACGACGTCGCGTTGCTGTCGATCCCGCCGGTCGTGGGCAGGATCGGCACGTCGGCAAGGACGTTGCAGCCCGGTCCGGAGAGGTGGTTGAGACTGAATCCGGTGATCGTGGTGTCAGCGTAGGAGTAGTTGCCTCCCTCGGGACGTGACGGGGTGTCCGGGCTCCACTGCACCATTCCGAACGGCGCGTCGGCTCCCGGAAAGGTGTTGCCGCCGTTCGTGGTGCCAAGCAGCGGGTTGACCAGAGCCGCGGGGTCACCGACCGCTGCGGTCGCGGCGGACGTGCTCAGCGTGACGCCGGTGGTCGCTGCCACCAGGCACGTCGTCACGACAACACCGAGGCGCCGGCGGCTCGAGATCCATCGGGACAACGTTGTCATCGCTGGCCGAGGGAGCAGGGAACGAGGCATCGGAACTCCGGGTCGCTGTGTGTCGAAGGGCCGTTCGTCCGAGGAGGCAGGAGCGGCGGAGAAGTGGGACGTTAGCCATGGCTCCACCCGCCGTCAAGGTGCTTGCAGGAATTCCCAGGCGTGCCGGATCGTATGATGCGCGCCGGACGGATGTTGGCCCGAACCCGTGGGTCACGTTGCTGCGTCGACCCAGGACGTGGGCCGACCTGATTCCACCGCTGCGGGCGTGCTCGGCCGGCGGCCGGTGTGCGTGGCGTCCGGGGCTGCGTCGTCAAGGGGTGTCGTCGGTGTCGACAGCCGAGGAAGTCGGGCCAGTGCCACGCGGGAAAGTCTGGCCGCGGCACCCCTGCGGCCACGTGGGTGCAGCGTGCCGAGAAACCGGGCCTCAAGTCCCGCGAGCCCGACGTTAGCTGGCTGCATCCCGGACTTGCTTCTCCCATGTCGCGCACCCGCATCCACGGCTTCGTGGACCCCCTCGGCAGCAGCCGGTCTATAGACCAGTCCAAGACGGCAGTGATGCTCTTGCATCGCTGGCTGGTCGGTGCTCGCCACCCACGCACTGTCGGTGGTCGGGTCCACACTCGCAGCGTTCGGGTTACTGCCCCGAACCCGAGACGGGAGGACATCAAATGTTTGCCTGGCGTGTTGTGACACTGCTACTGATCTTGCATCGGCTGCCGGTGGATCAGCGCAGTACCCCTGGGAGCGAAAGGCCGTACACAGGCGGCGTTGACCGGCTGCGTGCGACCGGTGAAGTGGACTCCCCGCACGACCTCAACGGCATCGAAGCCCTCGCGGATGCCACCGCTTCGGTTCGCAAGAAGGTCCGCGACTCAGCCCTTGCCGGTGCTTTCGTCTCCGCGTTCATAGCCGGGGGTTTCGAGGTCGCGATCGGCTATGGACGACGCACCCGCGACGAAGGGTGGTGGGCGCACACCGACTTCTACAGCGGCATCTCACCCGCCGATACCACAGTCATCGTGTTCGGACTGCTCACCGTGGTGGCCGCGCTGAGCATCGCGGTGTCAACCGCGCCGCGCTTCAACGTACACGAGGGACCGGAAGATTGGATAGGTGGGTACGTCTGGGCGGAGCAAACGTCCTACGCGAGCTCGCTCGCAGCCGTCTTCGCCCTTGCCGCAGCGCTGATTCAGTTGGGCAATCCAGATCGTGACACCTGGCCGCAAACCAGTCTGCTGGCTGTGGGCGGTGCGCTCGCAGTGTGGGTGAGTGCCGCCTCCAGGTCTTGGGTCCGCGACCGCTCGATGATCGCGCGGGAACTGGCCCGGAAGATCGCCTCAGCGCAAAAGCGTCAGGACGTCATCGCGAACAGGGTGACACCCACGTCGAGGACCGCCATCGCCGTCAAGGCCGTGCTCTTCATCGGCGTGGTTGCCGGAGCAGTGACTGCTCTCGTCGCGGCTGCGGCTTTAGGCGGCGTTGGAGAGACATCGCACGCTCGTGGTAGTTGGCATCTCAACGCGGGGCTCCCGATCGGCGTCATGCTGCTTACGGCAAGCCTGCTGATGTTCACCCTCATCCCCTGGACCATCAAACTGTCGACCGAGCCGGGTCTGCGTTGGACGTGGCACATCCAGCGGTACTGCTTCTTCACGATCGCCGGGTTGACTGCCGTCCAAGTGACACTCACCCCCAAAGCCGGCCATGCCCCTGGATGGACGCCCCTGGCTGCGTTTCTGGGAGCGGTGATCGTACCCGCACTTCTGCTGTCCATCGCGGAGCGATCCGGTCGAGGCCCCGCCGTCTTCGCCGTGCAGTTCCAATGCAGAAGCGCCCAGGCCGCACTCGACAAAGCGCGAGTCCGACTTCAGCGCCTCGACAGCCTCGAGCAGATGGAGCGAGGCGCACGACCACAGCGCTGACCACGCGAGCCGCCAGGACTCGCCTGAGCGTGCGCAATCGACGAACTCGCCTCGCAGGGTTCCTGGAAACTCTCCAAGCCATTTCAGCGTGTGACCTGCAGGGCCTCTCACTGACAGCCGCGGTCGAACGGTTGCCAATAAAACACGGGATGTCGACACTTCTGTTTCGGCGCTGTCGACAGCCGGCGAAGACTGACCTAGTGGTGTGTCTCGTTAATGGTTGGCGGCTTGGAGGGCGACGCGTCCGCGGGCGACTTTGGTGAGGATGTCTTCGGCTGTGGCGGTCCAGATGAAGGGCTTCGGATCGTCGTTGTGCGCGGCGAGGTAAATCGTCGCCGCGCGGCCCTTGACCATCGGCAGCGACGCCTGGGTCCGGTCCAGCGCCTGCACCGGCGGACCACTGGCGGTAGGGGCTCTGGTTTGCTGGCGTTGAGACCCGCACCGGGAGCTGGTTGTGAGACGGGAGCCTAGGACTTAAGTAAGTCCTGGATCCGGTCGTGTCCAACCTGAGCCCCACCCATCTGGACCAACCTGCTGGCAGCGCCTGGCACGACGGGCATCCTCGGTGTCATGGCCTATGACCTTGTGGGACGAACCAGCCGTGGCAACTCGGCGCGCTCACACCCCGACGGGCGCTTCCACCTTCTCGGGCAGCTGCCCTGGGAGCAGCGCCCCGTCGACCTCTCACCCGACGGCGGCGTGCTCATCGTGAATCTCCGCTTCGGCGTCCTCGCGCTGATCGACCTACCAGACGGCGACCCGGTTCCCCTGGCCGACCCACCCGGCGACGTCGTAGCAGCCAGCTTCTCCCCGGACGGACAACGCCTGGCCCTGCTCTACTTGGGCGGCAGTGGAGTCAGAATCGCGCTGCGCTCAGTCAGAGGCACCGACGACCAGATCATCCTCGTTGACCCCAGAGGCGGCCACTCCCTCGAGAGCTCCGTTGCCTGGAGCCCGGACGGTGACGCGCTCGCCGTCACCTGGCTCGGTGACGGCGGCACCCGATCCGTCGACGACGACGAGTGCGTCACCACCGTGCTCGACATCGACGGAACACCACGCTGCGAACCAGCCTGGATGACCCTGCTCCTACCTGGAGGCCGCACCTCATGGACCCGGCACGGGCTGTCAGTCCTCAACCAGGACACCTGGCAACTGGTCGCCCTCGCCGGTGAACCAGCGCCCGAAGAGGACCCCAACGACGGACCGGTAAGCCGAGCAGTCAACGGATCACGCATCCTGTCGCGAGGCGACGGCACCTGCGTCGTAGTCAGTGTCGACGGCACATCGCGCCAGCGCCTGGAGACGCCGAACAGCGATCAACTCGGCGACATCTGCATCAGCGACCTCTTCGAACGCTGACACCACGCCACGCCCGGTGCGCGGCTAGCTGGGAGCACACGCGGCGCGAAGAGTCCTAGTCAGGCTGAAGCTGATTCGGGTGCTCAAGTGATCATGTTGGTCGGGTCTATATTTGCGCCCTTCTCACACCCGCTGACCTGGCCGAATGAGACCCACTTAGCACCGACGAAACACGCCGGACCCCTGTCGGACACCTGCCCCGCGCACTGTCGAGTGGTGCCTGCGACAGCGACCCACTGCCCCTACTGCGCACTCCAGTGCGCCATGTCGCTCGTGCCGTCCATCACCGGAACGGTCACCGTCGAGGGCCGGGACTTCCCGACGAACCGCGGTGGCCTGTGTCACAAGGGCTGGACCTCGGCAGATCTGCTGACCTCACCTGAACGCCTCGCCACCCCGCTCGTACGCCGCTCACGCGCCGATCCGCTCACGCCGGCATCCTGGGACGACGCGCTCTGCCTGATCGCCACCCGGTTCAGCGGCATCCGCCGCGCCCATGGCGCCGACGCGGTCGCAGTCTTCGGAGGCGGCGGGCTCACCAACGAGAAGGCGTACGCGCTCGGCAAGTTCGCGCGGGTCGCGCTGGGGACGGCCAATATCGACTACAACGGCCGCTTCTGCATGTCATCAGCTGCTGCGGCAGGCAACCGCGCCTTCGGTCTCGACCGCGGGATGCCGTTTCCCATCGATGATCTGCGCGAGGCCGACGCCGTCCTGCTCGTCGGCGGCAACAGCGCCGAGACGATGCCGCCTTTCGTGCAGCACCTGGCGGGCGTTCCCGCGCTCATCGTCATCGACCCTCGCGTCACCGACACCGCGCTTCGCGCCAAGCTGCACCTGCAGCCGACACCTGGCAGCGACCTCGCGCTGGCGAACGGCATGCTGCACATCGCGCTGACCGAGGGCCTGCTCGACCACGACTACATCGCAGCGCGCACCAGCGGCTTCGACGACGTGGCGCGTTCGGTCGCCGGCTACTGGCCCGAACGCGTCGAGCGCATGACCGGCGTCGCCGCCGTGGCCATGCGCGAAGCCGTCGACCTGCTCGCCTCTGCCGAGCGCGCCATCGTCCTGACCGGACGCGGTGCCGAGCAGCACGCCAAGGGCACCGACACGGTGACGGCGTTCATCAATCTCGCGCTCGCTCTAGGGCTCCCGGGCACCGCTGGATCCGGCTACGGCACTCTCACGGGTCAAGGCAACGGACAGGGTGGTCGCGAGCACGGGCAGAAGGCGGACCAGCTGCCGGGCTACCGCAAGATCGACGATCCGGCGGCTCGCGCCCACGTCGCCGGGGTCTGGGGAGTCGCGCCTGAGTCGCTTCCCTGCGCAGGCAGGTCGGCGCAGGAGCTGTTGCTCTCGCTCGGCACCGACGAGGGCCCGAAAGCCCTGCTGCTGATGGGTTCCAACGTGGTCGTGTCGGCGCCCAACGCGCGCAGGGTGACTGCGCAGCTCGACGCCCTCGACTTCCTCGTCGTCTCCGATCTCGTGATGTCCGAGACGGCGGAACGCGCCGATGTGGTCCTCCCCTCGGCGCAGTGGGCGGAGGAGAGCGGCACGATGACGAACCTCGAGGGCCGGGTCATTCTGCGCAACAAGGCGCTCGATCCGCCCACCGGGGTCCGAACAGACCTCGAGATCCTGTCCGAGCTGTCCGTGCGTCTCGGCTCACCGTCGCCGATCTCGCGTGAGCCGCGCGAGGTCTTCGACGAGCTGCGGCGTGCGAGTGCCGGTGGTGTGGCCGACTATGCCGGCATCACCTACGAGCGCATCGCAGCCGAGGGAGGCGTGTTCTGGCCGTGTCCCTCGCTCGACTCACCGGGAACGCCGAGAATGTTCCTCGACGCGTTCGCTACGCCCGACGGACGAGCCGCGTTCGTCGCTGTCGAGAACCGGCCGCCTGCTGAAGACGTCGATGGCGAGTTCCCGACCTACCTCACGACGGGTCGCGTTCTCCAGCACTACCAGTCGGGCGCACAGACCCGTCGGGTGCCGGCGCTGCGCGACGCCGTACGCGAGTCGTTCGTCGAGCTGCACCCCGATCTCGCCGACAGCCTGGGCATCGCCGAAGGTGACGTCGTCCGTCTCACGAGCCGACGGGGCGAGGCGACAGCCCGCGCGAGGGTCACCGAGGACATCCGCAGCGACACCGTGTTCATGCCCTTCCACTGGGGCGGCGCAGGCCGCGCCAACAGCCTCACCAACGACGCATTGGATCCCCTCTCTCGAATGCCTGAATTCAAGGTCTGCGCTGTCCGCGTCGAACGCGCTGCTGACGGGGAGGTTGCCGCATGAAGCGCATCGCTGTCATCGGCTATGGCATGGCCGGCGCACGGTTCGTCGACGAGGTTCGTCAGCGTCGCACCGATGCCGAGCTCACGATCTTCGGCGCCGAGGCCTCGGGTGCCTACAACCGAGTGCTGCTGTCGTCCGTGCTTGCAGGCACGACCGATCCATCGACGATTCGGCTCGGCCCGCGTGAACCGCGGGGCGCCGGCTACGAGATACGCGCGGGCGTCATGGTCACAGGCATCGACCGCGACGCCAAGCAGGTCATCTGTGACGACGGCACGCGCACCACCTACGACACACTCGTTCTTGCGACCGGGTCGCGCGCCTGGGTGCCACCCATCGACGGTCTCACCCGTGAGGGCGGTGCCGGTGGCCTGATTCCTGGTGCGGTCGCCTTCCGCACGCTCGATGACTGCCGCGCCATCCTGGCCGCCGCCCACGGAGCGCGACGCGCGGTCATCCTGGGAGGCGGGTTGCTCGGCCTCGAGGCAGCGCGCGGGCTGGCGGCTCGTGGTCTGCAGGTCGAGGTGCTTCACCGGTCGACACACCTCATGGACCGCCAGCTCGATCTGCGCGGTGCGCGCGTGCTCGCGGCGTCACTGACCGACCTCGGCATCACGATCCGCACCGGTGCCCGCACGACGGGTGTCACGGGAGATGACCGCGTCGATGGTGTCGTTCTCGATGACGGTACGACCATCGCCGCCGACGTCCTCGTCGTCTCCTGCGGCGTACGCGCGGAGACGGCGCTCGCCCGTAGTGCCGGGCTCACTGTGGACCAGGGCGTGGTGGTCGACGACTGCATGCGCACTGTCAGCGACCGCGCCGTGTTCGCGATCGGTGAGTGCTCACAACACGAAGGCACGGTCTACGGACTCGTCGCTCCCGCCTGGGAGCAGGCCAGCGTCGCGGCCGATGTCATCACAGGCAGCGACACCAGCGCGCGCTACCGCGGTTCACGACTCGTCACGCGTCTCAAGGCCAAGGGCATCGAGCTGGCCGCGATGGGCGAGGGCGACGTGGAGGAAGATTCGGCGCCGGCTGGCACGCATGTCGTGCAGTTCAGTGATCTAGCGCGACGCACCTACAAGAAGCTCGTGCTGCGCGACGGTCGTCTGGTCGGTGCCGTTCTCATCGGTGACACGACGACTGCAGGCTCGCTGACGCAGCACTTCGACCGGCAGACGCCGCTTCCCGAGGATCCGCTCCCGCTGCTGTTCACGGGCATGCGCCGTGCGGGCGCAGTCGAAGAGGTCGACGACCCGGCCCACATCCCCGACCGCGCCACGGTCTGCCGTTGCAACGGCGTCACGAAGGGCGCCATCACCGCGTGCTTCCTGAAGGGGGCGCGCAGCACCGGTGACATCGCCAAGGAGACACGCGCGACCACCGGATGCGGCGGCTGTGCCAGCGCCGTGGACGGCATCGTCGCGTGGCTCGCCGCTGCCGACCCCGTCGTCATGGTTCGCGCCAGTCGCGAGGCCCCTGATGACGTCCTGACCACCCCTGTCGCCTCGCGACAATCCCCCGTGGAGGTGCTCGCGTGAGCGGGACCCAGAAGCTCGTCGTCGTCGGCAACGGCATGGTCGGCCAGCGATTCGTCGAAGCCGTACGCGCGGGCGACCCCGACCGCTCGTGGCATGTCACCGTGCTGTGCGAGGAGTCGCGGCCGGCGTACGACAGGGTTGCGCTCTCTTCCTGGTTCACCGGCGCCACAGATGACGACCTGAGCCTTGTCCCGCAGGGGTTCTACGAGGACGACGCGCTGACTCTGCGGGTCGGCGAGTCAGCGACAGAGATCGACCGTGACGCCCGCACGGTGCACACGTCGTCGGGTGCCGTGCTGTCCTACGACGCGCTGGTGCTCGCGACGGGTTCCTACGCCTTCGTGCCGCCCGTCGAGGGCAAGGATCTGCCGGGCACGTTCGTCTATCGCACGATCGACGACCTCGAGGCGATGACCGCGCACGCCAAGGGGCGACGCCACGGTGTCGTCGTCGGTGGCGGCCTGCTCGGGCTCGAGGCCGCCTACGCGCTGCTCCAACTCGGTCTACAGACGTCGGTCGTGGAGTTCGCGCCGCGCCTCATGCCGATCCAGATCGACGAGGGGGGCGGCGCCGTCCTGCGCCGCCACATCGAGGGTCTCGGTGTTGCGGTGCACACCGGCGCAGCGAGCAAGGCCCTGCACCCGGGGGCCGACGGCATGGTCGCCCAGATGGAGCTCACCAGCGGTGAGCACCTCGACGCCGAGCTGGTGGTCTTCGCCGCAGGCGTACGTCCACGAGACGACCTGGCCCGAGCGGCCGGGCTCGACATCGGAGCGCGCGGTGGGGTCGTCGTCGACTCGACCTGCCGCACGACGGACCCCGCGATCTGGGCGGTCGGAGAGGTCGCGTGCATCGACGGCATGGTGCTCGGGCTGGTCGCTCCCGGCTACGCGATGGCCGAGGTCGTGGCCGCCCAGCTGACGGGTGACAGCGGTGCCCTGTTCCCCGGTGCCGATCTCGCCACGAAGCTCAAGCTCCTGGGCGTCGACGTCGCGAGCTTCGGCGACGCCCACGCCACCACGCCCGGCGCACTCGAGGTCGTGCACGCCGACCCGGTTGCCGGCACCTACAAGAAGCTCGTCGTCACCGACGACGCCCAGACGTTGCTCGGCGGCATCCTCGTCGGTGACGCCTCGGCATATCTCGGCCTGCGCGGCGCCGTCGGGCGACCGCTGCCGGCGTCGCCCGAGGAGCTGCTCACGTCGGGCGCGGCCCTGGCGGGACCCTCGGGTGATGCCCAGGTGTGCTCGTGCGCTGGTGTCTCGGCCGGCACCATCAGAACCGCGATTCATGAACAGGGTTGCGCCGATGTGGCGTCGCTCAAGGTGTGCACGCGCGCCGGCACCGGCTGTGGAAGCTGCATCCCCCTGCTCAAGACGATGCTCGCCGAAGCGGGCGTGACGCAGAGCCGTGGCCTGTGCGAGCACTTCCCGACCATGAACCGCGCCGACCTGTTCGACGTGGTTCGGGTGCGCGAGATCCGAACGTTCTCCCAGCTCGTTGCCGAGCACGGAAACGGCCGCGGCTGCGATATCTGCAAGCCCGTCATCGCCTCGATCCTCGCGTCACTGGGCAACGGGCACATCCTCGCTGGCGAGCAGGCCGCGCTGCAGGACACGAACGACCACTTCCTCGCGAACATCCAGCGGGACGGCACCTACAGCGTCGTGCCGCGCATCGCCGGCGGTGAGGTCACTCCCGAGGGCCTGATCGTCATCGGAGAGGTGGCGCGCGACTTCGGGCTCTACACCAAGATCACCGGGGGCCAGCGCATCGACCTGTTCGGTGCGCGCGTCGAGCAGCTGCCGCAGATCTGGCGGCGACTGGTCGACGCGGGCTTCGAGTCCGGCCATGCCTACGGCAAGGCCCTGCGCACGGTGAAGTCGTGCGTCGGCTCGACCTGGTGCCGCTATGGCGTGCAGGATTCCGTCGCGCTCGCTATCGATCTCGAGCTGCGCTACCGCGGTCTGCGCGCCCCGCACAAGCTGAAGTCCGGGGTGAGCGGCTGCGCCCGCGAGTGCGCCGAGGCACGTGGCAAGGACTTCGGAATCATCGCCACGGAGAATGGCTGGAATCTCTACGTCGGCGGCAACGGCGGGTTCACGCCACGCCATGCGCAGCTCCTCGCCGGAGACCTGGCCACCGAAGACCTCGTCCGCTATCTCGACCGCTTCCTCATGTACTACGTACGCACCGCCGACCGCCTGCAGCGCACCGCCGCCTGGATAGAGGCGATGGAGGGCGGACTCGACCACCTCCGCGACGTGATCGTGAACGACAGTCTCGGCATCTGCGCCGATCTCGAGGAGGCGATGGCGGGCCACGTCGCCGGCTATGCCGACGAATGGGCGGACGCGCTCGACGACCCCGACAAGCTGCGGCGGTTCGTCTCGTTCGTCAACGCGCCCGAAGAGCAGGACCGCGACATCGTGTTCGTCGAGGAGCGCGGTCAGGTGCGGCCCGCCACGAGCGAGGAGCGTGCCGTGATGATCGCCGGCGCCACCATCCCTGTCATGCCAGACATCACAGCTCTCACGCCGGAGGTTGTCCGATGACCGCTCAGCTCGACATCGCGCAGGTGACCGACACGGTCGTGACACTCGACGAAACATTAGCGGGGGACACTGCCTGGATGGATGTCTGCCGCTTCGACGACCTCCTTCCCGAGCGGGGTGTCGCCGCCCTGCTCTCGGGTCGCCAGGTCGCGATCTTCCGGCTCGCCGACGGTGACGTCGTGGCGCTGGCCAACCGCGATCCCTTCAGCAAGGCCAATGTGATGAGCCGCGGCATCGTCGGAACTCGCGGGGCGGTCACCACCGTCGCGTCCCCGATGTATAAGCAGGTCTTCGACATCCACACCGGTGCCTGCCTCGACGACGACACCGTGTCCCTCGTCACCTACGACGTACGCGTTGAACGCGGCGTCGTCCAGGTAGGCGGCCTGTGACCTCTGCTCTGGTGGCGGACGAGAGCATGACCGTCCCTGCGGTCACGCTGCCTCTCGCCGGCTGGACCGTGGCGGTCACCGCCGCCCGTCGTGCCGAGGAGCTCGGCTCCCTGCTCGAGCGGCGCGGCGCCAAAGTGGTGCACGCCCCCGCGATCCGCATCATCCCGCTGCCCGACGATGCCGAGCTCCTGTCGGCGACCCAGCACTGTGTCGACACGCAGATCGACCTCGTCGTCGTCACGACAGGCATCGGCTTCCGCGGCTGGCTCGAGGCGGCCGATGGCTGGGGCATCGGCGAGCAGCTGCGCGAGCGGCTCTCCGCAGCCTCGGTGCTCGCCCGTGGTCCCAAGGCACGTGGCGCCGTACGCGCCGCCGGGCTGGTCGACGCGTGGTCACCGGCTTCCGAGTCGTCGTCGGAGATGCTCGAACACCTGCTCGAGAGTGACCTCGAGGGCAAGCGCATCGTCGTCCAGCTGCACGGCGAGCCCCTGCCCGACGTCGTCGACGCCCTCCGCACAGCAGGGGCCGACGTCGTCGAGGTGCCCGTCTATCGCTGGGTTGCGCCCGAGGACTCTGCGCCGCTGCACCGGCTCATCGAGGCGATCGTCAGCGGCCAGGTCGACGCCGTCACGTTCACCAGCGCGCCTGCCGTCGTGAGCCTCATGCGCGCCGCCGAGAGCGACGGGCTGCTGGAACGGATGCTCGACGCGTTCCGGCGCAGCGTGCTTGCCATCTGCGTGGGCCCTGTCACCGCCGGCCCGCTCGACCGCGCCGATGTGCCGACCGTGCAGCCGGAACGCTCCCGTCTCGGCAACCTCGTGCGCGAGGTCGTGGCGGAGCTGCCGGCCCGGCGCGGACAGGTCATGACCGTTGCCGGACACCTGCTCGAGATCCGCGGCCAGGCCGTGGTGGTCGACGGGGCGATGAAGCCGCTCGCACCGGTGCCGATGGCTCTGCTGCGCGCGCTCGCGAAGCACCCGGGCCGCGTCGTGTCCCGCACCGACCTCCTACGAGCGGCGCCCGAGGGCGTACGCGCAACCGCCGACGAGCACGCCGTGGAGATGGCGATGACGCGCCTGCGTGCCGCGCTCGGCGACCCCCGCTGCGTGCAAACCGTGGTCAAGCGGGGCTACCGGCTGGCCTTCGACCCTCCTCATCAGCCGGAGGGATGCGAGGATCCGGTGTGACATCCGGGACGAGCGGCCACGTGGCGATCGTCGGCGCCGGGCCGGGGGATCCCGAGCTGGTGACCGTCAAGGCCCTGCGCATGCTTGCCGCCGCTGACGTCGTGCTGATCGACGCGCTCGCCCCTCACGAGCTGCTGGTGCACTGCCGCGCCCATGCCGAGGTCATCTACGTCGGCAAGCGTCGCGGTCACCACACCGCTTCCCAGGACGACATCGAGGCCGTGATGCTGGGCAGGGCGGCGCAGGGCAAGCGCGTCGTACGACTCAAGGGCGGGGACCCTTTTGTATTCGGCCGTGGCGGCGAAGAGGCGCTCGCGTGCCGGCGTGCCGGAATCGACTATGACGTGGTGCCCGGCATATCGAGCGCGCTCGCAGCTCCTGCCTGGGCCGGCATCCCGGTCACGCACCGCGGGCTTTCCCAGCAGGTGACTGTCGTGTCGGGGCACGTGCCCCCCGGCCACGAGGCGAGCACCGTCGACTGGGACCTCCTCGGCCGTCTGGGTGGCACTCTGGTGGTCCTCATGGCCATGTCCAACCTCGAAGCCATCACCGCGACGCTGATGGCCGGTGGTCGATCCCCTTCGACACCTGCTGCCGTCGTACGACAGGGGACCACCGATTCCGGAACGGTGCTTCTCGCGACGTTGGGTGACCTCGCGGCGATGGTCGCGGCTGCAGGCGTGCGCTCCCCGGCTGTGGTGGTCGTAGGCGAAGTGGCAGCACTGGCGAGCTCGGCTTCTGCCGTTGCCTCTGCCGTGGTGAGCGCGTGACGCTCCCGCTCGTCATCGCCGCTCACGGCACGCGGGACGCACGGGGACTTCGCACTGTGGAGACGGTCGCCGCGCGGGTGGCCACGCTGGCTCCGGAGCGCTCGGTCCACGTCGGCTATCTCGACGTGGCCTCGCCGACCGTGGGGCAGGTCTTCGAGCGGCTCACCGGACCCTGCGTCGTCGTGCCGATGCTGCTGGCGCCCGGTTATCACGTGAACGTCGACCTTCCCGAGGTCGCGGGCGACGCTCCACATCCCGTGTCGATCGCACGTCCCGTCGGGCCGGACGACCGACTGTTCGCCGTCGTGGAGCGCCGGCTCATCGAGGCGGGCTGGGCGCCGCCCGACGCCGTCGTCCTCGGCGCTGCGGGCTCGTCATCGCCGGACTCGCGGGCGGTCACCGAGTCCGTCGCCGAGCAGCTCGGGCGGCAGCTCGGGGTCCCGGTGCTGGCGGCGTACGCCTCGGCTGCGTCACCGACACCGACCGAGGCCGTCGCGATGCTTCGCGGGCGCGGAGCAGCACGCGTCGCCATCGCCACCTATCTGCTCGCACCAGGCGAGTTCGCAGACCGCATGACACTCTGTGGAGCCGATGTCGTCAGTGACCCGTTGGGGAACGCGCCCGAGGTCGCCGAGGTCATCCTCGAGCGCGCGGCGCCGAGCGAGCCGTGAGCGAGAACAGGTGGTCCGACGCCATGCTGGTCCAGATCTGCGGGCTGCCGGGCACCGGCAAGTCGACCATCGCCGCCGCGATCGCGGATCGGCGCGCGGCGGTGCTGCTGCGCATCGACGCCATCGAGGCTGCGATGTGGCGCCAAGGCTTGACGCGCCAGCAGACCGGGATCGCGGCCTACGCCGTGGCGCACGCGATCGCGACACCGCAGCTCGTTCGGGGACTCACGGTGATCGTCGATGCGGTCAGCCCGGTGCAGGCCGCGCGACAGGGTTGGGTGGGGACGGCCGCTGCAGCAGGCGTGCGCCTCTTCGTGATCGAGACCGTGTGCCCGGACGCTGTCGAGCACCGCCGGCGCGTCACGACGCGCACCTCCGACCTCCCTGGTTTCACGCAACCGACGTGGGAAGAGGTGACCGAGACGGCCGAAGGCTATGAACCCCGCTCCGACGAGCGGCTCGTTCTCGACACGCGTGGCGATCTGCCCGCTTGCGTGGACGAGGCACTGCGCTACGTCGACGAGACACCGACCAGCGCGACCTGAGATGTCCCACTTCTTCACTGTCGGCAGTGAGTGCTACGATCGAACATATGTTCGAATGCGCGGTGTCTCCGGTGGTGCGCGTGGCTGCCGTCGTGCAGCCGCGCGGCCGGTCGGCGAGCGCGCTGGCCGAGGCGGTGGCGGCGGGCCCTGGCGTCGCGGCTATCACCTGGCTGTCACAGATCGAGGCGAACCTGCTCGACGACGTCGACCGGGTGAGGCTGCTACAGGCTTGGGAGCTGTCCTCGCGATGGCTCAACGCCCAGCACTCCAAGGCGGTCGTTGCCGTGGCCGGTCATCGAGTCTCAGAGGTCAATGACTTCGCGCGTGAGCATGTGCGGGTGGCCCTGGTGGGGTGTGGTGGGTCGGCGCGTGCCGACGTGGACCTGGCCCGCGCGCTGGCCGGGCCGTTGCTAGGCGTTCGCGACGCCATGGAGGAAGGGCGCCTGTCGCCCGCGCATGCGCGGGTGATTGACGATGAGACCCGCCATCTCGACCCGGTCACGACGCGCGGTGTCGTCGACGACCTGCTTCGCACAGTGCTTGCCCAGACCGAGACCGACGGTGACGACCCGCTCCGCGCCTGCGCTCGCTCCACGCCGTCACAGCTGCGTCAACGGGCCCGGCGCGCCGCTGTGCGTGCCGACCCGGCAGCCGCGGAGCTGGCCGCGCGGTCGGCGGCGCGCGACCGGCAGGTGACGCGCCGTGCTGAGCCGCACGCGCAGGCTTCATTGACGTTCATCGGTCCGGCGATGGACGTGACGACGGTGTGGACAGCGCTCGACCTCCGGGCAACTGGGCTGCAGGCGATGGGCGACGCCCGCACCCTCGACCAGCGCAGATTCGACGCCCTCGTCGATCTGTGCCGACATGCTGTTGCCGACAGCGAGCCCCGGTCCCGACGAGGCTTGCTACCTGCGGTCCACGTCTATGCCGATGCGGCCACGTGGGCAGGTCTTGCCGAAGAGCACGTGGAACTCGCGGGCTATGGCCCGATCCCGGCCGGCATCGCGCGTGACCACTTCAGGAGCTCGGCATGGCGCGCGGTGGTGACGGACGCAGTGAGCGGCGTCGCCCTGGCCGTGTCCGACAGCAGCTATGCCCCGTCGCCGCGCACGCGTCGTCTGCTCTACAGCCGCGATCGGCACTGCACATTCCCCGTCTGCACGGCAGCGGTGTGGTTCTGCGACGCCGACCACGGCATTCCTCACGCCGACGGTGGTTGCACGGACCAGCTCAACTGCGGTCTCCTCTGCAGACGGCACCACCGCCTCAAGACCTTCACCACGTGGCGATGGCAACGCGAGACCGATGGCGGCGTGCGGTGGACCGATCCGAACGGGCGTGCCTGGCAACGCGATCCGGTGAGCTACGCGCTGCCGCCGCCGACGTCCTCCCGGACCGCGTCCCACTGCTGACCAAGCGCTGCACCACCGCTGCGTCGTCTCTTGCTCCAACACCGAACGCACGCGCGAGGCGGCATCGCGCAGCACGCTGGCAGCGACTGATGGCTAACCGAGCGCCGCGCCTACGATCTCCCGGGCCTCGTCCTGGATCCGAGCGAGATGCTCGGCACCCTGGAAGCTCTCGGCGTAGATCTTGTAGACGTCCTCGGTGCCGGACGGGCGCGCCGCGAACCAACCGGACTCGGCGGTGACCTTCAGGCCACCGATCGGCGCGCCGTTGCCGGGTGCCGCAGTGAGCTTGTCGGTGATGGGCTCGCCCGCGAGCTCGGTCGCGGTCACCTGCTCGGGCGAGAGCTTCGCGAGCACGGCCTTCTGGTCACGATTCGCCGGCGCATCGACGCGGGCGTAGGCCGGCTCGCCGAACTGCTCGGTCAGCCGCGCGTAGTGCTCGCTCGGGGTCGTGCCGGTGACGGCTGCGATCTCCGACGCCAGGAGCGCCAGCAGCAACCCGTCCTTGTCGGTCGTCCAGACACTGCCGTCCTTGCGCAGGAACGACGCGCCCGCCGACTCCTCGCCGCCGAAGGCCACCGAGCCGTCGAGCAGGCCCGGCACGAACCACTTGAAACCGACGGGGACCTCGAGCAGCCGCCGACCGAGGCCGGCGACCACCCGGTCGATCATCGACGAGCTCACGAGGGTCTTCCCGATGGCCGCAGTCTCGGGCCAACCGGGTCGATGACCCAGCAGATACTCGATCGCCACGGCGAGATAGGCATTCGGATTCATCAATCCGGCATCAGGTGTGACGATGCCGTGACGGTCGGAGTCGGCGTCGTTGCCGGTGGCGATCTGGAACTCCGAGCGCCGTGAGATGAGCGACGCCATTGCGTTGGGCGACGAGCAGTCCATACGGATCTTGCCGTCCCAGTCGAGCGTCATGAATCGCCAGGTCGCGTCCACGAGCGGGTTCACCACGGTCAGGTCGAGCTTGTGGCGATCAGCGATCTCGGCCCAGTAGTGCACGCTGGCACCACCCAGCGGGTCGGCCCCGATGCGGATGCCCGCGTCGCGGATCGCGGCCATGTCGAGCACCGACGGCAGATCATCGACATAGACCGACAGGAAGTTGTAGGTGCCCGTCGTATCGGCTGCAAGTGCCTTGGCGAGCGTCACCCGCTTGACGTCGCGCAGCCCGTTGGCGAGGTGCTCGTTGGCGGCATCCTGGATTCGCGAGGTGATGTCGCTTCCCGCCGGTCCGCCGTCCGGGGGGTTGTACTTGAACCCGCCGTCGGCAGGCGGGTTGTGCGAGGGCGTGACGACCACCCCGTCGGCGAGCCCCGACGTACGCCCGCGGTTGTAGGTCAGCACGGCGTGGGACAGCGCCGGTGTGGGGGTGTAGGCGTCGCGACTGTCGATGAGGACACGTACGTCGTTCGCCGCGAACACCTCGATGGCCGTGACCCACGCGGGCTCCGACAGCGCGTGCGTGTCCTTGGCGAGGAACAGCGGGCCGTCGGTGCCGTGAGCTGCGCGGTAGTCGCTGATCGCCTGGCTGGTGGCCGCGATGTGGTCCTCGTTGAACGACCGCTTCAGCGACGAGCCGCGGTGCCCGGAGGTCCCGAAAGCAACGCGCTGTCCCGCGTCGCTCGGGTCGGGGTGGTCGCTGTAGTAGGCGGTGACCAGCTTCGCCAGGTCGACCAGGTCTTCGGGGCGAGCCAGCTGACCGGCGCGATCACTCTGGGCCATGGCTTCTCCCGTGCCTCAGCGTCCCCGGCACCCCGCCGGCGGAACTCCTGGGCGCAGCCTGCCACTAACGCTGGGTGCTCAAGCGAGGGACCTTCACCAGAGTGGCGACGAGGATGAACGCGGCGACCAGGAAGACCGACGACGCGAGGAACGCCCGGTCGGCGCCGTAGGCGAAGGCGTGCGCCGCCTGCGTGGCGGCATCGAGCCCGGCGACTGTCGGCGCGTGCCGGCTGAAGGTACCGAAGATCGTGACGAGGATCGCCACGCCCAGCGTGCCTCCGAGCTGCTGAGTGACGTTGACGAGGCCGGAGGCGGCGCCTGCGTCCTCGGCGGGAACTCCGGCGAGGGCCGCGGACGTGAGGGTGATGAACGACAGGCCGTTGCCCGTGCCGAAGAGCATCAGCGAGAGCAGGATCGCGCCGTAGGACGACGACAGGTCGAGCCGGCTGGCGAGCAGGAAGCCCGTGGAGGCCATGGCGATGCCCGTCAGCATGAGCACCTTGCCGTTGATCCTGTTGACCAGCACCCGGCTCGTGACCCGGGACACTGCGAACACGGTGAGCGGCAGCGGCAGGAAGGCGAAGCCGGTCTTCAGCGAGCTGTAGCCCAGCGCGTCCTGCAAGAACTGGGTGAGGAAGAAGAACAGCCCGTACATCCCCGCGAAGAGCAGTCCTCGGGCCACGTTGGCACTGGTGCGGCTGCCACCGGTGAGCAGGCGCAGCGGGGTGATCGGCTCGTCGGCACGCAGCTCGACGAAGACGAACGACGTCAGCAGCACGATCCCCGCGACGAATGACGTGATCGTCAGTGCGTCGCCCCAGCCTGAAGAGGCTGCGTTGACGAAGCCGAAGACGAGCGAGCCCATGCCGCCGGTCGATGTGAGGGCGCCCGCCAGGTCGAAGCGACCGTGGTGGCCATGCGTCTCGGGAAGCACGGCGCGACCGAGTGCATAGACCAATGCGCCGATCGGGACGTTGACGAACATCACCCAACGCCAGGACGCCCACTGCGTGAGCATGCCGCCGGCGATCAGGCCGATGGCGCCGCCACCGATGGACACGGCGGTGAAGAGGCCGAGCGCGCGGAGCCGCTCGCGACCCTCGGGGAACATCGTGGTCAACAGCGCCAGCGACGACGGGGCGGCGAGCGCGCCACCCACGCCCTGCAGCGCGCGGGCGACGAGGAGGAACCACCCCGTCGTCGCGAAGCCGCCCAGGAACGACGCTGCGGTGAACACGGCGATGCCGGTGAGAAACGTGCGGCGACGGCCGAGCAGGTCACCCGCGCGCGCTCCGAGCAGCAGGAGCCCACCGAAAGTCAGCGTGTAGGCGTTGAGCACCCACGACAGCTGCGTGCTGCTGAAGCGCAGCGCGTGCTGCATATCGGGCAGCGCGACGTTCACGATGGTGCCGTCCAGCACGACCATCAGCTGGCAGGAAAGGATCACCGCCAGCACGAGGCTGGCGGCTGAGATGTGCGGCGTACGCCCAGCGGGCGGTGCGGTCGGCGGGCTCTCCTGCGGGTTCACCCGTGAGCTCGGAATGGAAGTTTCAGTGGACACGTCGGATCCCCGTTCACGAGGCGTAGCATGGCTAAGCGGAGGGCTCCTCCGTAACTATATGGAGGTAGCCTCCGGTTGCACAAGACGTTTCGGACCATGGCTATTCCGTGGTCGGTGAAGGAGGATGCGGGCGTGAGCACGGAGACGACGGTGGGCCGCCCCATGCGCGCCGACGCGCGCCGCAACTACGAGCGGCTCGTCACCGCCGCACGCGCCGTGTTCGCCGTGCGTGGTGTCGAGGCCTCGATGGAGGAGATCGCGAAGGCAGCCGACGTCGGTGTGGGCACGCTCTACCGTCATTTTCCCCGCCGGATCGACCTGGTCGAGGCGGTCTATCTCGAAGACGTCGACGGTCTGGTCGCGCTGGCCGAGACGGTCACGACCGAGCTCGAGCCGTGGGACGCGCTAGCGGCCTGGTTGCGCGGCTTCGTGGCCTACGCCAAGACAAAGCGTACGTTCCTGACCGAGCTGCACGAAGCGTTCGAGAAGAACCCCGACCTCGCGCTCGCCTCACGAGACAAGATGCGCGCGGCCGCGGGTCGGGTGCTCGCACGGGCCCAGGCAGCCGGTGTGGCACGCGAGGATGTCGACGGTGCCGACGTCATGCAGCTGGTCGGCGGCATGTGCATGGCGGGTCGAGGCACGGTGGAGCAGCACGAGCGGCTGCTCGGCCTGGTGCTCGACGGCATCCGAAGGGTCTGACGGACCACTAGCGACGCTTCGAGCGAGGCGGTGGGATCCTGGTGCTCCTGACGAAGAACAGCCACCAGAGCACACAGGAGAGAACCGAAGCCGTGGCGACGACCGCGACTCTCAGCCAAAAGGAAGAGATCCCGCCGCTGCTGACGGAACCGACGGTCGCACCAATCACAGCGATCGTCACTGTCACAACAGTGAGGACGGTGAAGAACCCGGCGAATTTTGACAACCGCCGCGCTCGATCCTCGGTCGCCTCGACTACTCGGCGCTGCGCCACTTTGTCCAGGATCTCGAGTTTGCGCTCGACAGCGTCGACGACTACATCGAAACGTTGAACCTTCGCAATGATCTCCCAGATAGCAAGCTCGTCACCGCCCCGGGCACTCAGGGTGCTGTCGAGCCTGGCGCGCGCGTCCATGACGCGCAGGTAGTCGGCGAACGCATGGCGCGCGTCGGCTTCGAGATCCTTGAGGCTGGCTCGCTCATTCCACCGCTGCTGATTTAGCACCCGAAGCAATCCGCGGTCGATCTCCATATAAAGCGCGTAGTAGGCCCAGTGCAGCAGGATGAGTTGCACGGGAGTCTCAGCGGCATCACGACGACCCGAGACAACGACGGCGCTGGAGCCGATGCCAGCGGCGAAGATGCCGCCTTCGAGCTCGATCGTGTCGTGGAAGGCGGGTGCCAGCTCGGCGATGCTGCTCCGGGCGGCGGCGCTCGCTACCTCATGGATGTGCACGGGGTGCAGCCACAGGAGGCGACCGCTCTCCTCGGGGCGGCCCTCCGCGGAGCCCGCCTGCCCAGCCGCCCGGGAAAGCCAGGCCGCGGCCTGCAACTCTGCTGGAGCAGCGACGAGCACCGCCTCTCCATACTGCTGGGAGACCGCCGAGGCGATCTGTTGCAACGCAACGACAAGCGGCGAGACAGGCCCCCCATCGGCTCTCAACCAGGAGAGTCTCTTGACCGCCCGGGCGGCAGTGTCGAGGTCGACGTCGCCGGCGACCACGATGTCGAGCCACGCCGTCATGACGGCGACGCCGAGGTCGTAGACGTCGACCACGAAGTGACCAGGTGTGGCCTCGATCAGCGGGGCGAAGCGCTCAAGAGGCTCTTCGAGGCTCGCTCCGTCCTGCCGAAGCGCCGTGCGGAGGACCGGAAGGAGGTCATAGCCCTCGCGCCGTGCGATCACCAGCGGCGTCTCCTCCGAGAAACCTCCGCCGGACGCGTATGTCCCCGGCCTACCCCGAAGATCCTCGACCTGCCAGTGCGGCTCCTTCAAAGTCTTGCCGAGTTGCCGTCGCAGGATGTCGTAGCTGTCCAGTCGGACGGCGAGCGGATGGCCGGTCAAGAAAGCGCCGGTGACGGCGACTCGGAGCCGCTGCAGGTCTCCAGGCTGGTTCTGCGGTGCAGTGCTCGACGTATCGGCAGCGGGCGCGACAGCCTCGGATTCCGCTTCTGCAAGCTGGCTCTGGAGCGCCATGATATAGCCCAGCATGGCAACTTCATACGGATCTGGCGCGGCGCCCACCCGCTGTCGACGTTGGATCTCAAGCGTGATGGCGGCGATGAGTCGTTGGCCCGTCTCTCGCTTTTCCTCGGATGACTGGCAGTTGGGACAGACGAGTCGCCCGTCAATCTCCGACCAGGCGCGATCGAGTCGCTGCGCCGGGGGACCTGACACGGAGGATGATGCGAAGTCATCTTCATGAAGTCCTGTTCCGCGCGCTCGACTGCAACGCACGCAGTGGCTGGAGTCCACAGGCGGATGGTAGCGCCAGATCAGGTCGAACGTGTTGCGCGCCCGCGGTGAATGTGGTGCGATCTCCGGTGTGACGCCAGGGGCTCCTCTCGATGGCAATGACCGAAGGCTGCACGGATATGACCCGGCGGCCTACGGTGACAGCTTGGGTGCCGACTATGACGCGCTCTATCCCGGGGCGGGGCTTGAGACGAGCGCTACCGTCGACTTCCTCGCCGAGTTGGCGCTTCGCCGTCCGGAGCGATCCGTGCTCGAGTTTGGTATCGGCACTGGCCGCGTTGCTTTCGACCTCCATCGCCGTGGGGTCGTCGTCGCGGGAATCGAAGCTTCTCCGATAATGCTCGAGGTGTTCCGAGAGAAGGCCGCCGGTGCGCCCATTCATGTCGAGCTCGGTGACTTCCTGACGGCACGGGTCCCCGGTTGCTTTGCAGTGGTGGCGTTGATATTCAACAACGTGCTTGATCCACGCGGCATGCCAGCACTGTTGACGCTGTTCGCCAATGCGGCAAGGCATCTGTCCCACGGCGGCTTCTTCGTCGTCGAAGCCTTCGTGCTCGACGATCAAGCCCGCGACGGAAATTGGAGCGTCTCACCGCGATACGTAGGGGGCGACCACGTCGAAATGCAATTCGCCCGCTTCGACATCGAGACAAACATGGTGGAGCGCACTCTCATGCATCTGACGTCGGAGGGTCCCCGCTTCGTCTCCGTCCGCGACACGTACGCGAGCCCGGGCGAACTCGATGTCGTGGCCCACGTCAACGGATTGACTCGCGTCGAGCGTTATTCCAGCTGGACGCGAGAGTCGTTCACATCGCACAGCCGACGTCACATCTCCGTCTACGAGCGGCTCGGAACGGACGCAGCCGGGGCATGCGCCTGAGGGGCGCCACCGCTGCAAGCGGTCGCCGAGGCCGGCGGCGACCGGGCAGGCCGATCTGACAATATGGCCGGACTTGGAGGGCTCGCATAGTGGCCGAGTGCGGCGGTCTTGAAAACCGCTAGGGGTGCAAGCTCCTCGAGGGTTCGAATCCCTCGCCCTCCGCGTGAAAATAGAGGTCACGGGCACGCTGCCGTCCTGGGTCAGCGACTGCAGCGACGAGCTGCTCCGCACGAGGCTCGGCCAGGACACCCAGGCGCGCGGATCTGCCTATGCGAGCGCCGGCGCCGTAGCCGAGCTGCGCCTGCTCGATGACGGTCGGGCGGTGTCCGCGACAGTGCACGGTTCCGGTCACCGCAACTACGTGACGACTGTCACCCTGCGCCCTGGGACAACGAGTTCGGGGGCTGTCTGGGTCGGTCGCTGCAGCTGTCCCATGCAAGTCGACTGCAAGCACGTAGCCGCCGTGCTGATCATCACTCGGGGCTGGTTGGAGCGTGCGGCACCGTCGGATCGAAGCGTGTCCAGCGATTGGCAGCGCAGACTGCTCGAGGCTGTAAGCCCCGAGACGACCGACCGGCGCGGTGCACCGCTCGCGCTGCAGTTCGCCCTCACCACGCAAAAACATCGACCTGGCAGTGAGCCGCTGCCGGCGCGGCTACGACTGCGGCCCGTCACAGCGGGCAAGTCCGGGCGTTGGATCCGGACGGGCGTCAGCTGGAACGAGGTGGACCGAGGCTATGGCTCAGTCAAGATCGAGCCGGCGCAGCGCGATGTCATCCGCGCGTTTCTCCTGTCCTACCGGGCGAGTCAGCCGTCGTACGTCTCGATCTATGGCGAGCCGCAGGTGCACCTCGATGACCTGGGGCCACGCTGCTGGCGGCTGCTCGAGGACGCACGGCAGACAGGATTCGCCTTCATCGACAGCCTGTCACGGCCGGTCGACACCGCCAGCGCCCCAGCGTCTGTCTTCCTTGACGCGCGGCAGGCGACACCGGACGAGCCCCTCGAGCTGTCCGTGGCGGTGCGGGTTCCCGGCGATACTGCGTGGGCACAGGGCGACATGATCTTCGTCGGCACACCGCCGCACGGCGCCTACGTCGACGGGTCTGATCGGCTGACTCTCGTGCCCTTCCTGCGACCGATGGATGCCTCGACCTCACGGCTGCTCGCGGGTGGAACGCTGCGGGTTCCGGCCGGCGAGATACCGACGTTCCTCAGCCGGTTCTATCCCTCCTTACGGCAGCGGATAACGGTGCAGTCCGCAGATGGCACGGTCGACTTCCCGGAGGTCGAGCCGCCGAAGCTGGCACTGCACGTCAGGTTCGAGCCGGGTCACGTGGCGGTGCTCGACTGGCTCTACGCCTATCGGGTCGCCGGCGAGTCGGTGCTCGTCAGGGAGACCGACCAGCTCAGCGCGAGGGACCGAGTTGCCGAGCAGGCCCTGCTCGCCGCTGTGGCGAGCGGTGGCGAAGTGCCCGGTCTGTACGCCGACGAAGCCGGCCACCGGCTGCTCGCCTCCGGCACCCGCCTCACCGGTTTCGAGACGGCGCAGTTCGTGCAGCTGACCCTGCCCGAGCTGGCGAGCCGCGACGACGTTCTCGTCGAGGTCACCGGGGAGGCAGCGGACTACGCCGAGAGCACCGGCGTGCCGCTGATCGCGGTTTCGGCGAGCGACGCGCGAGACGGCTCGTCGGACTGGTTCGACCTGCTCGTCGAGGTGTCCATCGACGGGCAGGAGGTGCCGTTGGCCGATCTGCTCGTCGCGCTCTCCTCGGGTGACGAGCATGTCATCCTGCCGAGCGGCACGTGGTTCCGCTGCGACCGGCCGGAGCTGCTGACGTTGCGTCGGCTGGTCGAGGAAGCTCGATCGTTGCAGGACAAGCAACGGCCGGGCCTTCGCTTGACTGCCTTCCATGCGGGGCTGTGGGAGGAGCTGGTCGGCCTCGGAGTGGTCCAGCAACAGAGCGAACGATGGACACGCGCTGTCGGTGCTCTGCTCGCCATGGATGAAGCGCCGCGCCCGGATCCGCCGGCGTCGCTGCAGGCCACGTTGCGGCCCTACCAGCTGGCCGGCTACACCTGGCTGTCCCTGCTCTGGGACAACCAGCTCGGCGGCATCCTCGCTGACGACATGGGGCTCGGCAAGACGGTGCAGACCCTCGCGATGGTGGCGCGCGCCCACGAGCGAGGAACGCTGGGAGGATCGGCCGGTCCGCTGCTGGTCGTGGCACCGACGAGCGTGGTCGGCACGTGGGCGAGCGAGGCGGCTCGTTTCGTGCCGACCCTGAACGTGGTCGCCATCACCGAGACCGGCCGGCGCAGCGGGGCGGCCTTGCCCGAACTGACCCGGAACGCCGATGTCGTCGTCACGTCGTATGCGCTGCTGCGTATCGACGAGGACGCCTATCGGGAGGTGACGTGGAGCGGACTCGTCCTCGATGAGGCCCAGTTCGTGAAGAACCACCAAGCACGGACCTATGCGTGCGCGAGGCGGTTGGCCGCGCCGTTCAAGCTGGCGATCACCGGCACGCCGCTCGAGAACTCGCTGATGGATCTGTGGTCGATGCTCTCGATCACGGCCCCAGGCCTCTTCCCGCATCCCGATCGCTTCGCCCAGGACTTCCGACGCCCGATCGAGAGCGGTCAAGCGCCGGAGCAGCTCGCCGTTCTGCGCCGCCGGATCCGCCCGCTGATGCTGCGCCGCACGAAGGAGCAGGTCGCTGTCGACCTCCCGCCGAAGATCGAGCAGATTCTCGACGTCACCCTCAACCCCGGGCACCGCAAGGTCTACGACAGATACCTGGTGCGGGAGCGGCAGCGGGTCCTGGGTCTGCTCGATGATCTGCAGCGCAACCGGATCGCGATCCTGCGTTCCCTGACCGTCCTGCGCCAGCTCAGTCTGGACGCGTCGCTCGTCGATGCAGGTCTGGCCGGCAAGATCCGGGCGAGCAAGGTCGACGTGCTGATGGAGCACCTGCACGAGGTGGCGAACGAAGGGCACCGCGCGCTCGTGTTCAGCCAGTTCACCGGCTTTCTCTCGGTCGTGCGCGAGCGGCTGGCTGAGGAGGGCATCGACTACTGCTATCTCGACGGGCGTACGCGCAACAGACCGGCGCGCATCGCGGAGTTCACGCAGGGGGATGCACCCGTCTTCCTCATCAGCCTCAAGGCCGGAGGCGTCGGACTGACCTTGACCGAGGCGGACTACGTGTTCGTGCTCGACCCGTGGTGGAACCCGGCGACCGAGGCGCAGGCCGTGGATCGTGCTCACCGGATCGGTCAGGACAAGACGGTGATGGTCTATCGACTCGTCGCGACAGACACGATCGAGGAAAAGGTCGTCGCCTTGCAGCAGCGCAAACGGGACCTGTTCGCCCGGGTTGTCGACGGTGACGCGATGAAGAGTGGTGCCCTCACGGAGCAGGACATCCGGGCGTTGTTCGAGCCGTGATCTACGGCGCGGATCGACGCAATACCGTTGCGTGCATGACGACCGCGCCTGACCCCGCCGCTGACGCGGCGGCATGGCGGGCCAAGCGCAGCGCGGACACCCAAGCCCAGGCCGACGCCGATCGCAAACGGCGCGAGGCCGAGAGTGGCGAGGCGCGCATGCTGGTGCGGCAATGGGCGCATCGGGCGCTCGCCTCCGGGCTCAAGCCGCACGCCCTGCGAGCTCGTGCCTATGACACCCGTGCCAACTACAGGACACAGCTGCAGGGCTGGCGGCTGCAGCGATCTGGCTTGTTGGCGGTCAGCGTGGCTGGCGAGTTCTACAACCTGTCGGTCCCCGCCAACCGGCGGGCCCGCTTCACCGGCGTACGCCTGGAACCAAGCGACCCGCCGATGATCGTCGGGCGGGGGGCCCGGATGGCACGTCCATGCCGCTCGCGGAGCTGCTCGCGCTGCGCCTCGACGGGGGCAACGACTGGCGGCCGTGACCAGCTA